>QIAA01000109.1 GCA_003224905.1 Acidobacteriota bacterium
CAGAAACTGCTGTACATGCACCACAATCCGGTGATGCGAGGACTGGTGCTCGAACCCGGGCAGTGGCGCTGGAGTAGTTTTCGTCACTATGCATATGGAGAGCGCGGGCCGGTGTTGGTGAATGAGCAAAGACCAAGAGGTGAGATGAAGATACGTGTGGCTTGAGTTGAGAGCAGAGGTCCCCACCCTTCGAAAACCGAGGCTGTTACGAAACTCAAATGTGAGCGTTGAAAACCACAATATGTTGTGATTGCGAAAACAAGGGATCACAAGATGTGACAAAATTTTCGAGTTTCGTAACAGCCTCAAAACCGCGAAGGGACGGGGCAGCCTCAGAATTTATGCTGCCAGCAAAAAACTCAAAGGGGCAAAGGTGGGCCAACCCGCCCTGGCAAAATCACCGGTGCTTCGCACCGTCTAGGAAAACTACGCCTTGACAACGCCTTCGTTCTTATCGAGGGGCATCCTCAGAGTTGCTGATCGAAGGAGAAAACCAAAAGCGGCAAAGGTGGGCCAGCCTGCCCAGCCAGCCCTTAGATTGTAAGATCGCTCCGAGTGAATAAGCGGCGGAGGTATAGACCGGAGCCGTGTACCGCATTTGGTCAAAACACGCGGGTGGCCGACACCCACTCCCAATGAAATGCCTTATACGTGCTTGCCATAGGTCTTCAAAGACTGAGCTGGAACTGAATGAAGCGAACTGATAGATCCATATGGCTAACGGAATCGTCCACACCCAACGCGCAAAATTACTCTTATATTTAAATTGACTAAGATAACCCATCATTAACCCAGCCAATATTTGAAGTGGAAAGCTAGGATGCGATAATACGCGATTTAGGATGCTGAAACTTAGAGCGGAGTCAACAAAATGCACAACAGGGAAGACTGAGTACAGTAACATCGCTGCTAACGCCATTGATCCGATCGTTGCGGCACAGATGTGGACTAAATACAAGTACCATGTTCGCAACGTAGGTTATCCCAAAAGGTCGCTAATCTCGTTTTGCCTTCAACGAACTGGATGCCAACCGAAACCCGATTACCACCACAGAACCGCCGATCAGAAGCATGAGTGAAACCATACAGATAGACACAAAAAGGGCTATCGTCTTCATGCGAATGGTGGCATCGATTTCAGCACGCACTGCTAAAGAAGCCGCCAAAAAAGCGAACCCAGCGATTGATAGACTAACGCCCACCAAGAGCACGCCAACTCTCTCGATGACGTTCTTGGGTACCCAGTTCCCCGACATCAGGCCTGGAAATAAAACACTGCTAAACTGGTTAAAGAAAGGCATTTTTGCCGATTTGTGCCACGATCTTCCACCTGAGTCGGTCCAACCCCTTGTTGTGAGGTTCGTCATAAGACAAGCATGTCTCCATCTCATTTTAGAAGATTACACTGGTTACGCAAGCAGCTGCAGATAAAAGATAGTCGGCAATAACCGCCCATCCAGAGGCTTCGGTATCCCCCTCAGGGTTCAACTGCCGTGTGCCCCGATTGCCATTTGCATAGATCTGGCCAGGAAAGTCGGGGTCATGCATCTCTGTTTCGCCCTTCGCACCCAAAGCTTCCAGTGAATCTCCTGGATTCGTCACGCATTCCCACACTCCAGGTTTAGCCGACATAGGAGCGGGAATGGGCTTTGTGTGCCCAGCTTTTATTATGGCCGTGCCGTCTAACTGAGAGAATTGAGGCATCCAATATGGAGGGGACTTTGGATCCCAGAGTGGAACGGTACCCGACTCAGTTGCGGCAAAAAGGCCAAGCTCATTAGCAGCCTCGGGATCCAGTTCTTCGCCATTGGCATTATTGAACCATATCGGTCCGTTTACACCTGGCAACAAGCTGTAGTCCATACCATTTATGGGGGATTGATGCGTTCCAAATACCCCGCAGCCGGTGTTACATTCAATTGCTGCCCCACTCTCTAACTCTCGTAGAGCCATGTCGCAGGGTTCTGCGATCCCATCCACTTCGCACGAAAGACCTCCTCCCACTCCTCCTCCACCAAACATACCGCACTTTGCCCTACAGCCAACAAGCCCAAGCGGATCAACTAAATTCAGCGGACTATTCCTAACATACGCATACCGATTGAAGCTCTGCGGATCAGCAAAGATGAAGGGCCCTTGGTCTGGGGAGATCCAGCGGCCCTGGCTCTCGTGCAGGTGACGATAGAGGAAGTCGTACTCGTCGTTCACCGTTTCCTGTCCGATTCCAGTGAAGTAGGCATTTGCATTGTTCCCAACGGCATACTGTTCCCCAAAAGGAGCAAACGCAGAACCGAGATAACTGCGAGTAGAAGTGGCAATGACGCGAAAGCTGCCAATTGCATCAGGCACCATATACCGGCTAATTGCTGTGCCGGCGTACTTCGCCTGAGTTCCTCCCGGAAGAGGAATAAAGGCAGCCGTTATGGTCTGCCCGTTCATGATTGCGAGCTTGGTTCGTCCACTGTAGATGTACTCGGTGTTCACTCCTGCGACTTGTTTCTCAACCACTCGACCGAAGGGGTCATAGACCAGATGAATGCTCGTGTCTATGTCGGTTGGAGCACCGTCTGCGTTCCACGTGTACGTATGGAACGTGTCATTGGTGAGCTCGCCTTTTGCGTTGTAGCTCGTGCCGACGAGAGTGTAGCGGTTGTTCGCAGCGCTGTATCCCGGTTGCCATGACATGCTGCCGGACTTCGTGAGGTTCCCGAAACGATCGTAGCTGAATGTTTGATCCCAATCGGTTCCGCAATGAGCACCGGTGATTCGCGCCAGATCATCATGCGAGTATGTGCAGGTTTGGTCATCCGCAGCGTTGAACGGATTCGTGATGGTGAGGCTGGCCAAGGTGCCGTTGATGTTCCATCCGTAGGTGCCCTTAACCTGAGTGCCGTTGATCGTCTCGGCATAACTCTTCATCCTGCCGGTGGGCGCGTCGTACGTGAAGGCTGCCGCATCGCCGGTCGAGAAGGTCACCGCGTTTACGCTTCCGTCCGTCTCGAAGCCGTTGCTAGGAACATTTGCGAGCGTGTTCGTGCCATCTGATACGCTCGTGACTTTACCTTCTCCATCAATGCCGTACATAATGGTAGGCAAAGCTCCGCTGCATGTCGGATTGCAAACATCCAAATTCAGAGAATTAAGTAGACCAGTAGCACGATATGTTTGTGCTAGATCATAGTAAACATTAGTACCGGAATGGGGCGTATGTTCATACGTGTGGAGCACCTCTCCGCGCACGTTGTAGCTGAACCCGAAGTCGGTCGTCTTCGGTGAGCATGCATCGCTGTCGCAAGTGTAAGCTCGGGCCAAGCGCCCGGCGGCGTTCTGCATGGCCTGCCCGTTCACCGTAGCTGTGTCATACACGAAGAACCGATCTGAGCTGCCGTTCGCACGTGCCGGATTGTGTGCAACGCTCAATGGCCTGTGCAGAGTGTCATACGTGTAGCATGTGGACACAGTGTCCTGTCCTGTTTTAGCGATTAGATCCCCGGCAGAGCTGATAGTCCCGCAGTCACCCACAGTTGCCGTGTCGTACGTGTAATTCGTCGTGCCGGATTCGGGGTGAGATTCGGAGATCAAGCGCCCGATCTTGTCGTAGTGGAACGTGCGGGTCTGAGATCCCTGAGTGACGGTTACAACGTTGTCCGTTGAGTTAGTTGCGTATGCGTATATAGTCATGTAGCCGTGCAGTGAGGAGATATACTGTCCGCACGTGCCATTGCCGGGAAGAGCCGTGATCTCACACACTGACAAAAGCCGACCGATGGCGTCGAATTCCAGTCGCTTCTGCTTCGTGCTCTCGCCGGCCGGAGCGGGACTAAGAGTTGACAACACATCTCGACCGTTGTACGTTGTCGAGACTGATCCTGCTGTGGGTCTAGTCTGATCCAGAACGTTCGTTGTGCGTCCAATCGCATCGTAACTGAAGGTCGTAAGATAGGTTGTACAAGGTGCTCCGAGCGCAACCGAGCAGGGACGGGTGACACTGGAAACCTGTCCGTTTGAGTTGTAGTTCGTCTGCACAGTGCGGTAGTTCGTCGAGCTCGGCCCGAGTTTTTTCTGAACCAGCTTCGTGCGCCCTAATGTGTCGAATGTGGTCACGACATCATCGACTGACGATCCTCCGTTATAGACCATCTTGCTTTCAACACTGTTCGCCGTGTAGATGAAATTCCTGACGTTGCCTGCTGGATCGGTCGAGCTGGTCTTGCGCCAAAGAGGATCATTGTATGCAAAGGTAGTAGATTGGCCATTGGCATCTGTGACGCTCAACGGAACTCCACCGTTGCAATCGTTGTGTTGCCCAGTGGTCAGTCCTCCGGCTGTGACGCTAGTGAATCCGAAGCCATTGCACTCGCCATAGGTGTATATCGTGTCAGGCGCAACTACTCCACCTGTTTGCAAGTGTGTTTTCTGGAGTGTTCCGTTTGGATTGAATGTGTTGACCGTGCGGTAATACGTGCCGTTCCCGATGAGCTTCTGATTCATGGTCAGATTGCCGTTCGCGTCGTACGTGTTGTAGTCCACCTTCATCGTGAGATTGTTGGCATCGGCCACTAACACCGTACACGGATGATCGAGAATTCCGGCGATAGGACTACATCCGCTGGCGCTGTATGTTCCGTACGTGATGTTCGTTGCGGTAAGGCGTGTGGTTCCGTCAAAATCGAACTGTCTGATTGAAGTGGGAAGCTGATTGGCTCCGAAGTACGTCTCTGTTCTGAACGTCTGTGTCGTGTCGGTGCCAAAGCGTGTGTAAACGAAGTGCGATGTGAGTAGGCTTGTGCCAAGATCCGTGACTGTTTCACATCCCGTAGTGTTGCCGTTGTAGCAATCGTAGGAGTGCTGGACAAGACTCCCGTTCGATTCCTTCGCATCATAACTCACGCGGTAGTACGGGGCAGTCCCGGTGAACTTGGAAGTGTACGTCTGCCCGCCCGGAGCGGTGACGGTCGTTACCCACTGACCGGACACGAGTGAACGAACATACGTCCACATACCGTCCGGTGTGGCACGAGTAAATCCAGATGTACCAAGATCCTCACAACTGAAGCCGTTATGTGCCCCGTTGTACGTGTACGTTATCAACGCGCCTGTGCGGAGCTTCAGAGTTTTGATTCGTCCAGTAACATTGGCCGGGGCTCCCACGGTCGGTTCGTAGGTAATCTGAACGTTCGTTCCATCTGGATAATCAAGCTGAGTCAAAAGTTGCCCTGAAGCTGTGGGAGAGTCGCTAACATTTGAGCAGCCGTGTTTCGCCTGCAAGATGAAAGAACCATAATGCGGAGTGATGTTTTGCGCCGTTCCGTTTGCGTCATAATACAGGTAGGTCGCTCCGACAGATAGTGGGTGATTGTTTGAGCTGGAGAAGTCTATGTACTCAGCACCAGATTTTGTAACTGCGTTCCCATTAGTGTCGGTAACTGATGATGGGGTGAATACAGTTCCACTAGGGCTTGTAACCGTGAGCGAGGGATAATCAATCGACCAACCGAAATGGTCGTGAAGTGTGCCGGTAACCCCCTGACATATGGTTCCGCTAAAATTATGAAGGGTGCCATCGGGTTCTTGAAACTCAAACGCACCATATTTTTTATTGAGGCCGCAAAGGACACCTAAGTTTTCATAACGAGCAATCCCAAGGGGAGAAATTAGCTCGAAGTCCGGTAAGAAACCTCCTCCGTTGGCCTCAATTTTAGTCAAAAGCCTCGTTTGATTGCCTCCCCAGAGCACCCACTTGCTGTTTTCCCTGAAGAGACTGGCCGAAAAGTATCCGAGCTTCTGTCGAATCGATAATTGCCACTCGATATTGAGATTGGGAAGATTGACTGATCCGTACTCTACCGAGCTGGCGGGTGAGAAGTTTGTTTTTCCCTCTCGATTCCCTGTGGTTTGTGCGAACGCGAATCCCATGAGGACCATGAGCACCATAGCGAGTTGGCGGAGCGCTCGCGCCGAGCGGTAGGGCATCGGCTCCGACAGTGGCATAGGTCCGATCCCATAATCGGGAGACGTGCGAAGAGAAAGTGCTCCAGCACGTGAATGCATATCGTCTGCTGTGCGGACATGAAATGCGGATGTTCCGAATGAACGAAAGGAAGAGTTCACTGCAGGGGGCAACGCGAAGCGAGACATGGCTCACTCCTAAAGTGGTTTGGCGGTTCGTCCCCCTCGAACGACACAAACCGTTGCGCGGCATTAGAGACGTACTTACGTTTTGTGTCAAGGAAAAACTTTCGTCGGTTTGTGTGAATGTCTGGGCTACAGGGTCGAAAGTCAGTGACCGAGACCTGCGGAGCGTTGCTCCGCCGGACAAGCCCTTCGACTCCGCTCAGGGTGGCGGCTGTCCCTACATGGCTTGTGCAGGGTTCGGTGATTTTCTTTTACTAGTAAATCAGTCCTCCGGACAGGGTCGAACTCAGCACACCGGCGTTCGCCGAAACGGAATACGAGATCCCGCCTTTGCCGGTCCAGCGAGAGAGGTTGAAAGATCCGGTGGAGTTGATGCGGTAAACGCTGATGTTCTGGTAAGTAAGTGGCGTCTTAGATTGGCAGACCTGGGGAGCACCGGGGGCTTGCATGAAGTAGGCGGTGCTTGATCCTACCAACGTCGCGTTGCCGGTTGAGTCGATGAGGAGGGCGGTGCGTTCGTCGATGGCGATGTCGCGGGGAGTATTGGACCATCCGTTGAGATAGATGCGGCACATGAAGGCGAGGTCGCGGCCCATGCGGTCGCGGGTGGTGCAGCGTCCGAGGGGCCATAGATGCAGGGTTGGTGGGCTACTGTCGCGCGGCGGAGATGGTGCCTCCGGAATCGCGGCCGGAAGTGAATTGTTTTCAACTGCGCCACAAATCTTTGACCGCAAAGACCGCAAAGGATTCCCAGGTTGGCTATGGCGCTTCGATCAGCTCCATTTTTCCGTCTCGGGTGCGATGGAGGACCATCACCTTACCCTTGGGATCGCGAAAAACGAATACGTCGCGGTCGCGGAAATGGGCTTCCTTGATGGCTTCTTCAAGGGTCATGGGACGGGTGGAGACGGCCTCGTCGGAGCGAACCAGGTGAACTTCGGTGGTTTGGGCGATGCGTGGGAATTGATGAACCAGAACGGGGACGGCGGTAGATTCCGTCGCTCCCACGGCAGGCTGCAGGCCATCGTGGGTGCCTTTGCCGTTCCACTTTTCATGCTCGTGGCGCTTCTTGCTGCGCCAGCGCGTTTTATATTTTACGGCTTGCTTTTCGAGATGCTCGAGGGCTTCGTTGACGGCGATGCCCATGTCATTGGCCTGCGCCACGCCAACCAGAGGTCCGTTACGCGAACTGATGGTAATTTCGGCTTTGTGGCGGTGCTTCTCGACCGCAAGGATCACCTTGGAATCGAATTTATCTCCGAGGATCTTGCGGATTTTAGCGAGGCCGGTTTCAACCGACTTGCGGATGGCGGGAGTAACTTCGTAGTGCCTGCCGGTGTATTCCACGTCCATGGGCACCTCGTCTGACTGTTACTACTTATGCATTCTTATTATGCATTCTTACTTCTTAACCCTTCGCTGGTGCGTGCTGGGAATGCGCATATCCTCGCGATATTTGGCGACGGTGCGGCGAGTGACCTGGATTCCCTGCGATTGCAGAATCCGCGTGATCTGCTCATCTGTTAACGGCCGCGATGGATCTTCTTCCTCAATGAGCTTCTTGACGCGGCGTTTCAGAATCAGCAGCGAAGTGTTGCCGCCCTGCGGCCCATTCACGCTCTCACTGAAGAAGTAACGCAGTTCGAAAACGCCCTGCGGCGTGTGTGCGTACTTGTTGGCAACGGCGCGGCTCACGGTGGAGGGATGCACTCCGATTTCTTCTGCCACTTCCTTGATCATCATCGGCTTCAGCTGGTCGATGCCGAACTCTAGAAAGTCCTCCTGCCTGGCGACAATCGAGTAGCAGACCTTCATGATCGTCTGCTTGCGCTGCTCGATATTCTTGATGAGCTGCATGGCGCTCTTGTAGCGCTCCTTTACGTAATTGCGAGTGTCCTTGTCATTGCCGTCCCGAGTGAGCAGGCGCTTGTAAGCAGGATTCAGGCGCAGCTGCGGCACGTCTTCCTCATTCATCATCACCAGCCATTCATCGCCGTGTTTGACGAAAGCGACGTCCGGCTCGATCAACCGCGCTTGCACCTTGTTATAGCGCAACCCAGGTCTCGGATCGAGCGTGCGGACGTAATCCATCGCTTGCTGCACGGCTTCAATCGGACGGCTGATGGCGCGTGCGATCTCTTTGTGCTGCTTGTTCTGGACGGCGCGCAGATGCTGGTCCACGATGGCGGTCGCATCGGTGAGTACCTGGGCAGTGGTCTCGCCATTGCCGTTGGCGTGAACTGAAAGTTGCTGCTGGTGATAGCGGAGCTGGCAAAGCAGGCATTCACGCAAATCGCGACAGCCCACGCCTTGCGGGTCCATCTGACGGACCAGTTCCAATGCTTCGTGTAGATCGGCGAGATTGAAGCCCGGCTTATATCCCGGTGCTACTCGCGCCGGCTCCGGAATAACGGCCGTTACAACACATGTTGAAGGCGGAGGGGCTGCGGGAGCAGCCATCGCTGCCAGATCAGAAAGAATTACTTCTGAATCGGCTTCCGCGATTGCGTCCCAATCCGAAGCAGGGGCAGACTCCAGACTTGCTGCCTCAGCGCCGATGCCGGCGGCGACTGTTGTAATCCCAAGCGCGGCGGCCTCTTTGACTACTTTTTCTGCGATTGTGGCGTCTACTTCTGGAGCAGACGGCGGCGCAACGCCGAGCAATTCTTCATCACTGGCGAGCAGGTATCCATCTTCGCTCAGGTTGCCGATAATCAGTTCCGCTGCTTCGCGCACCTCGGGACGAACGGGCAATGCACCGAGCTGCCACATCAGGTGATCGGTCAAGTTGCTGGGCTTGGAGAGAAAGTTTTCGAACGAAGGACGCTCAATTTCTTCCATCTCGCCGGGGCTGCGATAGCCGGGATCGAGGTAGTCCTGAAAGAAGGAGCCGAAGTCGATTTCCTCGAAAGGATCTTTCTTCTCAACCGCAGCGATAGGGTTTTCTTCGGCTGTTGCTGCGGGGCGCTCACGGTCTTCTTCGCGACGATTGACATCGTCGAGCAGGGGAACGGAATCCTCCAGCTCCTCCAGGACAGGGTTTTCAACCATCTCGGCAGTGATCATGTCCTTGAGCTCTAGTTTGTTGAGCGCAAGGACACTGACCATCTGCACCAGGCCGGGGGTGAGAATCTGCCTCTGCGAGACCTTGAGATGGAGTTTGGGTTGGAGAAGAACCATAAAAGCAGCTTTTAGCTCTTAGCTTTTACTCCTAGCTTCCTGCGGGTGTCTGACAGCGGCGTCCAGATAGCGCTCCAGCGATCATTCCACATAGTGAGATCGATACCATCATTGGTAATTTAAGTAACAGCATCGAGTAGCTCATCGTGTTTAGCTAAGGGCTTAAGAGCTAATAGCTAAGAGCTGGTTTCACACCAGCGAAAAACTTTCCCCCAGATATACTCTTCGTACCTCGGGGTCGCCGCCCAATTGCTCGGGCGTGCCCTGCCGGAAGATGCGTCCTTCGTTGATGATGTACGCCCGGTCGGTGACTGAAAGCGTTTCACGCACATTGTGATCCGTAATCAGCACGCCGATGCCGGCTGCTCTCAGATCACTAATAATCTTTTGCAGGTCAAGGACGGCTATGGGATCGATCCCGGAAAACGGTTCGTCCAACAAAATAAAACTTGGATTGATGCACAATGCCCGCGCAATCTCAACTCGGCGCCGCTCGCCGCCGGAGAGATCGTGTCCCATGTTCTGGCGGATGTGCTCCAGGCCGAGCTTATCGATCAGTTCCTCCATTTTTTCGCGTCGCTCGTGCCAAGAGATGGGCTGGGCTTCCAGAACCGCGAGGATGTTCTCTTCTACGGTCAACTTCCTAAATACAGAAGCTTCCTGCGGCAGGTAGCTGATGCCATACTGACGCGCTCGCAGGTACATGGGGACATCAGTGATGTCTTCGGCATCGATGAGAACGCGGCCCGTATCTGGAGGGATCAAACCGACGATGCTGTAAAAGGTTGTGGTCTTGCCGGCGCCGTTAGGTCCAAGTAGACCAACAACTTCACCCTGTTCAACGCGAAGACTGACTCCGTTTACAACCCGGCGACCGCGATAGGATTTGCCGATTTCGTCAGTGGCCAGGGTACGCATTTATCGTGCCACTCGTGTCTGGGTGACAGTGGGATGGGAATTATTTCCTTCCACGAGCACCCTATCATCCGTCCTAAAGAAAGTCAACGAAACCCCGGTAACCTTGCCGTGTTCGGCATCAAAAATGCTAGGCGAACCGCCAGTCAAGACGAACTTGTCTTCGGCAGCCGTATAGGTAAGTTGCTCTCCGTTGGCGTGGCGTCCGGGTTGCGTGATGGCCACCTGCTTTCGGGCGATTATGTGGTCGATTTTTCCTGGCGCTGACATCTGATTTGGAGTTGATTGTTCAGCAGCCCTCAGATAGATGTCCATCTCACCGGCACTAACCGTAACGTCGGCTCCTTTCGCCTGAACCTTTCCTTCGAGATGCGCCATTCGATTCGCGTCGGTATAGGTGAAGCCCGACGAAGTAATAGTCACAGGCGTAACCGCGCCGTTCTTATCAGCCTGAACGAGGACGGTCGAGACGGGCTGCGCTTCAGAGCCTTGCGCTATCACCGATCTGCGGTCACGATCGAACTGGATGGAGGACGCTTCCAGAATGTTCGCGTTCTGCCAGAGGCGCGCGGCACCTGTGTACACTGCGACGGCCGGAGAGCGATGCGCCATCATGGCGCGGGCGGTCACATGGATGGGACTCGCTGATGCCAGCAGCGCTCCGCTTGATTGCGGCTTCAGATCGCGGTAGGTACTTTTGACGTCGCCCTCGGCGTAAGCATCGCCTGTTTCGCGATTCAGTCGAATGCTGTGCGCTGCCGTGTCGGTTGTGGTGTCGGCGACCCGGGGTGAACCGTCTAGGACAATCATGTGGTCACTGAGCGTGTAGCGGGCCTGTCGTGCCCACGCCTTGCGTCCATTATCTGTGTAGGTGAAGTTTCCTTGTTGCACGAGAGACTGGATTCCGCTGCCTGAGCGAAATGTAGCGTCAAGTTTTTGGCTGGTAGTGACCTGATCGGGCTGTCCGGGGACTCTGGCGACTAAGCGTGCATCCGGTTCTCCGTGGACCGATTGCAGCCGACCCAGCGCATCGAACTGAGCCAGAAATCTGCCGGCAGTGACCAGTGTGTCCGGGCCAGTTGTGGGCTGGACAGGAAGTATTTCGATTTGTGCGGCTCCCGAAGTTTCCGCACGCGCAAGACGTTTGCCTTCCGCTACAACGAAATCGATTGCAGGGGCGCGCAGGAGGAGATCCTGTGCCGTCCCGGAAGCTGATTTCTGATGCTGGAGCAATCTCACATCGCCCTCGGTGCGCGCGGACTGAAGGATGTTTTTCTTCCCTGAAAAATTGAACGCGACTCGCCGAGCTTTTGCTTCACCGGATTGGGCACCGGAGGCTTCAATGTTCACGTCACCGCTAAAGATTGCGCTTTGAATGCCCTGGTTGTTTTCACGCATCAGAAGTTCCAGTTGTGTAGCGCTGAAGCGCCCGGAAGACGGGCCTTCAGCTTCCGCCATCACATTGCCGGTCGCGACTGCACGATCAAGCGTGTTATCGGAACGCAAATACAGGGTGACCTTATCGGCCTCGCCGCGACGTGCGGCACTGCGAGCGTGTACCCGGTCCAGCACAAACTGCCGGGGATCCCTGGTTAGGGTTCCCCGGGTAGCAACCATGATTGCAGGGATGGGGCCGTTGAAGGTGACGTTCACCTGCGATTCCAATGTCAGAAGATTATTCGCGGCTGTATAGCTCAGACCCTTTGCGGAGCCTGAAATCTGCGGAGTGTTGAATTCAATGTTCTCCTTTGTGAAGGCATTTCCGCTCTTCTGGTTGAACACCAGGTCGGTTGTCTTGAGGTGAATTGGGTTCTTGAGTTCTTCGGGAACGGTCTGGTCCGGAGTCGCCAGTCCCCGCGGGTTGGCCTCGAGATCGATCTGGACAGGGCCTTTCGCGGTCACATCGCCGGGACTCGCTGATGCCAGCAGCGCTCCGCTTGATTGCGGCTTCAGATCGCGGTAGGTACTTTTGACGTCGCCCTCGGCGTAAGCATCGCCTGTTTCGCGATTCAGTCGAATGCTGTGCGCTGCCGTGTCGGTTGTGGTGTCGGCGACCCGGGGTGAACCGTCTAGGACAATCATGTGGTCACTGAGCGTGTAGCGGGCCTGTCGTGCCCACGCCTTGCGTCCATTATCTGTGTAGGTGAAGTTTCCTTGTTGCACGAGAGACTGGATTCCGCTGCCTGAGCGAAATGTAGCGTCAAGTTTTTGGCTGGTAGTGACCTGATCGGGCTGTCCGGGGACTCTGGCGACTAAGCGTGCATCCGGTTCTCCGTGGACCGATTGCAGCCGACCCAGCGCATCGAACTGAGCCAGAAATCTGCCGGCAGTGACCAGTGTGTCCGGGCCAGTTGTGGGCTGGACAGGAAGTATTTCGATTTGTGCGGCTCCCGAAGTTTCCGCACGCGCAAGACGTTTGCCTTCCGCTACAACGAAATCGATTGCAGGGGCGCGCAGGAGGAGATCCTGTGCCGTCCCGGAAGCTGATTTCTGATGCTGGAGCAATCTCACATCGCCCTCGGTGCGCGCGGACTGAAGGATGTTTTTCTTCCCTGAAAAATTGAACGCGACTCGCCGAGCTTTTGCTTCACCGGATTGGGCACCGGAGGCTTCAATGTTCACGTCACCGCTAAAGATTGCGCTTTGAATGCCCTGGTTGTTTTCACGCATCAGAAGTTCCAGTTGTGTAGCGCTGAAGCGCCCGGAAGACGGGCCTTCAGCTTCCGCCATCACATTGCCGGTCGCGACTGCACGATCAAGCGTGTTATCGGAACGCAAATACAGGGTGACCTTATCGGCCTCGCCGCGACGTGCGGCACTGCGAGCGTGTACCCGGTCCAGCACAAACTGCCGGGGATCCCTGGTTAGGGTTCCCCGGGTAGCAACCATGATTGCAGGGATGGGGCCGTTGAAGGTGACGTTCACCTGCGATTCCAATGTCAGAAGATTATTCGCGGCTGTATAGCTCAGACCCTTTGCGGAGCCTGAAATCTGCGGAGTGTTGAATTCAATGTTCTCCTTTGTGAAGGCATTTCCGCTCTTCTGGTTGAACACCAGGTCGGTTGTCTTGAGGTGAATTGGGTTCTTGAGTTCTTCGGGAACGGTCTGGTCCGGAGTCGCCAGTCCCCGCGGGTTGGCCTCGAGATCGATCTGGACAGGGCCTTTCGCGGTCACATCGCCGGACTGCGGGTCATACTCAAAATCTGCACCGTAGATTTGGTCGAAGCGGCTGGAATCGCTTCCGTATAGGGTAATCGAGACATCGTGCAGTTCAGCGCGTCCGCCCTGCTTGAATTGCACAACTTTGCTGGCCTGGATTTTGAATAGGGTTCGGCCTTGTTCAGAGCGGGAAATGGTGAATCCCTGCGCACTCTGCTGGATTTCGAGGCCAATTTTTCCCGGAACTTCTTTGATCGCATTACGCAACTTGTGGCGCGCGTAAAAATAAGCAGCCCCGACCAGCAGCAACAGAATGATTGTAGCTGCTCCAATCCAGCGGCGAAGGCGGGTGAGATACAGGGGCATCCACCTTAAGTGTACGATGGGGATGCTTCGGCCTGGGTTGAGGCGCAATGATCGAGAGCCCCTCAGGGTGTGCGATTGACTCGTCTGTCCCTGGCGGGACTCGCCGCTTTTGCTTGGTTACACGGCGTTACCGTGCCCGGCTTTCACATGCCGCAACTGCCGTGGCTGGAGTT
>QIAA01000269.1 GCA_003224905.1 Acidobacteriota bacterium
TCAAAGGTGACGTGCTGCTTTTCTCCAGCGGGCATTTCCTGCGAGTATTCGCCGCGCGCTGGCTCGGGCTCGATGCCGCATTCGGTAGATACTTCCTGCTGAGCACAGCGAGCCTGAGTGCGTTGGGTTACGAACACAACCTGTCTGAGCCGGTAATCCGGTTGTGGGACGACACCCGTCATGTTGGGAGCTAACCCAAATAGCTATGAGCAAGGCAGCTGAAGCCGGCGATCGGTGACATGGAGAAATAGGAATCTGCGGCAACGGAAAACTCAAATTCATAAAGGAATAAACGTGGTGAAAGCACAAACACAAAAAAGAGCCGCTGACGCGACATCAACGGGGTCCGACGAGCAATCGAAGCTCATCGAGCAATACGGCTGCGGGCCAGTTCAGTTTGCGGGAGCGTACAATGCGCTCTACGAGCGGCACCTCGTCTTTGACAACGTCATGGAAGTAACGACGATCGGCGCTCGAGAGCGTTTTGAGGCGATCGCCCGCTCCGTGCGCGATATCCTTTCGCAGCGATGGCTGCATACGGAAAAAACCTATGCGCGCGAGAATCCAAAGCGGGTTTATTATCTCTCAATGGAATTTCTCATCGGCCGCTCGCTCGCCAACAATGTTACGAACCTTCTTCTTGATGACCTCACGAAAGACGCCGTCAAGCAAAAGAACTTCGATTGGTTCGAGCTGCTGGAGCAGGAACCCGACGCGGGCCTGGGTAACGGAGGTCTGGGGCGCCTCGCAGCCTGCTTCCTCGATTCAATGGCCACGATGCAAATCCCGGCTATCGGCTATGGCCTGCGCTACGAATACGGCATCTTCAAGCAGTCCATCCAGGACGGCTGGCAGCACGAACTTCCCGACAACTGGCTCCGTCGTCCGGACCCATGGGAAGTCGCGCGTCCGAACGAGACAGTGGATGTCAAGCTCAACTGTTCATTCGAAATACGCGGCGGTACCTTGCGCGCGGTCACCGGCCGTCCATCGACTCTCATCGGTGTTCCGTTCGATCGCCCGGTCGTTGGTTACGGCGGCAAGACCATCAATACACTACGGCTCTGGGCCGCGGCGGCGCACGACTACTTCAACTTTCAGGAATTCAGCAGCGGCGATTTCGTCGGCGCGCTGGCGGAGACGCTCGAGGCCGAATCGCTGACCCGGGTACTGTATCCCGACGACCACACAACCATGGGGCAGGGATTGCGTTTTGTGCAGGAGTATTTTCTGGTGGCCTGCTCGCTGGCGGATCTCGTGCGGCGCTTCCGCGCAGCTAACGCCGAGTGGAGCGCGCTGCCCCAGAAAGTCGCCATCCAGCTCAACGACACGCACCCGACGATGGCAGTGCCGGAGTTGATGCGGATTCTGCTCGACGAAGCGCACTTCGGTTGGGACGAAGCTTGGGACCTTACACAAAAAACGCTGGCGTACACCAATCACACGTTACTCCCCGAAGCTCTGGAGAAATGGCCGCTCGCATGGTTTGAGATCATGCTGCCGCGTCATCTGGAGATCATCTTCGAGATCAACCGCCGCTTACTCGATGAGGTACGAGCGCGGTTTCCCGGCGACGAGGGACGCGTCCAGCGCGTCAGCCTCGTCGAGGAAGGCGCCCAGCGCAAGATTCGCATGGCGAATCTGGCGATCGTCGGCTCGCATAGCACCAACGGTGTCGCGGCGATTCATTCCAGGTTACTGCGTACTATGACCGTCAAGGACCTGGCCGAAATGTTTCCCCAGCGTTTCAGCAACAAGACCAACGGCGTCACGCCGCGCCGCTGGCTGTTAATGTCAAACCCTGCGCTCTCGGGCACGATCACCGATGCCATCGGGGACGGCTGGATGACCGATCTCAGCCAATTGAAAAACCTCAAGCCGCTGGCCGACGACCAGGCGTTACACCGCGCCTTTCTGAAGGCTAAACGGGACGCCAAATCGCAATTTGCCGATTGGCTCAAGCGGACCTCCGGCGAGACAGTAGACCCGGATAGCATCTTCGATTGCCAGATCAAGCGCATCCACGAATACAAACGCCAACTGCTGAACGCGCTCCGCATCGTGGTGCTTTACAATCGGCTGCGGGAAAATCCCAATCTCGATATGGTTCCGCGGACATTTTTCTTTTCCGGTAAAGCGGCACCCGCGTATCAGCTTGCCAAGGTCATCATCAAGTTCATCAACAATCTCGCCGGCGCCATCGACGGCGACCCGGCGGTCCGCGGGCGGCTCAAGGTTCTGTTCCTGCCCGACTATTCTGTTTCACTGGCAGAGCGGCTGATCCCGGCGAGTGACGTCTCAAACCAGATCTCCACCGCCGGCTACGAAGCGAGCGGCACGAGCAACATGAAATTGATGATGAACGGAGCACTGACAATCGGCACGCGCGACGGCGCGACCATCGAGATGGCAGAAGAAGCAGGCGAAGAAAATTTCTTTCTCTTCGGCCTGACTGCGGAACAGGTGGCCGCCAGCCGGGGCTGGTACAGCCCGCAATGGCACTATGACAACGAACCGGAGACCCGCGCGGCGTTGGACCTGATCTTCTCGAACCAGTTCAGCCGCTATGAGCCGGGGGTCTTTGGTCCGCTGCGTGACGCGCTGCTGACGCGCGGCGACTATTATATGCACTTGGCGGATCTCAAGTCCTATCTCGATGCGGACCAGCGGCTATGCGAGCTTTACGCCGACTCGGCGGGATGGTCCCGCAAGGCGATCTTAAATGTCGCCGGCTCGGGAA
>QIAA01000275.1:0-2201 GCA_003224905.1 Acidobacteriota bacterium
TGGAAAGTGGCGAGGCGAAGAAGGTGAAGCAGTTGGAAGATGAGAACCGGAAGCTGAAGCATGTAGTAGCCGAGCTGACGTTGGATAATCGGGCGCTGAAAGACGTGCTCTCAAAAAACTGGTAGCGCCTGCGGGACTTCGGGCCGTCGCGAGCCATGTGGAAGTCGAATACCAGATGAGCGAGCGACACGCCTGCAGGCTAGTGGGATTGGGACGATCGACGCATCGCTATCGACTACGGAAAGCGGGGCGAGACAGCGAACTCCGCACCCGCTTGAAGGAACTGGCGGCCAAGCGCATGCGCTTCGGCTATCGGCGGCTCACGGCGATGCTGGTGCGGGAAGGAATGCCGGCCAACCACAAGCGAGTGTACCGGCTGTACCGCGAGGAAGGATTGGCGATGAGGATTCGACAGCGACGGCGGATCCATTGGAAGGGGATGGTGACCAGACCCGCCGCCACCCGACCGAATGAACGCTGGTCCATAGATTTCGTGAGCGATTGCGTGAGCCCGGGGAAAATGATTCGGATGTTGACCATTGTGGATGAGTGCACGCGAGAGTGTCCGGCCATCGAGGTCGATACTTCGCTGGGCGGGCTGCGAGTGCGGCGGGTGCTGGACCGGATCGTCAGCGCAAGAGGACGGCCGGAAGCTATCGTCCTGGACAACGGACCGGAATTTCGTGGTCGGGCGTTGGCTGCGTGGAGCGAAGAACGGGGAGTGCGCCTAGAGTTCATTCAGCCGGGCAAGCCGGTGCAAAATGCCTACGTGGAAAGCTTCAATGGTCGGTTGCGGGATGAATGCCTGAACGCTAACTGGTTCACCAGTCTCAACGACGCGCGATGCAAGATCGAATCCTGGCGGCAGGATTACAACCAACAACGTCCGCACAGTTCGTTGGACTACTTGCCGCCCGCAGAGTTTGCACGGACACAAGCGGAGATGAGCGCATGAGGAAAACTAGTACATGGCTGCTGGAGCAGGGAACTCAAACGCCGTCCCCTGCTCCAGACCTCATCCCCGCTGAAACACGAACTGAGAACTCACATTGGGATTGGTACAGCGAACGGGGGCACTTCATAATGATGACGGTATAGGTTTTTGTACTTAGGTGTCCACCGCAGCCTCTCACGGTAACGGAGAAGCTGTAAGCTGCGGCAGTTGTTGGCGTGCCGTGGATGAGAAAGCTGGTCGTGCTTGAAGATCTAACGCCGCTGAGGCCAGCGGGGAGTGAGCCGCTGGAGACCCACCATTTATACGGAGTGCAGCCCCCACTCGCATAGACTCTGGCAGAGTAACTCACTCCAACAGCGCCACCGGACAAAGAAGTTGTAGTGGTCGTCACGTAAGACGCGAAGCAGGAACTAGAGATGAAGAGCAGCAGGGTGAGGGGGAGAGTGCGCATTCCTGCAGCATGGCGGATTCAATGAAGCAGTAACAGACGACAAAAGCCCTTGGCCCCGAGTTTTCGCAAAAACATCCTTGCATCTTCGCCGGAACCAAAACAAAACGCCATTGCCCCCCTCTGTCTTACAGGAGACAGAGCAGGATCGCTGGCCCGAAAGGTCAGGTATAAACCTTATTGACCTCCCTAGTATGCAGGGCTAGCGTATGTGTACTTAGCGCCCAGTCAGAGCCGGGTCTGACCCTCCCCTCTCTCTTCGTCCTCCCAGCCTAAAAAAGGAGAATTTCTATGTTTACCCTATGGAACGATGAGAGTGGTCAGGACATTGCCGAGTATGCCGTAATGTTGGCCGTTATTCTGGTGATTGTCGTCGGCACGATCCGCTTGATAGGAGGTAATGCCAACAACGTCTTTTCATCGGTGAGTAGTTCGATTCAGTAATGTTCCTAAGCTTGGCGCCAATTTCCTTTTCGTTGTTGTCTCTTTGCAAGATAAGCCTAAGCCCTGCCTTTTCCGTTGCCTCCAATTCGTCAGCGTCTTTGAGTCGTCGCAGGGTTGTCGCGATTAACGCGAGAGCATCGGTCCTGTACTCACTAAAATCGAAGCGATGTTGTTGCAACAACGTCCTTACGTTCGTCACAGTGTGCCAACGGGTGTGCGAAGGGGACACTTCAGTCCCTCCTGACCCAAATTAAAAGGCCACCCGTCGAGGCGGAAGCCGAAACCTGTGCGAACAAAAGCGGTGGAGTTAAGATTAGCTTAGAAGATTCCTGCACCTGCTACCACGAATGGAGT
>QIAA01000275.1:2215-5143 GCA_003224905.1 Acidobacteriota bacterium
AGCTACAAGTAGAGGCCAAGGTGCCGAAAGAGTGTCTTTTCTGGCTGGAGGCGGATGGGTGGACGGGAGTTTGCGAGGAGCTATCCATCGCTATTCAAGGGACCAGTTTTGAGAACGCGAAAAAGGCAATGGAAGCTGCACTACAGGAACAGATCGAGACCGTTTTGCGGGAGAATGCGAAGACAAGGGTGCAGCAGGCTGCGTGATTTACGCGGCATCGGCACCAATCCGGACTGCCACGTATGACTGCAATTTCGCGTACTCGGCCTTGGCTTTACGCGTGATGCGAACTCGGGCGGTGCCAGAGTTAGGGAGATTCTACGGCGACTGCCAGTCAAGTGGTAGATCTCCTGGTTGCTGATGTGCGGAGGACTAACGGCGAGCCGTTTGGCGCCATTCCACTCCACTCGCCCCATCCGGGAAAAACCGGCGGATGTTTTTAAGGTTTACAACTCTCTCAATTTGTCCGTCAGCAACCGCACCCGAAAGAATCCGCGATCAGCGGTGAATCCGGTGTCAAAGCCTATGTACCTGCGGTCCGGCGACTGGGTCATGTAACCAAAGGATCCAAGCTTGTCTGCCACCTGGCGCCACTGCTGCGTAGACAGATCTAACGGCATCAATTTGTCGGTGCCGCTGACGGCTACTACGTAACGGCCATCCGGAGACCAGCGAGGGCAGCAGATTCCCTGTGAGCCCCCTACCTGCGTTAAGGCCCGCGTCTTCAGATCCAACAACATGATCTTCGCCGATTCCGAGTCGTCCAGCGTCGGCACTTGCATGACCTCGGTCACTTGAGGTCGACTGCGTCAGAACGTAAGCTGCAACGAGAGAAGGAGCACACCGTGGGTACACTGGCTAATCCTTCTGGTGCAACTGCCGCGTCTCAGTCAGACATCGCCACGCCAGCACTGCTCTTGGAAATGCTCCGTGTCTCAACCAGGGTGAGTGACCTGATCTTTTCGCCGGGCAGCTTACCACACGTCGAGGTGAGCGGGCAGCTGGTTCCAGTGAAAATCCCAGGATTACAGATCTTAGGCTCAGAAGATACGCATCGCATAGCCGGAGAACTCATAGGCGGCAACAAACAGGCTATGGCAACGCTAAAGGAACAGGGTTCATGCGACCTATCGTATAGCCTGCCATCCCAATGCCGGTTTCGCGTAAACATCTTTGTGCAGCGCGGGAGCCACGCCATCGTGATGCGGGTCATCCCGAAAAGCATTCCCAGTTTCGCGGATCTCAAGTTGCCTCCCCAACTCGGCGAAATTGCCAATCTGAGGAACGGCATTGTTTTGGTTACCGGTCCAACCGGCTCAGGCAAATCCTCTACTATGGCTGCCATTCTCGATAGGATTAACGAAACTCAGGCGTATCACATCATCACCATTGAAGATCCCATTGAATTCATGCATCGCCACAAGCGGTCGATTATTCACCAGAGAGAACTGCACAGTGACACTCCCAGCTTCGCCCTTGCCCTGCGGGCCGCCCTGCGGCAGGCTCCGAAGGTGATCCTGGTAGGCGAAATGCGGGACAAAGAGACGATTGAGATCGCCTTAGAAGCGGCCGAGACGGGCCACCTCGTCCTTTCTACGCTGCACACGATAGACGCCTCAAAGACTGTCGAGCGCATTGTTGGAGTTTTTCCCTTGGCGGAGCAGCACATCATTCGTAACCGCTTGGCGAAAAGCTTCCGTTACATCGTTTCGCAGCGTCTGATCCCTCTCAAGGACGGCAGCGGTCGGGTGGCGGTGCTAGAAGTCCTGAAGTCGACTCTTCGCACGCGGGAGTATCTGGAGAAAGGCGAACAAGAAGGAAAGACCTTGCTGGACGCCATGCAGGACGGGGACACTGAGGGCATGCAACACTTCGATGGAAATATTGAGACTCTGGTCCGCGCCGGGACTATCGATCTTGAGACCGGACTAGCGTATGCAACGAATCCTGGCAATCTACGGCTACAAATGGCTGACCTCGCTCAGGGTGGGGAATCCGCAGTGGTAGGGACTACGCAAGCGAAGAAGGTCAATCACGAGCCCGAGCTGTTAATCGAACGCTGACCGTTCGCTACTCTATTCACTTGTCCCAACGTCGCCCCTCCGCAGCACGTGACTGGGCTCCAGTGAGTTTCGCAAGTCCAAAATCCAGAATTTTGGCTTGCCCGCGCTTGGTTATAAGAATATTTGCAAGCTTGATGTCCCGATCTACAATCTTCTCGGCGTGCGCTGCATCAAGCGCGCATCCGCTACCTCTCTCGCCACCGACAATAGTGTCTCGGTCTCCATAGGGTTGCCGTTAATGCGACGCTTCAGGGTTGCCCCGTCCAGAAACTCCATCGCGATGAAAGCCTGACCGTCGCTGGTCGCCGATATCGTAAATCGTGCAGATGTTCGGGTGATTGAGCGCAGATGCGGCTTGCGCTTCACATTGGAAACGGGCGAGTGCTTGAGGGCGCGGGCTACTTCCAGAGCCAAAAAACTTAAGCGCGGCGAAGCAGTGCAGCCGCGTGTCCTCGGCCTTGTACACCACGCCCATTCCTCCTCCGCCGAGCATCTCAATGATGCGGTAGTGCGAGATAGTCTGGCCGATCACTTCGAGGGGGGAGCTTCAACCTCGGGCAGCAATGCTAGGTCGGACCGCTCCAAATTCTAAGGCTTGAAACCATGGACGATCCTTCGGCTGACCGGCGCGATCGTATCCAAGGATGATGAAAGTGACTGGCGGGATCGTAAACTGCTTTATCAACATTGATCTGATGGTACACACGCTTGGCAATAGGCATCTGCTGCCACGGTTCCGAACAACATCGAGCTAATCGGCCGTAAGCTCAACGTACCGGATACTAATCTCGAAGTCCGGCACACAGCTGGCACACAGCCTATTAATAAGGATAAAGATTCATGCGGCTCTTCTCCGCTGGTACGG
>QIAA01000274.1 GCA_003224905.1 Acidobacteriota bacterium
GCCTATATGCAAGGGAGCACGCTCGCTGTGTGGGAGGTAATGTTCCTGCTCCGCAGTTACAAAGGCAACATTGCGGCCGTGGCCAAACACCTCAGATGGCCAGACGCCAAGGTTCGAGCAGCTGTTAATTACGCGGAAGCGTTCCCCGAGGAGATCGATGAGGCAACGGCAGAGAATGACTCGGCAGATTTCGAAACGCTAAAGCGCATGCTGCCCCAGGCGGCCACCTTTGCTTCCCGGAAGACTGAACGGAGTTGACATGCTCAAGCTGCTTCTGGACGAGCATGTTTCCCCGGACGTGGCGGATGGCCTGCGACGTCGCCACCGGTCGCTGGTCATCCATTGGATGGCGGAGTGGGAGGGTGGCGCCTTTCTTGGGAAAGATGATTCTGCTTGTCTGCTGGAAGCTGCTGAGCAGGGCTTGACCCTGGTCACTTATGATCGAAGGACGATTCCGCCATTGCTCAAGATCTGGGCGGAAGAAGGGCGGCGACACGGTTGGATAATCTTTGTCGATGAGAAGACAATTTCCCCGGCGGACATCGGGGCTCTCGTTCGAGCATTGATTCAGCTGTTTAAGGAAACCGGAAAATGGGACTGGATCGACCGGGTGTACTTTTTAGGGCGTCAACCCTGATCGTTGTTGCGATGCTTCAGGGCAAACTTATGGCCCTCTCTAGGTTCCGGAGCCGCGATAAGGCTATCTTGTCATGAGCTTCTCAGTGTGCGAATTGTGTGCCAGATTTAAGTGCGCTGGAATGGCTGGAATCGGCTGAACGACTTACATTCCATCAGCCAGCACACTCGGCAGACTCGCGCCAACACTGCTCGCATCCAAAACAAGTGCGCCAACGGTGTGCTCAAAGTTCCCCACACGGCTGCAAGTCTTGGTGGCGCTCCTTCGGTAGGGCAATTTATGAGAGAGGGGATCTGTCTGCGCGCTGGCGTTAACTGCTAGAAAGATTTCAACGTAAAGTCGAAACGTCAGTTGTTTCCTGCGAGACACGAATTGAGCGCCACCTCACCCTAACCGAAGAGCTTTATCGTACGCGGTTTTCCTGGGCGAACTTCTGTAAATCCTTTGGTTCTACATACGGCTCACTGGTTCCACACTTAACGGGCCTCACATCTCCAACAAAAACGCTCTGACACAGGCCAGGCACATTGATCAGGATTGGCCCGCTCTGTTCCATGTAGAAGAACCCATTTGCCCCCGGCGCTCCTGTAGTCTCAGCGATGAAGGCGTAGACCAGCCCACCTGCAAGAGGAACTGGTGTGTCACTGCCGGGGAACTTCTGCACGTATCCCTTCGGCACTTTGTAGTATGCAATATCCATGCCCGTGACTAAAGCGCCTGATGGGGCATGGCTTGCTGGCTCGATACGCCACACCAGTGATTTGGAGTCAAGAGGAGTTGCGATCTTGTGCCCCGGCTGCGGCTCATAGACACTAAGCGACACCAATCGTCCACTTCCGTCGAACGAGAACGCCGGCCCACCTGCGAGCCTGACGGACGTTGCGACCTCACAACCTAAGAGTGTGAGCAAGAGAAAACAGAGTAGCGATAGCGATACTGCACTTCTCAACTTCATCGTCGTTTCTCTCAGCCGCTTTGCAGGCCCAATGGCTCCTCAACTCAGTAGAACGGCGGCGGTCCGGGCGGTGGCGCTGACTTCGTGACGATGTACGGTACCAGTTCGTACCAGAAGTGTCCCCACGGATCGTACATCGGGTTGTACGCATCGTTGTGAGCCTCGTCGAGAGTGCAAGTCTTGTCACATGGTTTATCGGGATACTTCATACGAATGTGCATTCCGTCAGGCTTGCGAAACTCCCAACCGCCGCTGTGGGCAATCGGATCCCAGAAAAGAAATGGGTTCCAGCTAGCCAGTTGTCGCTTGAGTAGTATTGGTTCTGTTCGAGTATTTTCCTTACCTGATCGCACCGCATCTGAACAACTATTCCGTCACCGCCCAAGGCCGTGGAGCGTAGAAATGATGCGCTTCATCGAAACACTCGTTTCCGATACGTCACGCAGAAAGACCTGCTGCCTGGAGTGTGGCAAGTCGCTCAAACCAGCGTAACCTGTCTGGTAAACAGTACCGAACTTCCGGTGCAGACAATGCGTATAATGAGATAGATGAAGAGTATGCAGAGTGAAGCCCGCTTCGACGCGGAAACCATCGAACGTTTGGAAGAACAGAGCGGGTTACTGGTAAAAATGTACGATGCGGAGTTTGCTAAGGACCCTACTAGCTCTGCCACCGAATCTTCCCGCAGCAATATGATTGCTTTGCGCCACAGCATTCACCAAATCTATGGACAAGCTGCGGCTGTTGAAGTAGCAAATTCCTTAGGTCCTGCCACCGATGCTGTCTCGGCTGACGAGCAGATCGATTAGCCAGCCACAATCGCCCTCTTTGTTGTTCACGACCTAAACAGTTAACCAAGCTTCTCATCTCGTGGAGCTTTGGCTTGACAAGCACGATGCAGAAGGCTTGGTTTCGATTTCACGGGTACATTGCAAGGCGCCGCATCATCGAATATGGATTCGAGTATGACTTCGTCTCGCGTCGCACGAGTGTTGCGCGCGTGATTCCAGATTTCTTGAAACCGTTACAGAGGAGAGCCGCTGTGTGGGCTGGCGTCCAGCCGGATGAGATCGTCGAAGCTGTGATAACCGAATATACGCCGGGGGCGCCAATCGGATCGCATCGAGATGGCCTCAGTTTGAAGCTATCATCGGCGTTTTATTGCAGAGCAGCTGCCGATTGCGCTTTAAGCCGTATAAGAGGGAGGGAAAAATAGTGCTGGTGACGGTCGAGCTACGATCCACATATCTCATGCGGGGCGCTGCGAGATGGAACTATCAGCATAGTATTCCGGCCGTCAAGACACTTCGCTACTCGATCATCTCTAGCCCGCCTGCAGATAGTACGCTGGTTCCATCTTGAAAGACCAGTAAAGCACCGTCGGGTTGCGGCAATCCGCCGAGAAACCGAGGATCACTTCCGACCTGTGCAATGCTTTTCTGGTTGCTGATGTAATCATAGGCGGCGGTGCCCGG
>QIAA01000167.1 GCA_003224905.1 Acidobacteriota bacterium
ACTTGGAGGAGAACTTATTTGTCTAATGTTCCAGTCGCGCCTAACTCGCGCCGCGAAGCCACTGTTCGCGCAGCACGGGCCATCGGAGGCACTCCGGCGGCAGCGCCGTAACGTTCCAGGAGCATTGGCACCATGGCGTTTTCGGCCTCCTTGGCAAAGATCAAGCGGCCCTCAGGGCTGAGATCGATGCGGATGAAGTCGCCGAGTTTCACCTGGCCGGTCGCAACCAGGTTGGCCAGTTGAAACACGACGTGCCGTTCTATCGCGCGCTTCAGATGCCTGGCTCCGTACTTCGGATCGGTTCCCTCATGCAGAAGGAAGCTCTTCACCTTTGGCGTGCAGCTGAAGACGAACTGATTTGCTGCGGATGCCATCAGAATCCGCTGCTGCACCATACCCAGTTCGATTTCCAGGATCTGCTGCAGGTGCTCGGAGCGGAGTGTTCTGAACACCACACTTTTGTCGATGCGGTTCATGAACTCCGGCGTGAACTTGCGGCGGGCAGCGTCGACAGCCGTGCGATTGATCTTTTCGTCGAAGCTGGCGTCCACCTCTTTGGGTTTTTGTGCGAAACCCAAACCACCGTCCACCAGGTTGCACATCTCCCCCGCACCGAGGTTCGAGGTCATGATAATGATGCATTGCGAAAGGTCGACGCGGCGGTTATCGCCCAAGGTCAACGTTGCCTTGTCCAGAATCCCAAGCAGTAGCTGCCAGAGAGAGTCGGAAGCCTTCTCGATCTCATCAAAAAGCAGGATCGACAGCTTCAGCTTTTCCGTGTGCCACTGGTTGAGTGCCTCCTGCGTGAGGAGGGGATGGGTCTCGCGGTGCCCAAGATATCCCGGAGGTGACCCGATCAGTTTGGCGATCTCGTGGGAGTGCTGGAACTCGGCACAGTCAATCTTTATGCAGGCATGCGAGTCTCCAAACAAACTTTCGGCCATGGCTTCCACCACGCGAGTCTTACCCGAGCCAGTAGGTCCGAGAAAGAGCAGGTTCCCTACGGGGCGACCGGGAGGATTCAATCCCGCCAGAAACATTTGATAGATCTCGACGACTTTCTCCACCGCCTGGTCTTGTCCAACGATCCGGCGACGAAGGGCGCTTTCAAACTCTCTGGCATCATTGCTGCGGCGATTGGGGTCGAGCATCGTGCTAAGAACGGTTTTCATAGGGGTCCTAAACCCTCAAAATCCTTTCTTGGGCCGTCGTGATTCCTGTGGGAGAGGCGGGGGTGGCCAACTTACCGATGAAGACAAAATTTGTCAATTTCCATCGGCTGACCGCCGTCCGTAAGTGCACGTCACTCGCCATCCCTGGGAGGATGCCCATCATCCTTTCCTGCAGCAGTTAGATGCCACTACGAAAAAAAAAGAGCTATGTACGTTGTCAGGTGAGATCGTGTAAGGAGAAATACTTTGCGCATCCTGGAAGTTTCTTGCTGCGTCTAACTTTCCCGTTGGCAAAACACCCGATGCTGGACGGTCGTAACTGGCAGCAGCGCTGGCAGCCAGTTAGCATCCTGCCAGCAGCACCGGAGAAAGCACTTGCTTCACTTGGGCCCCAAATTTCTAAAGATAGTTTCCGTTCTGGCATTGATCTTGTTGAGTTTTCTGGGAGTCCCAGCCATTCATGCACAGTCGGTTCATCCCCCGGAACTGGTCCGCACTTCCAAACCCCCTGTGCCTCTTGCCGCGGCCACTATCCCTGTCGCATCACTAGTGCCGAACGTTGCGCCGCCGGGGACCAGCCTGTATGTCGCCCGGCGCGGAGACAGTATTCCGCTGGTCGCCCGCCATTATCTTTCTCAGACTTCGTACCTGACTTCCACCGAATTGTCGGAAGCCATACGTAAGTCAAACGCCGACCTTCGGGGTAATTTCCTGAAGCCGGGTCAGCAGATCGTGATTCCCGGAGTTCTGGATGCACCCATCGTGGAGAAGTCCAGATCCGTCCCTCGTGATTTTGAGGTCCGCGCAGTATACCTGACCGGTCTGATGGCGGGAAGCGATCGTGGACTGCGGATCATTCGGCGTTGGCGTGAGGTCGGCGGCAATGCGGTTGTCTTCGATATTAAGGATAGCGACGGCAGCGTGAATATTGCGTTCCAGCATGCTTTGCTGGGCGGTCATCACACACCCATTCACGACTTGCCTAAGTTCGTACGCTTTCTGCACTCGCAGAACATGCACGCGATCGCCCGGATTGCCATATTCCGCGATGAGCGGCTGGTACGCGAGCACCCGGAGTTAGCGGTAAGGTCGCGCCGGAGCGGCGAGGCCTGGCGCGAGAATGGGAAGCTGGTCTGGACTGACCCCTCACAGCCGAAAGTACAGGAATACAACATTGCTCTCGCGAAAAAGGCGGCTGAATCTGGGGTGGACGAAGTTCAGTTTGATTATGTGCGCTTTCCCGCTGAAGGCAACCAGAAGGATGCCAGCTTCGTTTTTCAGAAAGAGCACCCGGATTGGCATCGCACCGATGTAATTGCTGATTTCCTGAAGCACTCCTATGCCGAGCTGCACCCGATGGGCGTTCTGTTTTCGCTGGATGTCTTCGGCGTCATGGCCTGGCAGCGCCAAGTGGACCTGGCACATACGGGGCAGGATATCGTGGCCATGGCGAAACATTGCGATGTGCTCTCGCCCATGATCTATCCGTCTCATTTCTTTGGGATGGATGGTTACGCGCGACCGGGCGACGCTCCGGAACACTTTATTGGGGAGTCGATGAACCGCTTCGAGCTGATTACCAAGGGCAGCGGCGTGGTGATTCGTCCATGGTTGCAGGCATTTCGGTGGCGTACAAAGAGTTACTCACCTCAATACATTGAAACCCAGGTGTTGACCTCAAAGAACAAGGGCGGGATAGGATTTCTCTTCTGGAACGCCGGGAACGATTACAGCAAACCCTTTACGGCCATGCCCGAGATGCGGTCATCCAAAGATAAGTATTTTCGTGGCGATGAGCTGAATAGTACGAATCAGGCGAACGCGAAGCCGGCAGCACCCCAGGTGATCCCCACCGCGTCACGATAAGAGTTTTATCCGGGCGAACGCCAACGGCGGAATGACGGGGCCGAAAAGGCCTCGTCACTCTGGCTTGGCACCATCGAGAAGCTTACTGCGTAAACTCCGCTGGTCTTCCCGTCAAACGCTCAATCCGCTTGGCAATCGGCGGATGAGTGGAGAATAGGCTCCCAAAGTTCATTCCCAACAGCGGCTGAATAATGAACAGGTGCGCCGTGGATGGCGTCGCCACCATTGGCAGGCGCCGCGAGTAGGCATCCAGCTTTGACAGCGCGCTGGCCAGCGCATAAGGGTTGCCCGTGAACTGAGCGCCGGTGGCGTCGGCCTGGTACTCGCGCGAGCGCGATACCGCCAGCTGAATCAGGGTCGCGGCGATCGGCGCCAGAATTAACATGAGCAGCGCGCCAAGCCCGCCGCCGCGGCGTTCGTCGCGATTGCCCAGGCCTCCAAACATCGCGCCATAGCGCAGCCAGGTGATCGCGCCAGCTAACGTTGCAGCCACAGAGCTGATCAGGATGTCGCGGTTATTCACGTGCCCGATTTCGTGCGCCAGCACGCCCTGCAGTTCTTCGTCGTTCAGCAGCTTCAGGATCCCCTGAGTTACGGCGACTGAAGCGTGCTTCGGGTTTCTGCCGGTCGCAAAAGCATTGGGCGACTCGGTCGGGATCACATAGATTTTCGGCATGGGCAGCCCCACACGCTGCGTGATGCGCTCGACTACGTCGTACACGCGGGGCAGATCCTCGCGACTGACCGGCTGCGCGCGGTAAGTGGCCAGAGCGATCTTGTCAGAAAAGAAATAGGCGACGAAGTTCATGATCCCGGCGATGATCAGGGCCCAGAGCATGCCGTTCTCTCCACCGAGATAACGGCCGATGCCCATCAGGAGCAGAGTCAGCGCGGTCAGTAAAAGTGCGGTTTTGAATGTGTTTCCCATAGAAATTCCTATCTACTTAGATGCTACGCCTTCTTGTGCGATTCAGAGCGGGAA
Source organism: Acidobacteriota bacterium (assembly GCA_003224905.1). GTDB lineage: Bacteria > Acidobacteriota > Terriglobia > Terriglobales > Acidobacteriaceae > QIAA01. The sequence continues at coordinate 4,021 of QIAA01000167.1, forward strand.
TAAGCCTACATGCTGTCTCATAGATAGTGGGTAGGTGGTGTAATCGCCTTCCATCAGAAGGCCGGTCTCCGACGGGATGCTGTACGCTCCCAAGTTATCGACGTGCTTGAAGCACAAGAGATAAAGGAGACCGGCCTTCTCAGCCCATCTGTTTTCGTCAGTTACACGGATCGCAACGATTGTCCATGCAGGGTCAAACAACATGACCGCATCGGAATCAATCACTTCTGACCGAGCCTGAAGAGTCTGTAGCCTACAAACAGGACCCAGACCGTGGTGAGCACGGCATTAATGATTATGAATACAAAAAAGCCAGCTATCGAAACGATTCCAAAGATGCCCGCGGCCAAGCCCAAATAAGCTGTGGTCCTACTGAAAATTCCCTTTTGTTTCAGCATAACGAAACCGATTATGAGAATCGCGACCGAAAGGTCGACTATGGAGTAGAAAACTTCCGTATGGGATGCCAGCACTGCGGACGCATAATTTGCAGCCGCAACGTAAGCCGCCCGCTGGACATCGTTCGTGGCGGCGGCGTGTAAACTGGTGATAGTGAGGAGCGAGGCGTAATTTGTCCAGGTAACTGCCAAGTCCAAAAGAACGAACAGCCCCACGAATGCGGTTGCTACCAGCATTGCGTTTCTGTTGACCCGTTCCAACGCAACATATAGCGACAACGCGAGAGGTACGAAGAGAAAGTCCGTGAAGACGCTGAGACCAAGGATGGCCCACCAAACCGTCGTCTTTCCTTCGAGGTACTTGAGCCAAACCTCGCCACCACTCGGCGGAACTCCCCCCACATGAGCGAATAGCGGAAAGATGGTGATGTACGCAATACCTATGACGAGTGCTGAGATAGCACCCACCCGATACAGCCATTTCCCATCCGGATCAATCGCATTCACCGTCATCTTCTCCACGCTCATTTACTCTTCTCCTTCAGTGCCGACTGCCGACCATCTGTTCCGCACCGAGAAACCTAACTGTTGTAACATCGCCATTACATTAATTAACCGCCATTTATCAGATGGGTCTGGAGTCTTGCCGGATTTAGGCGCTAGTCCTGGCCGCGTTGCGCTTGAGCGCCCGCTCGAGCGTCTGGTCTAAGGCAGCTTTGGCCTTTTCGTATTCCTGTTGGGAGATGTGGCCTTGCTTGTGTTCCACTTCAAGTTGGAATAGTTCTTCCTTCAAGGCTTCGAGCAACATGCCAGAGCGTCCCGATGTTCGGGGCCTTACGGGGGGCTGATTTTCGACAGGCGCCACATCAGCCGCCACAAAGTCAGGAATGGCAGCGGATCGGGAGCGTTTTGCCACGTACAGCGCTCCGGCCGCGAGCACAAGGGCAAATCCACCCAGGATGTACACCCGGTATTTTTCCAGCGGATCGGGGGCATCGATGGGCGGTCCGAGGCCACCACCGGGCCGGGAGTCGCGCCCGGCAGGGCCACCGCCTTCCGGCCCAGCGCTCGCCTGTTCGCCAGTAGCTTCGGTCAGCGTGCCAGTACCCGAAATCTTGAACGAGAGCGGCTGGCCGATTTCGGTATTTGAGGCCACCTGGACCAGAGCGTCCGATTGCCGGGGATCTTTCATTGACTGAAAGGCCGTACCGGGTCCAGGGGTGAACTGCATGCTCTTGGGCAGCATCACGACAAAATGCTGCGCGCTATAAATCTCTTTGGGCTCCAGGCTAGCCTCCCCGGTGTAGGGCAAGTGAAACGCAACCTGAAATTGAGTTTCACCAGGGCGCAGCGGGAATATGAATGCATAGCGATTTCTTTCCTTCTGAGGAACCGGCGCGGAGTTGATGGGTTGGCCTCCCGCCGTCATGGCTTCTGACTGGTCGATCTGCGCGCCCTCGGGAAGGTAAAACTCGAAATTCTGGTCATTCATCTGCGTACGTGGCGGCTTCGACTTGTTGTCAACAGCAAATAAGCGGATGCCTTGCAGTTCGTTGCCTAGCGCCTGAAAGCGCATTACGTCAGCGGTGACGCTGATTCCTTCGATCTTCTTGCCAACATCAAACACCTGCATCTCCATTGAAGTGGTGCCGGGCGGAGCCATGCGGTGGTAGGTAACACCCTGGTGAATAGCGCGAATCAGATGTGGGCCGCTGTCATCCAGCTTGAAACGGAATGCGCCGTTTGCGTCTGTCTTGGTCCGACCGGCTTCCTCCATGCCTTGGCCGAGCTTGATGAGTACAACATCGTCCCCAACCGCGGCTTTTTTGGTCGTGCCGTTGGTAATAGTGCCAGCCAGGGTTTGAGCGGAGGCAGAAGCGGTAGAAAAAATGCAAGCAAGCAGAATAATTGCGGGAACTATATGCGCGCGCCGGCCGGCGCTGCTAGTGCAGCATTCCCGCCGTGCTGCTGAGTGCCCGATCAAACTGCCCCTCGTCCGATCCGGTGTAAGCGCGCTGCTTCTTCCAGCCGCGCGATTTCGGCCAGGATACCGGCAGCTTCCTCTTCGAGAGACAACTTCATTGACTGGTAATCCGCATCTGGAAACTTGCCGGCTTTGTATTCAAAATTGAGGTCACGCAGATTTTCGTAAACAGCTTCCCTGCGCTCGCGCAGGTAGCCGAGGCGGGTTTTCTCCGGCCCCAGCTGTAATTTTCCGGGCAGATAGAAAACGTAAAGCAGCACACTGGCGGTTACAAGGGCGCAGATCAGCCAGATCATATTGCTGTGTCCCTCCTCGCCTGTTCGCGAAACCGCTCCAGTTCCCCTCCGGTCACAGGAGCTACTCGACCGGGCGAAACAGGCACGGGGCGATTCTTCCATGCGCGCACGATGAGCACGACAGTTGCAATGCCCAGAGTGAGCGCCAGATAAGGCATGATCCAGGCAACGCGGTTGAATCCGGTGCTGGTGGGCGCAATCAGAACTGTCGGCCCGTACTTCTGAACAAAGGCTTGTAAGGTGAGATCGTCGCTGTCACCGCGTTCCAGATTGGCTGCTAATTCTGCCCGCATGCGGTCAGAGTAAGTACAACCGACATGGTTGCATTCCAGCAGCACCTGGTTGCAGCTGCAAACACACATGAGTTTGTGGCCAAGTTGGTAAAAGCGCGCGTCATCGCCCGCACTGAGCAGCAACATAACGGTGATAGAAAGGAGACCGAGCTTGGCTAAGGAGCGGCTGTGGAACATTAATCTCCCGCTCCGACAGGGGCTGCAGCGTGAATCCGTGCTGGGGCTGGAACTCGAACCGGGACAGCATTGGGAAGCAGAGCCACGATTGTTCCCACAATCATGATCCAGACGCCGATCCAGATCCATAACACTAGTGGGTTCAAGTGTGCTTTGATGATCGGCCGACCGGTATCCTGGTTCAACCCCTCGTAAACGAGGTAAAGATCCTCTTTCAGCGTGGAGCGATTCGCGACCATCGTCGCCATCTGCTGGCTGGCCTTATAGAAGCGCCGCTCGGGATTCATGGTGGCGATCTGCTTTCCGCCCTTGAACACGTCCATGACGGCCCACTCGCTCTCGTAATTCGGGTTGTCATCCTGGGTATACGAGCGGCAAACCAACGTGTACGTGGCAATATTCAACTTCTCGCCGTAGCCCATCTCCTGTTCTTTGTCCTGATTAAACGCGGCTCCGGCAAAGCCGATCATGATCACGATCACGCCGAAATGGACGATGTACCCTCCGTAACGCCGGGTGTTGCGATGGCCAAGCTGCACCATCGAGGCAAGAAGATTTTGGCCGGTGTGGCGAGCGATCACGCGTCCGCCGCGGACAAACTCAGAGATCACAGTTAGTCCCACCAGCACCGAGAGCATGATGGTCATCAGCGAATAGAGATATGAAACGTCCCGCCATGGCCGTATTCCAAACGAGATCAGCAGCACTCCTGCTGCAAATGCGCCCAGGGCAGGCCACAAAAAGTTGCGTTTGAGGCTTTCAATAGAAGTCTTCCGCCATGCCAGTAACGGGCCCACGGCCGTCAGCAGTAGCAGCAGCAAGGCAACCGGCACGTTAACGCGATTGAAAAATGGCGGTCCAACCGTGACTTTATTTCCCTGAACCCATTCTGAGAGGACTGGGAACAGCGTCCCCCAGAGGACCGTAAAGCAGGCGACCAGCAGGAGGAGATTGTTAAACAAAAAGCTCGACTCACGCGAAACCAGTGACTCCAGCTTGTGCTCGCTGCGCAAGTGCGAGCGGTTCTTGATGTAAAACGCAAGACAAGCCGCGAAGATCACTGCCAGAAAAATGACAAACCACGTGCCAATCGATGATTGCGCGAAGGCATGCACGGAACTGACCACGCCGCTGCGGGTCAGAAACGTCCCGAAGATGGACAGCATGAACGTGGAAAAGATCAGCCACATGTTCCACGTCTTCAGCATGCCGCGTTTTTCCTGCATCATCACTGAATGCAGGAATGCGGTACCGGTCAGCCACGGCATTAATGATGCGTTCTCCACCGGATCCCAGCCCCAATAACCGCCCCAGCCCAGCACCGAGTAAGCCCAATGCGCTCCCAGGAAGACGCCGCAGGTCAAAAAGCCCCAGGTGATCATGGTCCACCGGCGGGTAATGTGTATCCACTTCTCGCCGGGATACTTCATGATCAGCGCACCAAGAGCGAACGCGAATGGCACAGTAAATCCCACATAGCCCAAGTAAAGCATGGGTGGGTGAATCACCATTTCCGGGTACTGCAGTAGAGGGTTGAGGCCACTGCCGTCCGCCGGGCGCGAGCCCTGCATAATCGCGAAGGGATGCGCGGCAAAATTCAGCAGTAGCAGGAAGAAGACCTGAACCGCCGCAATGATCATCGACGCGTACGCGAATAGCCGGTTGTCCGTCTTATGTCTCAGCCGGAGTACCAGCCCGTAAGCAGCCAGCAGCAGGGACCAGAACAGCAGTGAACCTTCCTGCCCGGACCAAAGGGTCGCAAACTTATACGGCGCCGGCAGATCACGATTGCTGTGGTGAAAGATGTAGGCGATTGAGAAGTCGTCGGTGAAGGCGGCGACGACCAGCACCAGTGCGGCGAGAAAGACCACCGCGAAGCTTGCAATGCCTGCCCGGCGTGCGGTTTCTCCCAGCCGCTCGGAACCGCGGCCCGGGAAGGCTAACGCCAATATTCCCGCAACAAACGAGTATGCACTCAGGCACAGGGCGAGGAGCAGCGCAAAACTGCCAATTTGCGGCATGGGGAGTCCATTCGTATTTTTTCAGAAACACTAGGCAGAGGCAACACGCCGGAAGGACACTTCAGCTACGGCCGATGATTACAATAAGCCCATGCCGCCGCGCGTAGCCATCCCGATACCACATTCGCTGGATCAAGAATATGCGGCTCGTTCTCTGCCGCAGTATGAGCATGCCGTCACGGTTGCCGGGGGAGAACCTGTCTGTATTCCGCTCGACAAATCCCCCTCGGAAACAACAAGGATCATCGCTTCGTGCGACGCCGTGCTGCTTCCGGGCAGCAAGGCCGACGTGGATCCAGCAAAGTACAACGCTGCACGTCATCCCAAAACCGCTGATCCCGATCCGGGGAGGGACGCGGTTGACGAACTGCTCCTGCAAGACGCCTACAGGATGCGTAAGCCCGTGCTAGGAATCTGCTACGGGATGCAGGCTCTGAACGTCCATCAGGCTGGCGGGCTTTTGCAGCATATCGAATCGTCAGTAAGTCACAAGGCCGGGCGGGATGTGGCCTTAGCACACAATGTAAGTGTGGGAGGAGAATCAAGACTCGCCGCAATATTGCGTCGCCAGCAGGACAAGTCTGATGCCCCCGATACTACAGCCAATGTGGTCATTCCAGTGAATTCCAGCCATCATCAGTCAGTAGAACAGGCAGGAAATGGCTTGCGCGTGGTAGCGCGATGTCCGGACGATGGCATCATTGAAGCAATGGAGGGTAGCTCGCCCGATCATTTCGTCCTGGGTGTGCAGTGGCACCCCGAGCGCTCGGTGGATAACGACGCGGCTTCACATGCAATCTTCTACTCTCTGATTGAAGCCGCCCGAGCAAGGCACAAAGAGATCGCCAAAGAGTTCGAATCGGTGTAGGGGAATTACGGCTTTCGCTTGGCGGGTTTTCGCCTTGTAGAATCGCCGTCTATTTTCTCCAGCAACACCACTGCATGAGCGATGGCAGCGTTGTCTGTCCCCATACCCTCGGGAGTTTTGGCTTTGACGCTGACCTGCTCGGGGGAGATGTGAAGCAGTCCCGCTACGCACGTCCGAATTGCCAGAGCATGAGGGCCTATCTTCGGAGCCGTAAGGATCAGCGTGGAATCTACGTTGGCTACCGCGAAGCCCGCTTGCTGCGACCGCCGGAGAGCCTCCTCGAGAAAGACTGCCGAGTCCGCGCCCTTCCACTTCGGGTCCTCCGGAGAAAACAGCGAGCCGATATCAGGTGCTGCGATCGCCCCAAGCAGGGCGTCGGTCAAAGCATGCAGCAAAACATCCCCATCAGAATGGCCGCCCAGTCCCTTAGAGTGCGGCAATGTCACCCCGCCGATCTTGAGTGGGATACCTCGCTTGAACTCGTGTGAGTCCCAGCCATAACCGATGCGAACCGCCAGCGATGCTGGACATTCGGGTTCTGATTTTTTAGGCATTGATATTCGTCAGGTTCAAGCTGAAGTCATGCACTTAGCTTCAAGTAAAACTCTGCTAGCTCGAGATCGGCGGGTGTGGTGATCTTTATGTTCCGGGGTGACCCCATCACGACGGCCACTCTATGCCCGGAACGCTCAACCAGGGACGCTTCATCCGTGCCGAGAAATCCGTCTGCTTTGGCTTCGTCGAAAGCTTTTTTAAGGACATCGTAACGAAAGCCCTGAGGCGTTTGCGCCATCACCACGCGCTCACGTGGCACGGTAGCAGTGATCAGCGCGCCGTCGGCGGTTCGTTCCACCTGCTTGACGGTATCGCTGGCGGGCATTCCCGCGATGGCAGCGCCATATTTCTGCGCGGCGTCGATCACCTGCTGGATGATTTCGTCGGTCACGAACGGACGGACGGCATCGTGAACGAGAACAATGTCGTCCAGAGCTGCGGAAAGCGCGGCCATGGCGTTGGCTACCGATTCCTGGCGGTGCTCGCCGCCTTCCAGAAGGTTTAGTTTGTCGCGGGAAATGTCGCTGGCCTCGGTCTCCAAACGGGATCGGAAGCCACTGATCTCGCTTCTTCGCAAGGGGACGTGGATTTCTGCAACTGCCGGGTGAGATGCAAACTTGCGCAGCGTATGAATCAGGACTGGCGTCCCGCCGAGCTCCGCAAACTGTTTGGTAGCAATTTTCCTGGACTTTGCTTCCGGAGCAGAGGACATACGCGTGCCCAACCCGGCCGCCGGAATAATCACAACTACCTTCATAGCGGGGCGTTAAGTATACGAGCGTGGGCCGGGGAGTTCAACGCGACGGGTCACAACATGCCCCGCTTGCTGCTGCTAAACTTTATCAGTTGCCTCCTAAAAGCAAATCGCAGCCGCGAAATCCTGAAGGCGCTACGGTAGCTGCACCTCCAAGCGTGTCCGCTGCCGCCGCGAAGCCCGTTCTCGTAACGACGACTAAAGACCGCATTTTCCTGATGGACGCCATGTCTTTCATTTTTCGGGCCTATCACGCCATGGCACGGCAGCGAGGGATGTCCACCCGCACGGGGTTGCCGACTGCGGCGACATACGTCTTCGTGAATATGCTGCGCAAGTTGCGCGATGATTTTTCCCCTGAATATCTGGCTGCGGTATTTGACGTGGCTGCGCCCACATTTCGTGATCAGCAGGCGGAAGGAATCACTAGTGTGCGCCGCTGGGATCTGAAGACCCAGACCTTTCAGGAGATGCAATATCTCGGCTACAAGGCTAATCGTAGCGAAATGCCCGGCGATCTGGCGCAGCAACTGCCGTATATCCGACGAGCCTTGGAAGCCTACCGCATTCCGATTCTCGAGCACGCAGGATATGAAGCTGACGATGTGATCGGAACCCTGGCAAAGCAGGCCACAGGGAGAGGCTACGTAGTTTACGTCGTTTCCAGCGACAAGGATATGCTGCAACTCGTGAACGACCGAGTGTTGGTCCTGAATCCTCCCAAGGACAACCTCATTTGTGATGCAGCCAAAGTCGAAGAGATTCTCGGAGTACCTCCGGAGCGCGTGGTAGATGTTATGGCCTTGCGGGGAGATACGATCGACAACATTCCCGGAGCCCCTGGAATCGGAGACAAAGGCTCGGTTGAGTTGATCAAGCGTTTCGGCTCGCTGGATCAGGCACTGGATCGAGCCGCAGAGATCGAGAAGAAGACGTATCGCGAATCGTTGCTGAACAATCGTGACGTCGTGCTGTTCAGCAAGAAGATGGCCACGATTGATTGTGATGTGCCCATCGAACTGCGCGTGGAAGAGATGCACGCCGGCGAGCCGGATATCGAAGCTCTGCGCGCGCTGTTCACGCAGCTCGAGTTCACCTCATTGCTCAAAGAACTGCTGCCGGTAGTGCAGGTAAGCGAAACGCGTTACGCCGAAGCGAGTTCTGCAAGAGACATTGATTCGGTCTTAGCCGTTCGCACGAGCGGGGCGCTGGCGGTGGCTGTGGAAGGAGAGTTGAGCGCCGCTGCCGAAGAGCAAGCCGAGCACGAAGAAAACGAGGATCAGATGCTTCCTCTATCCTCGCAAGCTCGGAAGGCAGAACCGGCGCGATGCATAGCGATCTCCGCTGAGCCTGGCACGGCGTTGACTGTATCTCTGCAAAATCCCGCGACACGAACACGGCTCGCATCCACTCTAGCCGACGAGAATTTGCCTAAAGCCATTCACGACTACAAGGCTGCGCTACATATTCTTGAGCCGCAGGCGATCACGCTTAGAGGCGTTCAGCACGATCCTACCTTGTACTCTTACCTGGTCGATCCCACCTATTCATCGCATCGGCTCGCGGATGTGGCGCTGCGGAGATTCAATCTGAAACTCAGCGGAACTTTACCGGAAGCGGCTGACATTACTGGTCGCCTAGCCGTCGAATTGCGGCGTGAGGTCGAAGAAGCAGGGCTGCTTCGGCTGTACGAAGAAATAGACCTACCTCTAGTCCCCGTGCTGGCACGCATGGAAAGCGCCGGAGTTCGTATCGATCGCGACGCTTTATCGGCGCTGTCCGTTCGCCTGCAGCGCGAGATCGATGCCAAGGCAACGGAAATTTATGAGTGCTGCGGATCGGAGTTCAACATCAATTCTCCGAAGCAACTTGGAGATGTTCTATTCAACAAACTGAATTTGCCCAAGCCTGTGAAATACGGCAAAGGCAAGATGATTTCGACCGCGGTGGATGTGCTCGAAACACTTTCCGGCACACATGAAGCGCCGCGTCTGGTGCTGCAATACCGGCAACTCTCGAAACTCAAATCCACATACGTAGATGCCTTGCCAGTGCTCTTGAATTCCACTAGCGGCCGCCTGCACACCACGTTCAGCCAAACAGGGACGGCTACTGGAAGGTTGTCGTCCGCCAATCCGAATCTCCAGAACATTCCCATTCGCACCGAGTTGGGCCGCGAAATTCGCGCAGCCTTCACCGCCGATCCTGGCCACGTGCTGCTGGCGGCAGACTACTCCCAAATCGAGCTCCGGCTGCTCGCCCATTTCTCAAAGGATCCATTGTTGGTCGAAGCATACAGAAATGGCGACGACATTCACACGCTTACGGCGTCCCAGGTCTTCGGCGTCCCGCCGCTCATGGTCACTGCTGACCATCGGCGCCAGGCCAAAGTGGTGAACTTCGGCATTGTGTACGGACTGTCGCCATTCGGCCTTTCGCAGAACCTTGGTATCGAGACCAGCGAGGCGAAACAATTCATCAATGCCTATTTCGAGAAATATAAAGGCGTGCGCGCATTCATCGATAAGACCCTCGAAGAAGCTCGTCGCGAACAGAAAGTGAAGACACTCTTCGGCCGGGCACGTCCCATTCCCGATATCAACAGCAAGAATGCGAATCTGCGCGGCTTTGCTGAGCGCACGGCCGTGAACACCCCTCTGCAGGGGACCGCCGCCGATTTGATCAAAATGGCAATGATTCGCATTGATGCTGCGATTCGCCAACGCGCGCTGAAATCCAGAATGACCCTACAGGTACATGACGAACTTGTGTTCGAGGTCCCGGAAGCAGAGATCGATGCCGTGAAAAGCCTTGTCCGCGAGCAGATGGAAAATGTTCACCCTTTGACTGTGCCGTTGCTCATAGAGCTTGGCGTCGGCAAAAATTGGCGAGATCTGGAATAGGGCTCAAATGCTGGTCAGATCACTGCCCCGCGCAAGGAGAGCCGAGTATCAACGGTATTCGCGTCATAGCATGGAACAGCATCACGCCGATTCAAGCGGCATTGCTGAAGCAGAATTGTAAGCCCGTGAGTTTGGGCCAATGGGATTACGGGGCTTCTTGGTGATAATACCGTTAGCTCCCAAAGTCTAGGTTGTTCCACGTGGTCAGTTGTCACATCCGCCGGCCTGGACAAAGAAGCCCCAATCACTTCTCTGGACAAAGCGGAATCCTATGTCACCTCGCTCCCGATACTGCTCGCTCATCCGCTGGACCGTAGCCGGGCCAGAGCGAATAAAGACCGCATCAGCAAACGAACCGACAATAATTCGTTGGTCTGCAATGAAGTCATTGAGCACGAAAGGCAGGTCAAAAAGACGTGAGCCGTCCGGCGAAAAAATGGGGCGGTCATTTCCGTCTCGCGTATTGAGGATGCGGCTACGGGACTTCCTGCTTGCCATAAAGCACAAGTTGGAAGTGGTGAAGTTGGACGGAATTTCCCCCATCAAATAATGGGGTGGGAGATGGGAATCGAACCCACAACGTCCGGAGCCACAGTCCGGTGCTCTGCCAGTTGAGCTACTCCCACCGTGTCTCGCGATTATAGCAATTGAGTTGCGGTTACGTCAGACGGCCTTCGTCAATACAGGTTGAGATCGTAATTGAAAACGGGGCCGGTGTTCGGCCCCGTGACGCTAGGTGCGTTATCTAAGACTATGGCACGTGCAAGTGGATGTCACGCTACTGCACATGAATCATCTTGCCGGTTGAATCGAGGGTTCCTACAACGCGAACTTTCTTACCTTCGAATTTCTTTACGACATCCTGATGGTCAATGTCGTATGAAGTGCCCTTATCATCCTGCAGAACGTACTTGTCCCCTGATTTTACGATCGTTCCGCTAAAAGTTTGACCTGAGGGCTGCTGCGCCGACGCGGACGAATCAGTGGTTGGCGCGGTTTGATCCGGCGGCTGCTGCGGGGACTGCGGTTGTGCCGCAGGTGGCTGTGCTGGCTGATTCGGTTGCTGTGTGGATGGCTGCTGGTCTGGGGCAGATGCGGGTTGCTGCGCGAACAATGCAATGCCAAGCATCAGCATCAGTGTAATGAGAAGGGGAGTCCATCTTTGCATGAAAGCCTCCAAGAGTTTTTTTTCGCGGTTGTTGGAGGCAGGCAGCCTGCCAAAGGTTCTCCGTTGATATGTGATTTTTTGGACTTGAAGCGACAGTGCTCGAACTGCAGGCTTTAGCTCCATTGGACTGGAGGAATCAGCGGCACAGTAGAGCGTGTTCTGAAGTTCCTCTTCTGAACAAATACACGGAAAGCTGTAGCCAATCATGACCCTGGTCGTAACCGCCTTGCCCGTGGCGAGCAAAATTTGCGCGGTGTACGTGCCTGGATCGGAAGGCAACTGGAAACAATTTTGGCGCATATTGGCGTGCTCTGCCATACCCGTGGATTTGAGAGAATCCAAACGAGATCGGGCTGGGTTTGGTGCTCGCGCGGTCAGAAAGACCTGCAAGACACCATGTTGACGCGCCAAGCCACGCCTGGTCCGACTGTCTTAAGGCCCGGCAATGGCTGACAGCATCAGTTTTTCAACCGTCGCCTCTCTCGATTCTGCCCTTCCTAGTTGTTCGCTGTGCCAATCTGAAACTGCATGGCTGCAATACGTCTTGGATAGTGATGATGGCATCTCTGACGTGATGAGCGGAGTTTGCTGTGCCGGTTGCGCACAGAGTCTGCTTGAGTCTCTGGAAAACCTGCAAGCGGCGCAAGTCGCCGTTGGTCGGGAACGCCGGCCGTCCCGACCAAACGACCACACTGCCCCCAGCAACCGTACATCGCCTTCCGTACCCTAGAAGACCCCCGTTTCTGGCGAGAAGATAGAAGATCACCCTGCCCCGCAGGTTACGCCCTCCCCAAAACTCCTCGGAGCAGTCGAACATGATCGACAACCACAGTTTGCCTGAAGAAGAACCGGTATCTCTGGCCTGGCAGAGGTTCGTGGAATTCCTGTTGGGACTGCTCTTGCTGGCTGGGTCGTTGTTCATGGTGCACCATTACCTGCCTCAACCGGCCAACAATCTTAATGATCAGGTGCACCAACTTTCACAGCAGCTTGATCAGCTCAGGCAAGAGCAGTCAATGCCGGTCACGGTGCTGAACCGATATCGCGATTCGATTTGTTTTGTGTTTGGCGTTTACCAGGTTGGCTTTCCTAACCAACGGCCGTCCCTGCGGGCACGGATTTCTGGCACCGGTTTTGTCGTCACTGAGGGCCTTTTGGCCACAAACCGCCATGTGGCTGAGCCCTGGTATGGGGATACGGAAGCCGAAGGCTTAATTCGACAAGGTGCAAAGCCGGAACTGCAAAGGCTGGTCGCTTTCTTCCCGGGATTTTCCACTCCGGTAGTAGTCACGCCGGCTGCACTTTCGGTGCAGGGGGATCTCGCGATACTGAAAGTCCATGATTCACAGGCCGTGAACAGGCTTCGTCCGTTGCCATTGGCGGAGCAGCCTTCCGATCCCGGAGAACTGGTCGCTGTGGTCGGCTACCCCATGGGTGTTCTGGGCATGGTGGCCAAGTCGCCTGCCCCAGTTTACGAGCGATTGGCATACCGGCGCGACGATATTGGAGCTGCCAACGAACTGGCGGCACTTTCGCTCATTCGGCCTTCAGCCACATGCGGCCACTTGGGGGACGTGGTTGGGGATAAGCTGATTTACGATGCGACCACGGCACACGGGGCGAGCGGTGGACCCGTGTTCAATTCCAGAGGTCAAGTTATCGGCGTTAATGCAGCGTACATTGACGGCTTCTCGGGAGGAACGCTAGGTGTTTCTGTTTCCGCCCTGCGGCCACTCATTCTGGCAGCGCAGCGAAAAAGCATGATCAAGAACGCTTCCAGTAAAGATTAGCTTCCTTCCTCTCCGCTGGCTTCAACGAAACTTTCAGATTTCACCTTTGGCCCTACCTCAACTGGGAGCTCTTCGAGCGGCGCTGCTAAAGCGAGAGCCGTTTTCAGCCGACATTATCAGAGTGCCTCCGCCAGCATCGAGGTGACCTGGTTCGCGAATTCCGCTCATGAAACCTATTCTTTCTCCGTTTTCGTCGAAGATTCTGGAGACGTCTGCCGATTCTTGCTTGCTGCGCATCCGTGATCTTGTTAAAGAAGAAGGTGGAAGCAATGAATCGGGTTCAGGGCTTGAACACCTCGAATACCGCTGCCATAAGCGTATGCATAAGATTGGGCTGAACACATTAGATTCATATTGGGAAATGCTCACCACCCTTCCGGGTGGACAAGCTGAGTTGGGAAAGTTGTTGCAGGAGCTAAAGTGCCGAACACCCTTTTTTTCGAACCTGTCTCAACTCGACGAGTTCCGCAACGTCGTACTTCCCAGAATTGTCGAGGGTAAGAAGAAGACCGGGCTGGCGCACGTTCGGATCTGGACTGTGGAGTGTGGCACCGGAGAGGATACCTATTCGCTCGGCATGATCTTGCAGGAAGAGAGTTCCCGGGTGTTAGACGGCTGCACTTTCGAAGTGCTGGGCACTGATTGCGATGAAGGAGCAGTAAGCTTCGCCCGACGCGCTCTCTACGACGCACAGGGCATGCGGTCTGTTAATCCCCACTTTCGGCAGTCCTACTTTGTGGCGGCAGGCAATCAACTAAAGATAAGTCTGCAGATCAAAGCCAGGGTGAAGTTCGAGCTTGTTGATTTGCTTAAAGATTCGCAGATGACCTTCATAAAAGGAATGGATGCTATTTTTTGTTGCAATGTGTTAAGTCACTTAGAGCGCCCGAAAAAACAACGCGTACTCCAGCACTTCTGGGCCGCTCTCCTACCTCATGGTTACTTATTCCTGGGAGAATCCGAGTCGCTTTATGGCGCCAGCCAGAATTTTGAACTACTGGATTTGCGATCTACTGGCGTGTACCAGAAAATACCCCAGAGAACTCTCTAACCCGTCAGTGTTGTGCCTCGAACTGAAATCAGGTGCCTTTGCAGGCAGCCTCTCTGCCGAGTTAACCTTCTAACCTGGCGCATGGCTGAGCAAGTTTACTCTGAGCCACGGCTGATCCACTCGGCTTGATGGGTGATCTTTATCCACTGTTGATGCAGCCGGCTTTTGATCCCCGTCCCTGGGGCACGAAAGATCTTTCGCCGATTTATCCGAACCATTGGTTCAATGAGAACATAGGCGAATCCTGGCTCACGGGTGACGAGTGCAAAGTAGCCAACGGCCCTCTCGCTGGTAAGTCCCTGGCGAATTTGGCACGGCAGTTTGGCCGGGAGCTTATCGGAGACGCGCCACGAGACCCCAACCGCTTTCCGCTGCTATTGAAGTTCTTATTTCCTAACGAGAAACTTTCGGTCCAGGTGCATCCTGATGATGAGGCTGCGCGTGCTGTCGGCGAGCCGTGGGGAAAGACTGAATGCTGGTATGTTGTGGAAGCCAAGCCGGGCTCGCAGATTGCCTTGGGCTTAAAGAGAGGCGTCACGAAAGCCCAGCTTGAGAAAGCGATTGAGCAGCAGACTGCGGAAGACCTGTTGAACTGGATCAATGTGTATGCGGGTGAAATGATCTACGTCGCTGGGGGCACGGTGCATACTCTCGGTCCGGGCAGCATTATTGTCGAAACCCAGCAGCAATCGGATACGACATATCGCCTCTACGACTATGGCCGTCCGCGTGAATTACATTTGGAACTGGGCCTGGCAGCAGTGAAGGAAAAGGTTTCCTCGGGAAAGGTGATTCGTCCGGCGCCACACGAACTGAATGGCAATTATCATGAACGCCTGATATCCGCGCCTTATTTTGTCGTGGAGAAATTCTCCACTAATGAGAAGCAGGATTTTCATACTACAGTACGCGAGGACAACGAGAGCTCAGTGCAGATCCTGGTTGCTGTGGAAGGATGCGGAATCGTTGAGGTTGCAGATGCACCCCCGACGACGTTCAGTAAGGGTGACGCGGTTGTGATTCCTGCGAGCCTAGGTGAGTTTCGAGTGCGCCCGCAGTGGCGTATTGAATTTTTGAAAGCATCGGTTCCGGGCAGGAGCTTGCCTGAGCCGGAGACGAGAATGTAGAAAGCATTTCAGTTGAACATTTTAGAGTGTAGATTTGATCAGGTCTTAGTTCTTCAATCTGCAAATCTAAAATCTTCAATCTGAAATATTCCTGACCTTTGCCCAAGACTGACCACTTTTATCCCGTGATCCTGGCCGGTGGACGGGGGACCCGGTTCTGGCCGCTCAGCCGCAAGCGGCGCGCCAAGCAACTGCTGGCCCTGGACGGGAAGAAGACAATGATCCAGCAGACCGTCTCCCGTCTGTTGCCGCTCGCGCCGGCGAAGCGGTTTTGGGTCATCACCAATCAGGATTTGCATCGCGAAGTTACGGCTCAGTTGCCGGGGCTTGAAAAGAACCAGATCATCGCGGAGCCGGTTGGCCGCAACACAGCGCCGGCCATTGGCCTGGCCGCGTTCATCCTGCAGCGAATCGACTCAGAGGCTGTGATTGGGCTGTTTCCGTCCGATCACGTGATTGGCGATGAGAGGCACTTTCGGGAGACCCTGCTGCGTGGAATTGAGCTCGCGGCTGCGGGGGGAAATATCGTGGTGCTGGGAATTCGTCCCACGCGGCCTGAAACCGGTTACGGATACATCGAGGCCGGGATTAAAGATGAACGCGGCGCTTTGCGGGTACGCCGCTTTACAGAAAAACCCGATGCCGAGCGCGCCGCGGGTTTTCTGGCGGCGGAGAATTATTTCTGGAACAGTGGGATGTTTCTGTGGCGGGCCGGCACGTTGGTCAATGCGTTACGAGAGCATCTGGGGAAGACGGCAGCCGTTCTGGAGAAAATTGCGGAAAGTTTTGGAACGCGAAGTTTCTCAGGTACTTTTCGCCGCCTTTATCCCAAGTGCGAAAACATCAGTGTTGACTACGCGGTGCTTGAACCGCGCTCCGCCAAGGGAGAAACACAGTCCAACATTTATTGCATTCCGGCCGACTTCGGCTGGAACGATTTGGGTTCGTGGACGGCGCTGCACGAACATCACGTCGCCAGGCGTAATCCAGAGAACGGCAACCTGATTTCAGGGAAAGGCATCTTCACTCTGAATGCGGAGGGGAATTACATTTACGCGCCGGGGAAATTTGTGGCGGCAGTGGGAGTGAATAATATTGTGGTCGTCGAGACTGATGACGCGCTGCTGATCACGACCCGCGAGCAGGCCCAGGATGTAGCTAAAGTTGTGAAGTATCTGGATGACAAGAAGCTGCGCCGGCTGGTGTGATCAACCTTCCGCAAACATCCATGGATCATCATACAGACATCAAGTTTGGCACTGACGGGTGGCGCGGCATCATCGCCGACGATTTTACTTTTGAGAACGTCCGCCGGGTGGCCGGGGCGATTGCCTCATATGTCCTGAAGAAAGAAGATTCGGCGCGCGGCGTCATCGTAGGTTATGACACACGATTCGCCTCCAAATCTGCTGCCCGGGTCGCGGCAGAGATTATCGCGCGAGCCGGCATTCCAGTTAAGTTGGCTAACGATTACACGCCGACACCGGCACTGTCGCTTGCAGTGAAGAACACGAATGCCGCCGGGGGCGTGGTGATCACCTCGAGCCATAATCCCTGGAACTGGAATGGAGTCAAGTTCAAAGCCAAGTTCGGTGGCTCGGCGACCCCGGCAATTCTGAAAATCGTGGAAGAAGAGCTTCACGCGGGAGCCATGCCGAACGACCGCGCTGCTTCCATCGAAGAGGTAGATTTCAAAGCGCCATACATCGAGGCGATCTGCCGGTTCGCTGATCTGGGTCTGATTTCGAAGGCAGGTTTTTATTTTGCGGTGGACTCGATGCATGGTTCGGGGCGCGGCGTGCTTACGAAAATCTTTGATGATCACCGGATTCGCTACACCGCGATCCGCCAGGATGTAAATCCGCTGTTCCCTGGAATAAATCCTGAGCCGATTGAGCCGCATGTGGGCCTGCTGCAGGAAACAGTAGTGAAGGAACGATGCCACGCAGGGCTGGCCACGGATGGGGACGCGGACCGAATCGGCGCCGTTGCCGAAGACGGCAGCTTCGTGGACTCGCACAAGATATTTTCCGTCCTCCTGCGCTGGTTGCTGGAGCGCAAGAAGTGGCCGGGAGAAGTGGTGCGCGCCTTCAACACCACGCGCATGTTGGACCGGATCGCTGCGCGGTACGGCCGCAAGATGAACGAGTGTCCCATCGGATTCAAGCACATTGCGGATCTGATGATGCAACGTGAGATCGTGATCGGCGGAGAAGAATCCGGCGGTATCGGATACTCCCGCTACTTGCCCGAGCGCGACGGTATCCTGAACTGTTTGTTACTCGCGAATGTGATGGCCGAAGAACGCAAGCCGCTGGGACGGTTAGTCGCCGACCTGCAACACGAATACGGCGCCCATTACTACGGACGCCGTGATCTGCACATTCCAGAGGATGTGAAATTGTCGGCCATCGAGCGCGCCCGGTCTGAGCAGACGAAACAGCTTGGGCATTTCTCGGTGGTGCGGAAAGAAGGGCTGGACGGAGTTAAGTTCTTTCTAGATGCGCCTACGAACGGCAACGGCGCCGATCCGTGGATTCTCTTCCGGGCTTCGGGAACCGAGCCGCTGCTGCGAGTTTACGCCGAAGCCGCCAGCCCAGAACTGGTCAGCGAGGTTCTGGCCTCGGCGGAAGAGTTCGTGAACAAGGGGTAGTATGGCTTTGCGGCGAGATTTTGGTGGCTGTCCGTGCGAGTAAGCTCTTAAGCGAAGGAGCCTAAGACCGCGCAAGGTTCGCAAAGAAACCGAATACCGGCCCTAGCCGATGTTGTCGTAAGGGTCTGATACACTTAGTCTAGTTTCATCTTTCCTCTGCAGTTCCTGTGCAACTTCCGGGCGGTGTAGCTCAGGTGGTTAGAGCGACGGTCTCATAATCCGTAGGTCGTTGGTTCGAGTCCAACCGCCGCCACCATTCCTTTAACCTAAGATGACATGTCATAGAGATTTGTTAGGAAAACGTGTGAAACCGCGTCCACCGCGGAAACGCACTGGCTTATCGCCGAGGCTAAACGAATTATCAAACTGAGAATCTGCTGACGGACATCACCGTGAACGGCTACTCCAGGTTCGCCGATGATTACTGCAACGAAATGGTTGCATTTTTCCTGACGAGTAGCGTAAGATGCACATTGAACGCGACAGTAGGCGTTCGATCTCGTCGCTGTACTGCCCTTTCTTCCACAGGTTCAACAGAGAGTAGCCCAACGTAGCATGCTCGAGGTGACCCAGTCTCGCCTCGCACAAGGTTCGGAGAAACCTATATGGCGTGGTACGCTTATTGCATTACCGAGCAGCAGACCCTAAACCACGGAACACGCACTCGCCGTCCTTTCCTGCTGGACGGCATTCAGGGAGTGAACGGAGCTTCGGTTTTCGGTTATCCGAGCGGGGAATTCAGCGTAGTAGTCAGCGAGTACGAACACAACGGAGCGCAGCTCGAGGAAAAGCACGTCCTTGAACATGCTCGCGTGGTGAGCGTCTGTTTTCGCCACGGCACGGTGTTGCCGTTTCGGTTCGGCACAGTCTTTGATTCCGACGACGCCTTACGGCAGGCGGTTCGCACTAACCGCCGGGCGTTCGGACAGAGCGTTGCCCGGCTACGAGGCAAGTCGGAGATGCACCTGAAGCTGATGGTTCGCGACGGGTCTCTTCGCGAGGCCCTGATGAATGTCGAGCTGCCCGATACAGTTGGCGGCGAATATCTCATAAAGCTCCGGGAAAAGGCCTCCAAGGACCGCGAGCGCCGGACCAAGGCGCGCGCCCTTTCCGTACAAGTCCACAAGATGTTCAACCCGTTGGAAGAAGAGATCAGCTGCAAGCGGGTGGACTCAGACGGAATGCTGATCGACATCGCCCACCTGATCGATTCCAAGTCCGTGGAAAAGTATCAGAATCGCTATAGCAGCGCTGCCAAACAATTGAAAAATTGTGAGTTGGCGATCAGTGGGCCTTGGCCTCCATACCACTTTTTGCCAGGGAAGCTGCGTACCGTTGCCGGCAATTCATAGGACTTGCTCATTCGCTCGGCCCAAGGGCTGACCAACTAACTCGATTTACAGTAGTGGTATGCAACGAAAGTGCAGGATTTTGCACAATCCCTGGTGGCGCAAACTGCCGATAGTAACCCGTTACTCGCCCAAAGATTGTTCTAACTTGTTGTGCTGAGGATGCTTACGCAGGCATGCTGCTTAGGGGGCGTGCGATTAACTCTTTTGGTTCAGGAAGTGCACCTTTCACGAGTAACAAAAGAGGCCGCTGACTTCAAATGACCTTCACTTCTCGACATCTCTTTGACCGCTCCGGCTGGCAGAGCGGCGCCTTGCATCGCCTTTCCTGATCACCCTCCAATAACCTTGCCTCTTTGATTAGTGGCCCCAGAAAATGGGGCCACTTAATTATTGGAACAGATAAAGTGACTTGGAGACTCTACGTGTTCTTCTCGCCGACGGCCTTGCCTTGTGAGAACAGGTAGAGATAGTCCGGTCCGCCGGATTTGGAGTCAGTTCCGGACATGTTAAAACCACCAAATGGATGGCAACCTACTGTGGCACCAGTGCACTTGCGGTTTATGTACAGGTTGCCGACATGAAACTGGCGGATGGCGCGGTCGATCTTTTCCTTGGACCTTGTGTAGACTGCGCCGGTCAATCCAAACTGGGTGTCATTCGCGATCTCTAGCGCGTTGTCATAATTCCTCGCCTTAATGACTGCCAGAACGGGGCCAAAGATCTCTTCCTGCTCCAGCTTGGAGCCGGGTTGGATATCGGCGATCACAGTCGGCTGGATGAAGTAGCCTTCGCCGGCGTTGGCGGCACGGTCGCCACCAGTGATGAGCCGACCGTCCTTCTTGCCATGCTCGATATAACTGAGGATCGATTTCATTGAGGCCTCGTTGATCACCGCGGCCATATCAGGATTTTCTGTCGGGTCTCCAATTCGGATCTTTTCGACCCGTTGTTTCAGCTTCTCCAGGAACTTGTCATAGATTCGTTCATCAACTATGGCCCGCGAGCAGGCCGAGCACTTCTGACCCTGGAAACCAAACGCCGAGCCGGCTACGCCCTCAACGGCCGCATCAAGATCGGCGTCCGCGTCGACAATAATCGCGTCCTTTCCGCCCATCTCCAGGATCGTGCGCTTGATCCAGAACTGCCCGGGCCTCTGATCAGCTGCGACTTGATTGATTCGTAGTCCCACCTCGCGTGATCCTGTGAAGGCGATGTAGCGGGTCTTTGGATGAGCCACAATGGCATCGCCGAAGCTCGCACCGGCGCCAGGACAGAAATTGACTATGCCCTCAGGAATCCCGGCTTCTTCAAGCAGTTCGACGAACTTTGCGGCAATGGTAGGCGAGTCACTCGAAGGCTTCAAAACCACAGTATTTCCGCTCACGATTGAGGCCAGCGTCATCCCGGCCATGATGGCGCAGGGGAAATTCCACGGCGGGATTACTGCGCCGACGCCGAGCGGAATGTACAAAAGCCTGTCCCGCTCTCCGGCCATCTGCACCGGCAGCTCAGTTTTGGCCAGCCGCAGCGCCTCACGACCGTAGTACTCGCAAAAATCAATAGTCTCGGCGATATCGGCGTCTGCCTCGCCCCAATTCTTGCTGACCTCAAATACCAGCCATGCGCTGAACTCGAATTTGTGCTCACGAAGCAGGTCGCCCACACGAAACAAGAGACTTGCCCTCTCTTCAACCGACGTCTGGCTCCAGCTCTCAAAGGCCTTGAGTGCCGCGTCCATGACGGATTCCACATGCTCTTTGCCTGCTTTCTGGTGTATACCCACAACCTGCGATGGTTTAGAGGGATTGATCGACTTGATTTTTTCGGCCGTCTTGAGCCGTCTGCCGCCAATGATCAGGTCGTACTCGCGTCC
Organism: Acidobacteriota bacterium; assembly: GCA_003224905.1. GTDB lineage: Bacteria > Acidobacteriota > Terriglobia > Terriglobales > Acidobacteriaceae > QIAA01. The sequence goes on from QIAA01000167.1 coordinate 25,284, forward strand.
CAGTTGGCCACGCACTTTGTCAATCGCAGTGCGCATCCTGCGTGCATTTTCTTCCCTGCTGAAATCGGTCAGGGGTTCGTTTGCGAATGGTCCCTCGTGCAAGCGGATTTGTGGGGGAGTTGGAGCTTCGACAGTCGCCATGATTGCACCTCAGGTTACGGACGTGAATGAAAACCGCCCAATAATTCTAGCATTCGGAAGCGCATCAAATGGGCGGCTTCGATGCGCCCGGAATAATCTGGCGGGCCGATTGCGCATGGAATCATGCGATTCGGTTGATTTTGTTCCGATCTTCTTTGGGAAAAATCCTGAGAAAACCTTAGGTTCCAATCGCAGTCTTAATGCTGCTAGCAATCATATCCGCAATCCGCTGCATCTTCTCTTCTGACTCCGCTTCCACCATTACCCGCGCCAAGGGCTCGGTTCCCGAGTATCTGACGATGACGCGCCCGTTCCCATCCAGCTCTCGCTCCGCGCTTTGGATTGCACGCTGCACATCTGGCACGTCTGTCAGGGGCACTTTCTCCCGCACTGGCACATTCTGGATCCTCTGCGGAAAAGTTTTTAGATCAGAAATCAATTCAGCCAGCGACTGGTTCGTCCTCGCCATAATCTCCATTACCCGCAAAGCTGTCAGTAGTCCATCACCAGTTGTTGCTTCGCCATCACGAAAAATTATGTGACCCGATTGCTCTCCGCCCAAAGTGGCGCCGCATTTCAGCATTTCCTCCAATACATACTTATCGCCAACATTGGCACGCAACATGCGAATGCCGGAGCTCCGCAACGCGATCTCCAGGCCCATATTGGACATGGTGGTTGCAACAACCGTGGACTGCTTTAGGAGGGCGCGAGCTTGCAAATCGCGCGCCGCCAGCAGCAGGGCTCCGTCCCCATTGACAACCCGCCCAGCCGCGTCGCTAAAGAGCGCGCGATCCGCATCGCCGTCGAATGTAATCCCCAGATCAAAGGTGCCCTTACTCTCGGCAACGGCCTTGGCCACGGTTTCCGGATACAGAGCTCCACAATTGTCGTTGATGTTTTTCCCGTCCGGACAAGCGCACATGAATGTCGCCTGCACGCCGCAACTGCGGAACAGTTCCGGCGCTTCAGCAGCAGCCGCGCCGTTTGCGCAGTCGACCAGCACGCGCAACCCGGTCAAATCGGCGTGGACGTTCGCCGCCAGCCATTCCACGTAAGCGCGGCGAAGCCCAGCCGCGCCAGGCAGGCTGGATGCACTCTCACCAGAGCCAACCTGCGCTTTCGGACTCTGCAGAAGGGAAAAAATCTCCTGTTCGATGGCCGCTTCATGCGAATCTGGGAGTTTGTAACCGTCTCTGGAAAAAACCTTGATCCCATTATCTGTCCAGGGATTGTGTGACGCGGAGATCACCACCCCCGCAGCATAGCCTCCAGAGCGCGTCAAATACGCCACTCCCGGAGTTGTGATCACGCCTGCACTGGATACTTTTATGCCCGTGGACGCCAGTCCCCACATCACACGATCAGCGATCCAGGGACTCGATTCGCGAGTGTCTTGCCCAATGAGAACCCGGGGGTGCATCGTGCTTCGAAGCAGATCGTGTCCGAGCGCACGCCCGATCAGGTACGTGCTCTCGGCTGTGAGTGGGAATTCACCTGCCACGCCACGAATTCCGTCAGTTCCAAAAAGCTTTCTTGTTGGGGTCATCTGCTGGAAAGCTACTGTGCGGCGCTCCCCGCTGAAGCGCGTTCCATGATAACCGTGACGCGCACGGGATTGGGATTGGCAACCTGGACAAGAGGATCAGAGACGTATGCATGTCTAACAAGCGTGACCCGATCTGTAGTTCCACTTACGTCCAGCGGATCGGTAATAGCCGCTTCAACCGCCTCCACTCGCTTTCGAGGCCCGCCAATGGCAACTTTTGGAGGCTCCACCAGAATGTCTTTGATACGGTAGCCCTGTGCGAACGTTCCGACGACTCTAGGACGAACTTCGACGTCACGGGTGAGATGGGCGTCAAACGAAAGATGCAGTTGGCTGGGGATTACCTGCACTACCTGCAGCCCGCTCGGGATATGGATCTCGCTGGCCGTAAGGTCAAAAGTGCGCTCTCCAGGCCTGAGGTTAGTTAAATCGATATCCGCATACACATCCGACGCCTTCAGTGCACGAACCATCCGCTGTGGGCCGCGCATCCTGATTTGCGCCTGCGGAATGTTCTCAGAACTGATATCGAGATTCTGCGGTATGTTGTGGAATTCAATCCGAACCTCGAGCGCAACTTCGGCAATGGGATCGCGGCTTACCGCGAGCCACAAGCTCACCGCCAGCGCCAACGAGATGAGCTTAAGGCCGAGGTTGTGCACCACGTATCGCCGAATGAAGTCGCTCATAGCTAACGATCTGTCCCCGTGTTGAAGCGCGACTCGGCTCTCTGGACAGTACGTTCCGAGTCGTCATCGACGTCTAACGCTTCGGCTTCATCATTGATCGGGGTAGGCAAAGTAGAAGGAGGCACGTAGCGCTGTAATAGCGTTCCCATCCGTTCTCGTAATTGTTCGACGGTAATATCACGTTCGATTTTGCCCGCTACTGCCAGGCTGATCGCACCCGTTTCCTCCGAAATAATGACTGCTATGGAATCCGTTTCCTCAGTGATGCCGATGCCTGCGCGATGACGAGTGCCTAGTTGGGTTGAAAGGACGGGATTCATGGACAGTGGCAGAAAGCAAGCGGCCGCGGCGATGCGATCTTTCTGCACAATCACGGCGCCGTCGTGTAATGGAGCGCTCGGACGGAATATTGTGGCAAGAAGATCATAGGAAAGGTGGGCATCCAGTGGCACCCCGCTCTCTATGTAAGTTCGAAGTCCGATTTCCCTTTCAATCACGATCAGCGCACCGGTCTGGTTCTGAGAGAAAAGATTGGCCGCCAGCACAATGTCGTCATAAACATCGCCCTCTGACCCTGATGCGCCGCTCAACGTCAGTCTTCTCCCCAGTCTCGCCAGCGCCTGCCGAATCTCGACGGCAAAAACCACGATGAGCGCGAACACGACATAAGGCAACAGTGTGCTTAGCAGCCAGTTCAGGGTTGTTAAATCACCGAGGCGCGAGAGAAAAAATGCCAGCGCCAGCGCAAATACCCCGACGACCATATAGGCCGCCCGCGTGCCTTTGATCAAGGCCAGCAGCTCGTAAATGATGAGCGCCACCACGAGGATGTCGATGATGGACAACAGCGACACGTGTGGCCAGCGCGCTGAAAACTGCGTCAGCTGCAACCCTTTCCCCGAAGACACGATTAACATCGTCACGCAGCCCCATTGTAATCCAGGTGTTGGAGGCAAAAAGCCGCTCTAGACGGAGCGCACTAAGCGTCCGAAGGATTTTGTTTAACCGTGGCGCTTAGCGTTCCTCTCGCTAATCTGGCCGAGATTTCGTCGCCGGCGCTGACCCGGGATGCGTCCCTTAATAGCCCGCCCGAGGCATCAAACACCAGAGCGTATCCTCGATTGAGAACAGCCAGCGGAGAAAGTGCTTCCATTTGTCTTGAGAGTTGGTCAAGACGACCCCGTTGTTGCAGCATGAACCGTTGCATTGCGGCCGCGAGCGCCGCAACCCGCCTGGCCAGCTCACTTCTGATGCCTGCCAGCAAGCGCCGCGCGTCGTAATGCCGAACTGCGGCCGCGGCACTCTCCCATTTCCGCCGATGTAGCTCGATTGCACTGCGCTGCGCCCGTTCCAGGCGATAGCTCAAATCATCCAGTCTCTGTTGGCGCTGGTTGATGGCACCCATCATCCGGTTAAATGCACGATGCTGTGCAACTTCGGTGAGCGCCTGCCGCGCCATCAGCAGCCGGTAGCGCATAGCCCTGAGCAGCCGTTGATAGGATGCTTGTGCCTGATCCTCAACGTCCTGGCGCGAACGAATCACCAACTCGGCCGCTGCAGACGGAGTCGGCGCACGCAGGTCGGCTACGAAATCGATAATGGTGAAGTCCGTCTCGTGCCCAATCGCGGAAATCACCGGGATTCGCGAAGCGGCGATCGTTCGCGCGAGGCCTTCATGATTGAACGCAGCTAAATCTTCAGCCGAACCTCCCCCGCGCGCCACAATGATGACCTCGACAGTCCGAGCCTTATTGAAGTACCGAACCCCCGCTCCCACTTCCAGCGCCGCAGCTTCGCCTTGTACTTGCGCCGGGAAAATCAGCACATTCGCCGAATGATGCCGCCTTAGCAGAATGTTCAAAATGTCGCGAAGCGCCGCAGCCTGGGGGGAGGTTATGATGCCGATCTGCCGCGGCAAGGTGGGTATCGGTCTTTTGTGTCCAGAATCGAAGAGACCCTCAGCTTCGAGCTTGGCCTTGAGCTGCTCAAATGCGACCTGCAGCGCGCCGGCTCCCTTCGGCTCCAGATACTCAGCAGAAATCTGCAACTCGCCGCGCTCTTCGTAAATGGTCACGCGTCCGCGCAAAACTACCAGCATTCCGTTGCCGGGACGAAACCGCAGCAGCTTCGCCTGCGACCGGAACATCACCGCGCGAATTTGGGCGTTCAGTTCTTTCAGCGTGAAATACAGATGGCCGGAGTCGTGCGCGCGGAAATTCGAAATTTCACCTTCCACCCAGACGTCTCCATAGTCGCGCTCGATATGCGTGCGAACCGTCGTTACCAGGTCGCGAACGGTCCAGATGCGGCGATCACGTGGTCTGAAAGAAAACCCAAGCTGGTCGGAAGAGACCATTGCAGGGAGTTTACCCCGCTTAACGTATTAACCGCTAAGAACTACTGCCGGAAACGTCCGATCACGTACAACAGCAACCAAAGCACAATGCTGAGCACGATAGACGTGGCTAAAGGAAAATAAAAGGTCGTGTGCTTCCCCCGGTAGATAATATCGCCCGGTAGGCGTCCCAGAGGAATATTGGTCTTACCAAACAGAATCAGCGCCGCACCAATGATGAAAATCGCTGCGCCCAGAAACACCAGCAACTTGCCCAAACTGGCCATAAATTTAGTTTAGATCAAGTGCTGTTCTTGGTCTTGAAACCCGATCTGAGAACTGAGAACCGCCAACTGAGAACTGCTAGAATTTCGCCATGATTGGCAGAACCTGGAGCATGAAACCTGGTTTACTGTTGATCGCGGGCGCCATGCTGCTGGCGCAGACAGCTTCCGAAGTCGAGATCACGTCCGAGCCACATCACCATCTCGCTCTCGAAAACCCGTACGTCCGCGTGTTTAAGGTCGAAGTCCCGCCGCGTCAGGCTACGCTCATGCACTATCACCGGCACGACTATTGGTTTGTGACAATCGGCGCTTCAGACGTGGAAAACGATGTCGAAGGGAAGCCTCCGGCAAAGCTGCATCTGGCAGATGGTGAAACTCGATTCTTGCCTGGAGGATTCGCCCACATTGCGAAGAATCTGGCAGATCGTGCGTTCCATAATCTGACTATCGAGTTTATGCAGGACCAGGAAGCACGAAAGTCGCCTCCGCCGAAGTGGGACGAAGAACGCGGTCTTGATGTACTGAATGGCGGTACCCGGCATATTCTCTCAGTGGACGATGGCGTGCGTGTTTCAGAAATTGAACTTCAAGCCGGGGGCGTGATCCCAAGGCACAATCATGCCGGACCTCACCTCGTAGTTGCAGTAAGCGATCTCGAGTTGCGCAGCGATGTCGAAGGCAAAGGCCCCTCCACCCGGCAGCTCAAATCCGGAGACGTCGCCTGGGTTCCAGGTGGATTCACGCATACAGTAACCAACATTAGCAAACAAGCGGCGAAATTCGTGGCTCTGGAATTTCATTAATCAGGCGCAGTTCAGGCCTTCTCCCGTCCGGGCTGATTCAAAATCTCTTTCACGGCTCGCGCCCCGCTTGCGATCGCCCCGTGTACCGTGCCGTGGTGGCCGGAAAAGTCCGTTGCCTCGCCCGCAAAAAACAAGCTGTCCTCGATTGGCATTGCGAGAGTCTCTTGAGCACCATCGCCGCCCACGTTCACGTAGCTGTACGCCCCCAGTGCGAAGGGGTCTTTCTGCCAGTCGTGCCAACAGGCGGCTTCGAGCTGTGCCTCTAAATCCTTCTTACTAAGAGTGAACAATCGCGAAAGCGCCTCCAGAGCTTTGTCCGTTATGAAGCTTTCGCTTTGTCCAGCCAATTGTTCGGCGTGGCGGAACGGCGCCCATCCTGTAATCAGCGGCAATTTCTCCGGCAACGTTGTCCACCAAGTCGGGAACCATTCCTCGTGCGACAACAGAAATCCCAGCTTTGAAAGTGTTTTGTCGCTCCGAGATGACGGTAGATGCTCCCAAAACCGTTCTCGAAAGCGAAGGGTAATGCGAGTAACTTTACCCATCTCAAGCTTCTTTAGTGCGTCCAGTTTCTCCGCTGGCAGGGCGGGGCTGAAACGAACGTTGCCCTGCTGAAGCACAGCGAGTGGTAGCGTAAGGAGGATGCGAGGCGCCCTGACCGTGATCGGGCCGTTCGCGTAGTCGCAGGTCATCTCAACAACTCCGGGCCCCCATCGCACGTTCCTGACGGCAGTGTTGAGCTGAATGCCTGCTCCCACATCATGCACCTGTCTTCGGAAAACTTCGATCAGTGCTGCGTATCCGCCTCTGATCCGGAAGGCTCGGTCACCATCAATCCCTTCGTCTGCGCGAGTCCCTTTCACCAGAGAATGCACGCTGATCAGATCCGGATCGGCGGCGTGAAATCCGGTCACATAGCTTCGTGCCCACTCCCGAGCTTCTAGCAACTTTGAATTGACCTCCGCGCCCGAGCAGCATTTCTGGAGAAACTCGGAAAACGACTGATCGGGCGACCGGTCATCCATTTTTTCTAATAACTCGTCGACCTCTGAAAAGAAATCGCACTGGCCCAGTGCGCCTTCCCGGTAGCACCATGTCTCTCCTTCCAGTTCTTGAGCTGGAATCTTGTGCCGCCGAAGCAGATCCCAAATCTCCGGCGGGCAGCCGTGAATAAATTCTGCCCCAAGTTCAACCGGCGCATTGCAAACCGGGTCGGTTTTGGTGAAAATCCGTCCGCCGATGCGGTCGCGTCCCTCCAGAATTGAAACCTGCATCCCCGCGCGGGCGAGTTGCACTGCAGCACTGAGACCAGCAGCGCCTGCACCAACAATGAGTATGTCCGGATCGGAAGACATCGAGCACGGTTACTTCACTGCACTAGATGCCGCGAGGCTCAGCCAAGCTGTACGCGTTGAAGGATCAAAAAGCCCCAGCGCCGAGGGGCGCTGAGGCTGTCTCAAACAAAGCGGTAACCCTTTTCTTATCGGCTCGCCAGAGCTGGCTCGAGGTGGCCTGACTTCAGGCTTTCGTAACGGTTATTAATCTCTTCCCAGTTCACTACGTTCCACCACGCCGCTAAATACTCGGGACGACGATTGTTGTACTTCAGGTAATAAGCGTGCTCCCAGACGTCATTTCCCAGGATCGGGAACAGTCCCTGCGAGATCGGGTTATCCTGATTGGGCGTGGTGAGAATCTGCACGCTGCCGTCTGGTTTGCCGGCGAGCCAAACCCATCCGGAGCCAAACTGCTTAGCGCCTGCATCGCTGAATTTGGTCTGGAAATCCTTCAAGTTCCCGAAGGTCTTCTTAATGACGTCGGCAATTGGCCCGTTCGGGTCTCCGCCACCCTTCGGCTTCATGATCTTCCAGAACATGCTGTGATTCACATGTCCGCCGCCGTTATTGCGTACGGCAGTGCGGATGTCTTCAGGAATGGAATTCAAATCACGCAGTAATTCTTCCGCTGCCTTGGATTGCAGATTGGAATACTTTTCCAGCGCAGCGTTCAGATTCTTTACGTAAGTACCATGGTGCATGTCATGATGCAGTTTCATGGTCTGGGTATCGATAGTGGGTTCAAGCGCAGAATAGTCATACGGCAAAGGGGGTAATTGAAAGGCCATATCCGTCTCCTCCAACAGTTCAAGATGACATATGATGACAATTGGTTTCAACTCAGGCGTCAGTCTTTCAGGCTGCAGGCGACTAGTATTTTCGTAGTTTACGATGCCCTGACGCCTGACGCGTAACGCCTGAGCCCTAAACGCTACTTCATCAAGAAGCTTTCCACTGCTTTCCTGAACATCTCGGGTTGGTCTACAAAAGTCATATGTCCCGCTTTGGGGAACACAACCAGCTTGGATTCGGCGATCTTCTGGTGCATTGCCTCCGCCAGCGATGGATCGCACTCATCGTGATCCCCGACGAGAATCAAAGTCGGAACTTTGATGGTACTCAGCCGGTCCGTGTACTCCACCGATTTCAGATTGCCGTCCACCACAAACTCGCCGTGTTCGCCCCACATCTCGCGGTAAAGCTCCCACGACATCTTGCCGTTATCAACAGGGTCATAGTTCGGGTCTGGGCGGTTTTGGTAGAGATACGGGAAATAACCCTCGCCCCAGGCCGCAACCATGTATTCGGTGGTGTAGCGGTTCTTCTCGTAATCTTTCCCGTGGCCAAATAACCCGGATGATTCGAGATTGTGAATCCGTTGTTGGAGCTCCGGGGACATGTTTTGTTTCATTCGAATGAACACTTCATTCAATGCTTTCGTACTCGACCACGTACTGCCGAGAATCAGATGAGAGAGGTTCTTCTGATACTTGAGAGCATAAGCTTGCGCCAGAGCTCCGCCATACGAGTGTCCGAGCAGTGTCACCTGGCCAAGCCGCAGTGCAACGCGGACAGCCTCCACGTCCTCGACCATGTTCTCAACCGTGTAGCCGGACGCATCTTCCAGCTTCTGCGAACGCCCGGAGCCGCGCTCGTCGATGAAAACCAGCTTGTGGTGGCGAGCCAGGGGAAGCAGATAAGGAAGAAAATAATCGTGAGAGGCTCCCGGACCACCGTGAACGATGAGGAGCGGCTCGCCTCGGCCGAGGATTCTGTAATAGATCATTACACCGTTCGCATCAACAAAGCCTTCCTGCTGAACGTATACTGGCGAACCGTTATTGACGTTCTGGTTTTGTGATTGTGCATACCGTGGTGCGAGTACGATACAAAGAGCGAGAAGAGGTGGGAAGCACCGGCGAATTTTCATGCAGTAATGCTACTTCGTGACTGTTCAGAAGGAAATCGGCTCGCGGGGACACACTGCCAGGCCAGAATTGGCAGCGTAGGCGGCTTTTCGTTCCTTGCACGTCTTCTCCTTCAGCCTCGATGACGATGCGCTCCCGCTTGAAGGTTTGGCGGTAAAATAGCGCGAACCCGAAAACTGAACGTCCATACTCCAGTATCAGGAGGAATAGAGTATGCGTTTGACCGTCCTCTCGATTCTCTCGTTGGGCATTGTTCTCGTTTCTACGGCTTGGGCCGATGATGTTGCTGCGCAGGAAGCCAGCACTCTGACTTCATCCAACACGGTGACTGAACGCAGCATCTCTGGCGAGCCGTCAACTGAGAACTCTGATCTGAGTTCGGATGAGCGTTTCGGCCTGATGCGTCCCTGGGCAGAAGCCAACGCTTGGAATGCGGAAGCAGCTACTCAGAACCTTTGCTACAACATACGGAGATATCTCGTGGAACGAGACGACCCGTATTCCGATTCCACGCACATCACTGGATATTCCAAGTGCCAGCGCGCATCGAGATACTCACTGAAGAAGATCGCGCCTTAGCCGCTGAAGTGAGTTGCAGCGGTTACTGCAACGTTAGGGCCCACGTCTCTGCAACGAGATCATCGCGTCCCCAGCTACGGTGCGGTCTTTTTGAGACCAGGCGAAAGCCGGCTTGCTCATACAGGTGACGAGCCGCGGGCAGTTCGCTCTGAGTCCAGAGGACAATTTTTCTGTAGCCGGCCTGGCGCGCAAAGCGCACGCATTCAGAGACCAGTCGTTTGCCGATTCCCAGACCTCGCGCCGCAGGTTCAACCAGCAACAGCCGCAGCTTCGCCACCTGCTTTGATTTCATCACCAAGAAGATGGATCCCACGACTTCGCCGTCCTTCTCAGCTATCCAGCATCGCTCGCGCTTCGCATCGAAGTTCTGAATGAATTCAGCAACGATGCCTGCCACTAGTGCCTCGAACCTTTCGTTATATCCATACTCCTGAGCGTACAGCGCTCCGTGGCGGTGCACGATCCAGCCCATGTCTCCGGGACGATGTTCGCGAAGGCGGTAAGCCGGTTTCGGCCGGGGCCTTTCCCCGAGCAGTTCCTCGATCCGTTGCATGGAGGAGGCCAGATGTTTCTGCTCGGAGACATGGAGTTTCCCGAGCATGGCCGCGACTTCTGCGCTTTGTTGCCTGTCGAGCGACGAGAATATTTTCTGCCCACGGACGGTCAAAGCCAAGAAGCTTTGGCGGGCGTCTGTTGCTGACGGCGTTCTGGAAACGAGGCCGCTCTTTTCAAAGTTGCCCAGGATGCGGCTTAGATAACCGCCATCGAGGCCGAGCTCGTTGGAGAGTTCGGTGGCAGTTGATTTCTGCCGGCGCGCAATTTCATAGAGGACGCGAACTTCGGTAAGTGAAAACGGGCTTTGCAGCAACCCTTCCTGCAAAAGCCCGATCCGGCGAGTGTAAAAGCGATTGAAGCGGCGAACACGGTCAACGTATGAAGAGTTTTCCTTGAGGACAGGATGGGTAGCCATGGCGGGCAGCTCTCGGTTCGGACATTGCGAATTCTCCCACCATTTAGTTGACTGAGTCAACTATTTATTGAGATGTAGACCATCCTCCTTCTCGTTACCGGCTTGCAAGAAGTTGGGAGTAGCGGAAGCAGTCTGTCGCGTGATCGTTGACCATGCCCACCGCCTGCATGAATGCGTAACAGATAGTAGAACCAACGAAGTTGAAGCCGCGCTTTCGGAGGTCTTTGCTCATGGCGTCGGACTGCGCGGTTCGCGCCGGCACTTGCTTCAGCGAACGCCAGGAATTGCCGCGTGGAGATCCAGGCACGAACGCCCAGATATAACGGTCGAAAGAGCCGAACTCAGCTTGAATCTTGAGAAACGCTTTCGCGTTCTGCACCGCGGACAGGATCTTGAGCTTGTTCCGGACGATGCCCGAATCCTGTAACAAGCGCTTTGATTTCCATGTGTCGTAGACAGCTATTCGGTTCGGGTCGAATTGATCGAATGCTGCGCGATAGTTCTCGCGTTTCTTTAGGATGGTGTCCCAGCTCAGCCCAGCCTGGGCGCCCTCAAGGATGAGAAATTCAAACAGCCTGCGATCGTCGTGCTGGGGAACACCCCATTCCTCGTCGTGATACCGGATCGAGAGCGGGTTGCGTGCCCAACGGCAGCGAATTGGCTCTAACGACTTGCTCTTCATTCCGAAGCCGGCTCGCTAAAAAAGAGGTATCACTGCAGCGACTTGGGATCGGAAAGATTCTTGGGCGTTGTCTTGTTCAAAACAGCGATCAGTTCCGCAGCCGCCGGAGGAGCCTTGACTTTGCCGTCGCGGATGATTTCTTTGGCACCGACCTTCTGTCCGTAAAGCTTTTCATTGGCGCTTCCGTCCGAGCGCAGCGTAGAACCCTCGAGAGAAACTCCTGCGAATAATCCCTTATTTCGCGAATAAGAGAGAATCTCAGCCCTCATCACAACGTCGGTTGCACCTTCGGCGGTGCGCCCCTTCGGGCCCGCTGCAGCCGAGGCGTCTGCACCTAACTTCACTTTACTGGCTAAGAGTGACCGCGCCCCACTCGGATTCATCACCAGCAATACGAAATCCGTGGCCTGGCCACCCAATTGGAATCCGATGCTGAGACCTTCCAATGCATAGAGAGCAGGCGCTCCCCATCGTCCGGTGTAGTGTTCGCCGCCGCGGCAGATCATGACCCCGCGTCCATAGCTGCCGCCAATACCAAATGCTCCCTTCTTCACAGACGGAAGGACGACCACACACTCGGCCTTGTCTAAGAGATCCTGGGGAATGTTATCCGGTATGGCGACAATCTCTTTGAGAACCTGTCCTGATTCTTTAATGCGGTCCTCCTCTTTTTCATCGTTTGCGGCGAAAACGGGCGGCAGAAATGCACACGCAAGCAGCAGCGCTAATAGGGGCTTCATGCGATCCTCCACTTATGCTGAAGTATTAATCTTACAATGCCAGCCGGACTCAAGGACATTCCCTAACTACCAGACCTGCCTTGACTTGTGCCGTGACCACTGCGTGCTCCTTTTGTAACTTGGAATTCCAGGTGGTATCCCCTACAGTCAGGACGGTAGAACCTGCGCTAGCCGCGGCTTTCGGCCCGATACGTGCATCTATATAACTGAGGACGCGGTTAGCACGTGGCAAGGCGTGAAAATTTTGGACACTTTAGGAACGAAGTACATAAGGCGATTTTTTTGTCTGGCGCTGACTTCGATAGCGGCGCTACCGGTCCAGGCCCAACAGTCTACTTTTGTGGCTTCGCCCGGCATTGCCCTCCCTGCTGCTTCCTCCTACACGGGATCTGATTCGACTGATCCTCTCCTGACCATCAAGAAAAGAGTCGACGAGGTAAACGTCCTATTTATCGCGACGGACCGTCGCGGCAAGTTTGTGCGGAATCTGAATCAGAACGACTTCGCGATTCTTGATGATCACAAGCCGCCGCAATCGATTGTCAACTTCCGCCGCGAGACTGATTTGCCATTGGAGCTTGGTCTATTAGTGGATACCAGCGGCTCAGTGCGTGGCCGATTCGATTTTGAGCAGGAAGCCGCCACTAGTTTTCTGGAACACACGTTGCGTGCACATTTCGACAGGGCATTCGTGATGGGCTTCAACGGACGCGGGCAGATCACACAGGATTTTACCGACAGCGTTACTTTGCTTCGAACTGGCGTGCAGAAGCTGCACGCCGGCGGCGGCACCGCCCTCTATGACGCCATTTATCGCGCCTGCAAAGACCGGCTGCTGAAGGACAAATCTGATCGGCCGATTCGGCGCGCAATTATCATCGTCAGTGATGGCGAGGACAATCAAAGCGAATATAGCCGCGCCCAGGCAATTGAAATGGCGCAACGTGCCGAGGTGCTCATTTACGCCATCTCCACCGATGACAGCGGACTCGTGCTCCGTGGAGACAAGGCTCTCCAACAGCTCGCAGACGCGACTGGCGGCCGGGCGTTCTTCCCCTTCAAGATGAAAGACATCAAGAACTCGTTCGCCGCCATTGAAGACGAACTACGCAGCCAGTACGTCGTCTCCTATCGCCCAGCGGACTTCGACGCCGACGGGCGTTACCGTTCTATCGAGATCACCGCACTGAAGAAAGACTTGCAGGTGCGGGCGCGAAAAGGATATTTCGCGCCGCGCCAGTAAGCACTTTTACAACCCACCAGATTTCGTTAAGCGCTCTTCTTAAGCTCGTGCTGCTTTGCCGGTTGGTACGTCCCCGGTTCTGTACGTGACGCGATGGCGAGCCGATTCCATGCGTTGATAGTCGCTACTGCCAGGGTTAGGTCAGCCAGTTCTTTTTCACTGAAATGCCTGCGGACCTCCTCATATACCTGATCAGGAGCATGCCCATCGGTGATAAGAGTCACGGCCTCGGTCCATGCGAGAGCCGCCCGTTCACGTTCGCTGTAGTAAGGAGACTCACGCCAGGCATCAAGAGAATAAAGGCGTTGTTCACTGTCGCCAACTGAGCGCGCATCCTTCCAGTGCATGTCTATGCAGTAGGCACAGCCATTGATCTGTGATGCGCGCAGCTTAATCAGGTGAAGCAAGAGTATTTCCAGACCACATTCATGAAGGTAGGCTTCCAGGCCGAGCATCGCCTTGTAACCACCCGGAGCGACCTTGGCACCATCTATACGTTGCATAAATCCTCCACAGAAACATTGATTGATAATTTTTCAGATTCACGTCTCGATAGGACCGATGCAATTTCGAGAGAACAAGGACGTTAAGGTTGCCTGCCCGAGAGACCTGCGCTTACGCGCGGAAATGCTGTTAACGTGGATGTTACAATGTGACTAGCCTGGACTGCGACCCGGACGTTTCCACCTGACGGCGATTGATGTCCATTCAGACAAAACTCGTGCTGAGTTCGGCAACCGCGGCACTTTTGTTAATGCCGAATCTGGCCATCGCCGGACAACAACGGCACTCGCGCAAGCAGCCTGCCAAGCAGGAACAAGCCGTGCCAACGCCGCAAATCATTGCCGCACCGACTCCGCCGCCAACCCCGGAGCAGATGCCTGCTTCCCCGCCACAAGTGACATTTGATAATGGGCAACTGACGATTGTGGCGCAGAACTCCACCCTTGGCGACATCCTGCGGGCGGTTCGGGCAAAGACCGGGGCGACGGTAGAAGTCCCGGGCAATGCAACTGAACGCGTGGTTGCGAAGATTGGCCCAGGTCCGGCGAGGGAAGTGTTGGCCTCGCTGCTGAACGGCTCTCACTTTAATTACGTGATGCTGGGTTCTCCAACCAAAGCCGATATGGTAGACCGGATCATATTGACCTCGAAGAGCGGCTCCGAAACAACCGGTAGCGCATCAAGTCCGACGCCCGCGCCTAATCAGCCCGAAAATAACGGTCTGCAAGCGGCAGATGGAAGGCAACTTGAGCCTGAGGAAATGCAGAATGAGGATGTCGCCCAAGACGCACCCGAACCTGAAAATGAAGGCGCTCCGCCAGGGGACGAACAGGCGAATCAACCTAACGGGCAATCAGGTGTCAAGACCCCCGAACAACTGCTAAGAGAACTACAGCAGCAACAGCAACAACTACAGCAGCAGCAACAGGGAGCGCCGCAAGGCTTTCCTACACCGCAGAATCCCAACCCACAGCAGAATCAGCCGCAGCAGCAATAAGGTTGGCCGCGACGTTCCAGGCCTCTGAGGTCGAAGCCTCAGATCGCGACCTTAGTCGCCGCCGGCGTGTGCCTCGCTGGGAACCAATAGCGGGATCTTGCGGACTCGCTGCCGTGACTGGTATGCGAACGCGTAGAGAATGCCGTTCACAGCGCCATAAGCGGCGATGATTCCGACTGTGAAGGAAATAGCGGTAGTCAGAAGGAGAACAAAAGCAATCAGCAACCCACCCAAGTTCGGCCTACTTTCCCGTGAGCTGCTGGGGAGATGCAACCCCGGAGTTGTGTAGCGCGATGTTTCGAGCGCTGCGCTGCCTACTTTACCCCGCGTTGACGCTTGTTCCTGTTGCCAACTAAGATACGGAGTAGAGGTGCGCACTTCTAATTTCGGCTACTTCTGTACCCCCGTCCACATTACGGAAGGGCTGGATTACGGACAGAATTACCTCGGTTTTTGGATGCCTATTACCAAGATCTCGGTGCGCGGGGCGCGCCAACACAATCTAAAGAACATAGACGTCGAGATCCCGCGTAACACCCTGACCGTAATCACCGGCCTGAGCGGCTCGGGCAAGTCCTCCCTGGCTTTCGATACGATCTACGCCGAAGGGCAACGTCGCTACGTGGAGACGCTTTCTGCCTACGCACGCCAGTTCCTTGATCAGATGGAGCGACCTGATGTGGACTCGATTGATGGGCTGAGCCCATCTATTTCGATCGAGCAGAAGACGACCAGCCGCAGTCCTCGTTCCACGGTTGGAACAATTACAGAAATCTACGACTACCTTCGACTGCTGTTCGCCTCGATTGGTGTCCCGCATTGCCCCAGGTGCGGGCGCGCTATCACGCGACAATCGGCGGAACAGATAGTCCAGCGCGTAATGGCGCTGACTCCCGAAGACCGGGTAATGATTATGGCGCCGATCGTCCGCGGGCGTAAGGGCGAGTTCAAGAAGGAGATGGAGAAGCTCACGCAGCACGGCTTCACCCGGGCGCGGGTGGATGGTGAACTGGTCAGCCTGGAAGAAGAGATCCATCTGGACAAGAGAAAAAACCACACGATCGAGGTCGTAATCGATCGTCTGCTGGTGAAACCGGGCATCGAGCAGCGGCTGGAAATGTCGGTCGGGTTGGCGATGAAGTTGGCCGGCGGCTTGGTTCAGGTTGCAGTCGTTGGAGGAGAGGAGCAACTCTTTTCGGCGCGGCTGGCCTGCCCAGATTGCGGTATCAACGTGCCGCAGCTGGAACCGCGCTCTTTTTCTTTTAACAGCGCGTACGGAGCGTGCCCGGAGTGTCATGGACTCGGAAGCCGATACGATTTCGATCCTGCTAAGGTGGTCAGCGACTGGTCCAAGCCGCTGCTGGAGGGAGGTCTGGGGCCAGGCTCGGCGTCGCAAAATCTAATTCATCAGCTTCAGCTTGTCACCGCAGCGTACGGTTTCGATCTATCCACTCCGTTCGAAAAGTTTCCGGACAGAATCCAGAATCTGCTGCTTTATGGGGAGAACGGCAGAGGAGGCAAGACCGGGTTCACGGGAGTGATGGGTTACCTCACGCAGGCAATGGAACAGTCAAGCTCTGAAACCTATCGCGAGTGGCTGATGGACCATATGTCTGCGACGGAGTGCCCGGCGTGTAAGGGAAAGCGGCTTCGTCCGGAAAATCTCGCGGTTACCGTAAACGGCGTATCAATCGCCGAGTTCACGGGCTTGCCCGTGGTGCGGAGCCTCGAGACAGCAAGCAAAATCAAACTGACTGGACGTGAGGCGATCATTGCTGGTCGCATCGTTCATGAAATTGTGGAGCGGCTGCAGTTTCTGAACGCGGTGGGGCTGGGCTACATCTCTCTGGACCGCTCGGCGGCGACGCTCTCCGGCGGAGAAGGCCAGCGTATCCGTCTGGCGACGCAAATTGGATCCAAACTTCGCGGCGTACTGTATGTGCTGGACGAGCCATCTATCGGACTGCATCATCGCGATAACGATCGCTTGTTGAAAGCTTTGGAGGAGTTGCGGGACTTGGGTAACACGGTTTTGGTCGTCGAGCACGATGAAGAGACGATTCGCCGGGCCGACTACGTGATCGACCTCGGGCCTGGCGCGGGGCGGCATGGAGGGAATTTGGTGGCCCACGGAACGCCTGAGCAAATTGTGAATGTTGCGGACTCGCTCACCGGCGCCTACATGTCAGGCAGAGTGCAAATCGAGATGCCAACGGCACGGCGGCTGGTTAACGGCTCGGGTATCAGTGTTTTGGGCGCACGCGAGAACAATCTCAAGAACATTGACGTCACGTTTCCTCTGGGCGTGATCACTGTTGTAACTGGTGTGTCCGGGTCGGGTAAATCGACCCTGGTGAATGACATCTTGTACCGCGCAATGGCCAAGAGACTATACCGCTCACGTGAAGAGCCCGGCATACACAAGGCAATTTCTGGAGCTGAAAACATCGACAAAGTAATTCGCATCGATCAGTCGCCGATTGGAAGGACGCCTCGCTCCAATCCCGCTACTTACACGGGTGTGTTCACCCAAATCCGCGACCTGTACGCGATGTTGCCGGAATCGCGGGAGAGGGGATACAAACCGGGGCGATTCTCATTCAACGTTTCTGGAGGCCGTTGCGAGGCGTGCGAAGGCGAAGGCGAGCGGCGGATCGAGATGAATTTTTTGCCCGACGTGTACGTCCTGTGCGAAGTTTGCGGCGGTAAGCGCTACAATCACGAGACCCTGGCGGTCAAGTACAAGGGATATTCCATTGCGGACCTGTTGGAGTCCTCGATTTCCGATGCCTCACCGGTCCTGGAGAATATTCCTCAGGTTAAGCAGAAGCTTCAGACCCTGATCGATGTGGGACTTGGCTACATTCACCTGGGCCAATCGGCCGTGACGCTCTCTGGAGGTGAGGCGCAGCGCATCAAATTAGGTCGCGAACTGAGCAAGCGCCAAACGGGCAGAACCCTTTATCTTTTGGATGAACCGACAACAGGTCTGCATTTCGACGATGTCAAGAAGCTCCTGAATGTGCTGCACCGGCTGACAGACTTAGGCAATTCGGTCATCATCATTGAGCATAATCTCGACGTAATCCGCAACGCCGACTGGCTGATCGATCTGGGGCCAGAAGGAGGAGAAGACGGCGGCAGAATTGTGGCCCAGGGTACACCTGAGCAGGTGGCGCGGAGCAAGAAATCGTATACCGGCCAGGCGTTGGCGCGTTACTTTAATGGCAATCGCGAGCGTGCCAGTTGATTTGTTTCATGCCCTAGCCTGATTATCGTTTTCGACGGCAAATTTGCACACCATAGGACACTAATCTTCTTGGCCTCACCCGAAAATCCTCTCATCGAATCCCCGACCACGGAGTCCCAAGCCCCGGAAATCCTGCCGCCGCAGGAAACTCCAAAGTTGGAGAACCCGGTCTGGACCGGAACAGATGTCTTGCAAATTGCGCTGCTGATGTTTCTCAGTCCTTTTCTGATTGTGATTGTTGTCTCGCTGGTGGCTCAAAGGCTGTTCTATCGGGGCCTACCCTGGCCTGAAGTTGCGGCCAAGCCGAGCCTCGCATTGTTCACTGAGTTCCTGGTGTATGCAGCAGTAGTACTTTACATGTACCTGCTGCTGGAAGGCCGTTATCGTACCCGGTTCTCGGAAGCCATTCGCTGGAACTGGCCTAGAGGCGGCGCGTGGAAGTTGATTGCCCTGGGCATCATCATGCTCGCTTCGCTTCAGGGCCTGGGACACCTGTTGCCTATTCCCAAAAGCGTGCCGTTTGACCAGTTCTTCAAACGGCCGCTGGAGGCCTATATCACCTCCGTATTTGCCATTAGCATTGGACCTTTGATGGAGGAACTTTTCTTTCGCGGTTTTCTCTATCCCGTTCTCGCTCGCCGCTTGGGAATGGGCGCAGGTGTCTTTCTTACGGCGCTTGCATTTGGTCTCATTCACGCGCTGCAGCTTGGGTTCGCGTGGGCGCCCGTGCTTCTGATTTTTTTGGTTGGCACTGTGCTTACGATG
Source organism: Acidobacteriota bacterium (assembly GCA_003224905.1). Taxonomy (GTDB): domain Bacteria; phylum Acidobacteriota; class Terriglobia; order Terriglobales; family Acidobacteriaceae; genus QIAA01. The sequence continues at coordinate 44,083 of QIAA01000167.1, forward strand.
GTGCGCGCGCTCACTCAATCAGTTGCCGCGAGTTTCGTAGTACACGCCGCGTATAACTCCACTCTGACCGTCCTCACCTTCATTGCTACCGATGGATTTCGCCACTTGGAAAAGCTGAACAGGTAAACAGCCGAGGTTCAGTCCCAACGGTGCAATGTCGACGTCCGAACTCCGACATCCGAGGTCAGGTCTATCCTTCAGCGTGGTACTCTTGACTATCGATGTCTTCTGCGCGTGATGAATTGTTGCGGCTTCTGGCCGCCAAGAGTTTCCGGCTGGGGGAATTCAAGCTCTCTTCGGGGGCCACGAGCGACTACTACATTGACTGCCGCACCACAACTCTGGATGCCAAAGGGTCGCGGCTGACGGGCCAGGTTTTCGCAGAGGAGATTCGCGCGCACGGCTGGAAGCCACAGGCGATCGGCGGTTTGACTATGGGTGCCGATCCGATCGTATCAGCTATAGCCGTCGCCAGCGGAGAGTTCAGCGGGTTCCTCGTACGTAAGGTCGACAAACAGCACGGCACAGGACAGCGCATCGAAGGTTTTCAGGAAAAAGGCGCTCGCGTCGTGATCGTGGATGACGTTTGCACCACGGGCGCCTCAACTGTGCAGGCCATTGAGGCTGCTCGCGAGTTTGGATTTAATGTGCTTGCCGCGATGTGCCTGGTTGAGCGTGAGGAAGCAGGCGGCCGCGCCAGCGTACAAAGAGCTGTTGCGCCTGCGCCTTTTGTTCCGATCTTTACTGCTGCCGATGTGCGCCGCGAGCATAGCTTGCAAAATGAAGAAACCTCCCCTTCCATCATGGCCGTGGGAGCAGGATGCGAGATTTGCGGCCGCCCGGCAGTAATGCACAAACCCCGCATCCGCTGCGATGATCACAAAGTCTAATTCTGACGATTAGCTGATGATCAAAACTCTCGAATGGACCGACTCCGGCGTGCGCTTCATCGACCAGACGAAGCTGCCAATGGAAGAGTCCTATGTCACTTGTAAGACGCACGAACAGGTAGCGGATGTAATTCGGACGATGGTAGTACGCGGCGCACCGGCCATTGGGGTGGCCGCTGCTATGGGAATCGCGCTGGGCGTGAAGAACTCCAAAGCATCCAGTGTCGGCGAACTCAAACGGGAGTTGGACGATATTTGCACCCTGATCGGAAACACTCGGCCGACCGCAGTGAATTTGTTTTGGGCAATACGGCGGATGAGAGATAAATTCGAGACTCTGCGGGTTCGGCCGCTGCCACAAATCAAGCAGGCGCTCATTGACGAAGCCAAACGAATGCATGCAGAGGATATCGCTGCTAACCAGGCTATGGGCCAGTTCGGAGCTGCGCTGATGCCGGCGAATGGCGGTGTGCTCACGCACTGTAACGCCGGAGCGCTTGCCACCTGCGGGTACGGTACTGCTCTGGGCGTCATCCGCGCGGCAGTGGAGAAAGGCAAGAAAATTCACGTGTATGCAGACGAAACTCGCCCGTTTCTTCAAGGCTCGCGGTTGACTGCGTGGGAACTGATGAAAGATGGCATTCCCACAACCGTGATTTCCGACAATATGGCGGGCGCGCTGATGAAGCTGGGTAAGATCGACGCCATTGTTGTAGGAGCTGACCGGATTGCCGCGAATGGCGACGTGGCAAACAAGATCGGCACTTACACAGTCGCGGTGCTGGCGAAGGAACATGGCATTCCGTTTTACGTGGCGGCACCGTTCTCCACTATTGATTTGGAAACTCCGGATGGAAGCAAGATTCCAATAGAGCAGCGCAATGCGGCCGAGGTTACCCACATTGCAGGCAAGCCCATTGCGCCGGAGGGTGTCGGCGTCGAAAATCCCGCCTTTGATGTAACACCTGCGAAATACGTGGCCGCTATCGTGACGGAGCGGGGCATCATTCGCGCTCCCTACGAGGAGTCACTGCGCAGTTTGGCGGAGCAGGCGCTGGTCTCGGCTGAGAAGTCATGATTTCACGCAGGAGTGCACACACGAACATATAACGAGGCAAGTGATTTCCAGCCCATGCCTGTTATTCAATCCCAAACTTCGTTTGAGAGTGGTGGAAAATCAATACGCCTGGATTGCTTTCTGCCAGAAGACAATGAGCAACGTTTTCCTGCTGTAGTCGCGCTGTATGGTTCAGGCGGCGGGCACGCCCGTATGGCAGAACCGGCGAGCCTGCTGGCGGCTCAGGGCTTCGCGGTTTACGTGCTGCACTATTTTGATCGTACCGGGACGACGGAGGTCAATCGCCAGATCATCTTCCGCAATTTTCCGGTCTGGATGAAAACCGTCTGGGATGCAGTTAGCTTCGTAATCAGGCAGCCGCATGTAGATCCAAAACGTGTCGGCTTGTTGGGATTTTCACTCGGCGCATACCTCTGCCTTTCCAGTGCGGCCATCGATTCTCGCATCAGTGCGGTTGTGGAGTTCTTTGGCGGTTTGCCCAAAGAAATGAAGTTCTTCATGCGACGGCTATGCCCGGTGTTGATCCTGCACGGCGAGGCCGATCCCGTTGTGCCCGTACAGGAGGCCTACCATCTGCGTGAAGTATTGGAACGCAAAAAGATCGACTATGAGATCCAGATTTATCCTGACGTAGGGCACGGCTTCAATGGTGAGACCTGGCGGGACGCCGGCCTGCGAGCGTTAAAGTTTCTTCGGAAGCATCTGTTGGCTCCTTCGGTTCCCGCGATCCAGCAAGTCAGGAGTTAAAGAAGAAAGGGCACACGATTGTGTGCCCTGCGCACACAAACGATTACACGCAACATTCTCGCGATGTGTTTCACAGATCTTTTCCTCAGCTCACAACGCCGTGCGTCGGCCGGTGAGCAGGTTGACGAGCAGCACAACCACGGCGATAACCAGCAGCAAATGGATCAAACTTCCAGCCACGTGAAAGCTGAACCCCAGAAGCCACATAATGAGGAGAATTACAAAGATGGTCCAGAGCATAGGCACCTCCAAGGCCTGAGCTTACGAAGCGGGGTCAGTTTCTACCATACGGTGCTTGCTGTAACCGCGCCAGAATAGAAACCAAGAGAAATTTAGGGGATCGCTGTAGAGACTGAGGCCGAAATGCCGATGCTACTGGATAAAAGAACCAGATCTTGCCGGAGGCGCGTGCGTTACACGGCTTGAACCCACGCAAGCAACTAGCGTCGCAAATTTCGCCCTGCTAACATCAATCCAACATGCCCCGCCGTAGGCCTTCCCAAACCAGCCAAAGGGAGCAGGCCAAAAAGCGTAAGACAATTCCGCGCAAAACTCGTCCAGTCGGTGAGCTTGTCATCATCACCGGAATGAGCGGATCCGGCAAAGCTTCAGTCCTTAAGGCGTTTGAGGACCTCGGCTATTACTGTGTCGACAATCTTCCAGTTGGCCTGATTCCACGTTTTGCTGAGCTCGTGGGCCGCTCATCGGAGATCGAACGTACCGCCCTGGTAGTAGATGTGCGCGAAGGCGAACAACTGGCGTCATTGCC
>QIAA01000168.1 GCA_003224905.1 Acidobacteriota bacterium
GGCTAGTCGCCAGTGTCTCGCCGTCAGTCGCGACCACAGATCGAGGGGCAAAGTTTCGATGTCCGGCAGTCCGGGGCGAAGCGGGCGGATTGGCTTGGCAACGCGCTGTAGCGCGTAAGGTGCCGTGCGGCGTGCAATTCGCGGCTTGCGACGGAGACTTGGCACTGGATACTGCTCCGCGACGAACGCAAGTGCCGGCACATCGCGAGGGATTTGAGAAGAAACTCTGGTGCCGGAACCGACCCTGCCCTGTAGATACCCTTCAAAGATCAGTTGTCCAAAAGCGTCAAGCACCGTCGTTCGCGCGAGGCGCAGCTCGTTAGCCAGCGAGCGCGTTGAGGGCAAGTGCGCCCCCGGCTTCAGCCGGCCGGAAATAATCAAGTGACGGATAGCGAGATACACCTGCCGTTGTAGAGGCACTGCACTGGCTCGATCCACGGCAATCTCGAGGAGCACTACGCGAGATTTCTTTGCCACAAGCCGACTCCGACGCTCAGGCTGTTCGACTACTAAATGGTATCCCACTAGGGCCGTAAATGGCGCTGGTTAGGATGCCACTTCATTCGTCACAATTGTGGCGTGGAATCTGAGCATGTTGAACGCTTCGCGAATCTTTCGGCACGAACCGATGTAGCCCTGCTCGCGCTCAGAATCGCAAGTGGTCTAGCGTTCTTCTATCACGGTGCAGCCATTCTGTTCGGCATGTTCGGTGGGCCTGGTCCCGAGTGTTTCGCAATCGATCATCGCTTTCCAGTTGCGCTCGGCTATCTCATTGGGCTGGCGCAAGTCGCATCCGCAATCGCCATGCTCGTGGGTGCTTTTGTCCGACTCGCAGCGGTTGCTCTGATCGTCGTCATGCTAGGAGCGATCTTCTTGGTGCATCTTCCACACGGCTTCGATGTGTCGAATGGCGGAGTTGAGTACGCACTTGCGCAATTGCTGATTGCTTTCGCGTTGCTATTGATGGGAGCGGGGTCGTATTCAGTCGCATCGCAGCTTCCCGCCCCATTGAAGGGACTCTGATACCTCATGGCACGCCGCATCCGTCGTGAAATACCGCTGTCGGAGCTTGTGCGCGACCGCAGAGCAACCGACAACTTTTCATCGGAACCTGTTCTGGACAGCGATTTGCAACAAATCCTGCATGCTGCTCTTGAGGCGCCGAGCGGTTACAACCTCCAGCCCTGGCGATTCGTCGTGCTCCGGGACTCAACCCAACGAAAGAAGCTGCGAATCGCGGCGTTGGACCAACAGAAGGTCGAAGAGGCACCGGTAGTGATTGTGGCCTGCGGAGACACACTCGGTTGGCGGGAGGACCTCGAAGAGGTCATTCGCTTGGGCCAGGAGCACGGCATTGGCGGTGATGCGTGGGCTCAAAGAAAGCGGAAGAATGTTACAGCGGACCTCGGTTCACATCCTAACATATCCATGTGGGTGGCAAAGCAGACGATGATCGCCGCAACCACAATGATGTGGATGGCAGAAGCCCTCGGTTACAATAGATAGGCTTGATAGGTGCGAAGTTGGTTGGGGCCGAGCTTGTCGGGAGACTTGCCGAAATACTTAGCGAACTCAGTCACCACACGCAAGTAATTACGCGTGGTGATGGCGGAATAGTTGCGACGCTGGAGCTCTTCCAGCATCATTTTCCGTAAAACGGGTCACAGGAATCTCCTTTCCCTATGACCCACACTATGTCAGCTTCCTCAAACCTCTCGGCTCACCACGCGGTAGCGTCCGCCGCGCCAGCGGCTTAGTACTCGTCGGCCATCCGTAAGTTATCCCAACCGGCAGCTTGGCGAGTGCAGTTGTTGCCGAGAGGAGTGGGTCGGAAGGCTTTGTGACCGGTGGTACGAATCACATGCTCCTAAGCAATTTTAGAGAACGCTTTGACAGCTTGATCTACGCTCTCGTGCAATTCGATCACTCAAGCAACTTCGCCAGTCGAAACAGGTCCGTTATGACCGGGTTAGCCGCCGCAAACCTCACTTTTCCGCCACGGTTTCTCACTGAAGTATGGATACCCACCAGGACACCCAGTCCTTCGCTATCGACATAGCTGACAGTGTCAAGGTTTACGACTACTGCACTTGTAGTCGAAACGAGCTGTTTCACAGCTTCCTTGACGGAATCCAAGTCCTCACCCGAAACCATACGACCAGTGCAGTCCAAAATGAGGATTTGATCTATGGTACGAGGGTTGATTTCAAGTTCCATTGACCCCACCTTCGAGCGGATCGGCAAGCTGGACGTAGGCGGAAAAGAGAATTGCCACGGATTCTCCATAGAGTATTCCGGTGTGTCAAGCGAATGCCGAAAAGTTGGGCAAAAAGTGTTTCCTTTCGGCACAATTCGCGTCCGCAAGGCTAAAAGTTAACCGGAACACGTTTTTAGGTTGCGAACAAACCTTCGGAAAGAATTTCGGCACTCCCGAGCCGGGACCGCGACAAGACAAGAGTTCTAAAATCGTCTCCTAGGGCGCGCCATCTTCTCAGTTACTTACCGGATGTTCCCTCGGTTTGGTCCTCCACCAATTTTCAATTCGCAGAGTCCGATCCCACCCACTCATTTAGAAATACCCACCCGTCGAGACGGAAGCCAGGCCGTTGAGAGTTCAGTTTCAGACTATCTCCTACTCTTCTTCTTACGCGGGCGACCGCCCTTCCGACCATTGTCCCTTGCAGCCCTCGCTTTGGCTGCTGATCGCGCCCGCCCCCCTTTTGTCCCGCCGGTCCTACCCCAGTTTCTAAACATCTCTATAACCGCTTTAGGAAGCAGTGCTCGAAGAGTGCTGTTGCGGCGTTTTGCCATTCCCAGCGGATTCTAGCACGGTACTTTCACGTTTCCATAACCCAAACCCCACATTGGGTTACTGGGTTGATACTGGTCCTTCGTGCCTTTAAACCCAAACCCTACTTTGGGTATAGTGGATCATGTCAGGGCTGGGAACACTACTAGCAGAAAGGGTAAGCAGATGAAAGCAGCAAGCTTCAGCAAACTGAGGATAACTATGTTCATGGCACTAATTTGCATTCATTCCGAGACGTTCATTCGGACCTCGGGCAATCGGCTATATACCGAGTGTGCAGCCTGCGGTCATGAGTCGGTTGGCATTGAAACAGGGGCATTTCAGTACCATCCTGATGTCTATTCGAGGTTGCAGCACACGGAGCGGTTCGGCAAGGCTTGCTTGGCGGGATGAAAGCTGGGAGCTGGCACCGGAGCCCACCCGCATTCGAGGCTGTTCCCGCAGGCTTCAGCGCAGGTTCCCGTACTCGGCCTTGGCTTGCTTCAGAATGGGAATGTCGGGGTCGGCGTCTTTCCAGAGGGTGAAGAAATCTTGATACGTGGTACGAGCCTTGGCAGTGTCGCCGGAGAGAACGTATGCCCGGGCGAGGCCGACATGGGCGAGCGCACCTAGCGGGAAGTTAATCACGATGCCGCGGTGGTCGAGAAATCTCTGAAATTCTGTAGCCGCGGCACTGCCGTTGTGAGCCAACAGCTGCGCTTGTCCCCGGATGTAAGCTGGATACAGAGTCCCTAGCTGCAATTGTGGCGGCTTGCCTAATTCGTAGGGGGCAGCAGCTTCCAGAGATACTAGGGCTTGGGCGAAATTGTTGGTATTCAGTGCGATTGCCGCCTTAACAGTTGGCAGCCAGTAGACCTTCAGCACCGTCTGCGATGGGTAGCTCTTCTCCAGTTCTTGGACAATCGCCTTGGCCCGAGCGGTTTCGCTGATTCGCGCCAGAGTGAGAGCAGCAAACAGTTTCACATCGCGACCCGGAGCCAGCGTCAAAGCCGCCGCGACATCCTCCTTCGCAGCTGTTGTGTTGCCAAACTCGGCCTCCCGCAAAGCAGCGTTCACTTGCCAAAGTGCGGCAGTCTCTTTCGAGTCGGCACGAATGGCCGCGTCCACCGCACGTCGGGAGAAATCTCGTGCTTTCCCGAGCTTCCCGTAGTATGCCTCGGTATCGGATTGCCAGGAGAGCAGAAGATCTTCGATTCCGGGCTTGCCCGCAGCCCAAACCACTTGCCGCTCCATTTCTGCGGCATCGCCCTTAAGAAAGGCCAGTTGATAGATTCCCCAATGCAGGAGATCACCCTCGAGTTTGCGCTCCTGCGCCTGCTCAATCTCCTTGTTGGCGGCATCCAGACGATTGAGGGCAAGATAGTCGCCCACGAGGTTGCTATGACCAATGATGCTTGGCTCCAGCCGCAAGCCCTCCTGGGTTTCAGTCACAGACTTCTCGTACTGCCCAAGTTGGGCGTAAATGTCACCCAAGTTGTTGCGAGGCACCATGTCCTGCGGATAGCTCTTAGCCCATAACTCGTAGACTTGGCTGGCCTGCTCCAATTCCCCGGTCACGTAGGAGTAGTACAAGGACGCGACACGGTATTTTTCCCGTTCGCTCACTCGGTCGCGCAGCTCATAGGCTTTCTTGATATTTTCCGCGGACAAGCTAGGCTGTCCAAGATTGACATATACGACACCTAGAGCGGCGTAGGCGACCGCGAAATTGGGGTCGAGTTCAATAGCGCGTTTAAAGAAAGGAATAGCCTCAGCGTTTCCTTTTGTGCGGAAGGTCGTTATACCCATGCTGAAGGCTTTCAGTGCCTCCAGCGATGTTGTCGTCGCCTCAACCGGAACGTCAAACCTCCTGACAGAGGCAATCGATTCCCCGAGTTTATTTCGCAGACTGGCCGCCGCCTTCCCCAGTGTTTTCAGCACCTCCTGCTTGCTCGCAGCCTCTTCCTGTTCCTTGGCCAGCGTGTCTCCGGTGCTGCAACCGATTGCGTCCACACCAATCACGTACTGCCCGCCTAAGTTGGAAATTGAACCTAATAGCATTGCCTTGCTGCCCGTCCGGACGCAGAGTTCTCTGGCGACATCCTGAGTTATGCGGTCACTGGGTTGGCGGCCCATGAGGCGCAGGGTTTCACCCACCTTGCGGTCAGAAAGAATGTTGAGGAAAGGAGATTGTCCGAGTTGCACGGCCAACGCCTGCTTCAGTGCGTCGTCAAAAACGGCATCACCCGTCTTGTTCTCGAAGTCGGCCAACACAATCATGTCTTTTTCTGTTAGCGGTGTTGATGGACGCGCCCAGAAGTAGATACCACTGACGATCAGCCCCGCAACCACGACTGCGGCAGCGGGAACCAGAATCTTCCATCGGCGGCTGGGCATTTGCTCCGCGGAAATAGTGTGTCCGGAAAAAGCCGCTGCTTTTTGTTCACCGCTCAAAGGCTTGCGAGTCACGGAAGTAGCCGCTACAGCTTGCATCTCGCGCTCCTGCTCTATTGCAGGAGACATCGCTGTCCGGCTCGACTCCGACTCCCGCTTCAGACGCGTCAGATCGGCTCGCATTTCGGAGGCCACCTGGTAGCGTAAGTCCCGATCTTTCTCCAGAGCCTTGCCCACAATTCGCTCCAGCTCTGGAGGCAGGTCCGGATTCAGGCGCACCAGAGCTACCGGGCTATTGTGCAGAATCGAATCAAACAAGTCGGTCGGCGTGGTTCCCCGGAACGGCAGCTTGCCAGTAGCCATCTCATACAACACAGCGCCAAAGGAGAACAGATCCGTGCGCGCATCCAGTTCCTTGCCCCTTGCCTGCTCGGGCGACATGTACGCGGCGGTGCCGACCGCCGTTCCGGGGCTGGTGAGATGCTCTTCTATCGCCCCGGTCTGCGTAGCTTCGACCGAGGGTTTGGCCCGCGACGGCGCCACCTTGGCGAGTCCGAAATCGAGAATTTTGGCGTGCCCTCGGTCGGTCACGAAGATGTTTGCAGGTTTAATATCACGGTGAATGATGCCCTTCGCGTGAGCTGCATCGAGCGCGTCGGCAATCTCCACTCCTAGTACGAGAATCATCTCCAGCTCGAGAGGGTTGCTGCCGATCCTGTGCTTTAGGGTCTGACCATCCAAGAACTCCATCGCAATAAATGGATGCCCCTCGTGCTCACCGATGTCATGAATCGTGCAGATATTGGGATGATTCAGGGCGGAAGTTGCCTTAGCTTCACGCCGGAAACGCTCAAGGGCTTGGCGATCCTGGGCTACATCTTCGGGCAGGAATTTTAGGGCGACAAAACGCTCGAGCCGAGTGTCCTCGGCCTTATAGACCACGCCCATGCCCCCGCCACCGAGCTTCTCAAGAATGCGGTAATGGGAGATCGTCTGGCCAATCACTGCAGTGGCCTCGCCAGTTTATTGGACGAGATAGTAGGCCGGAGCCACATGCAAGTCAATTCATTAGGATTTGCTCCGCGAGAGGTTCTGCGCAATGCACCCTTTGGCCGAATCGCATTGGCCAACACCGATTTGGCCGGAGCAATGGACCACCGCTATTCCATCCTCGAAGCACAACGCGCTGTGGGACAGCTGCTCGACCAAGTATTAGCGGCATAGTGAAAGGTCGGTGGGCTTCTCTCTTCCACCAACATTCGTATTGTGATGCCAGCGTACAAGAGAACTTATGCCGTTTCTCGAATACAGGGTTTACAGAAAGTCCCTACTCTAGGTAAGGACGCTACGCCTAAAAGAAAGGATGCTAGCTGTCGAGGGCACATCGATGACCCGGTTCATCTGCCTCGAGAGCCGCGAATGCCGCCAGCCAAAGCGTTCTCCGTGGTCCGATTTACCACCTCGCAATTGCGAGTTGTCGAGCGGTGGCGGGAGCTGACAGGCATGTTACTTCCGTGCTGTCCGACTCCAGTTCTTGCTTGCACACGTCAGGAGAATTCGGAATAGTTTGTTTACGCAAACTGGAAGTTTGCCCTAGATCATCTCGGGTTGGTTACTTGAGATGATACAGGCTCCGGCTGGGGGCTGGAGGTCCCGCAAGCTTCGAGGGATTCGGGCCGAGGGTCACGTAGTTGTTGATTTTGTGACCGGAGACCCGAGTGCCCTTTTGCAGATTCCTATGTAATCAATCTTATGCCGGCGACCTCAGCGGCGCTCTCCTCGCTGCTCCATCCCTTCGCCTAGCTCGCGCGGGGAAACACTCCCGAGCGCCAATTCTAAGTTCCCCAGCGTCCGAACACATTCGTAGTGGGAAGTGGGGGGCGACGTGTCCTTAGGCGCATTACCTACAGCTCACGCTCACGGTGGCAGCCTCGGCATTACTGGACCCACTCCGCGCATTTTCTCTTCCTATCAAGATTTCGGCCCCGCGCAGATTCAAATCCTTTCCTCCAAGAAGCGTTTTGTCGCCGTATCGGCTGGTCGGCGATTTGGCAAGACCATGACTGGGCTCTACAGGGTGCTCTGCGATGTCTTGAGCGGACCCCAGCGCATCGGCTATTACATCGGGCCCACCGAGCGACAAGCGGAGGAAATGGGCTGGCGCCCTCTGCTGGATATAGTGCCGGCACCGCTCATTCGCCGACTGCGGCATTCGGAGTTGCAGATCGAGCTAGTGAATGGCTCGCTTATCAAGTTGCACGGGCCGCAGTCTCTTCGCGGCCCTGGCTTGGACTTCGCGTTCCTCGACGAATTCGCCTACATGCCGCCCGAGCTCTGGCCGGAAGTGGTCCGCCCCATGCTCGCCGACCGAGAGGGTGGCGCGCTGCTCGCGAGCACACCCCGCGGACTGAATCATTTCTATGATTTGTACCTGGAGGCCCAGACACGAGCCGACTGGGCAGCCTTTCGTTTTCCCACGAGCTCTGGCGGCTACGTCTCCGAAGCCGAATTAGAGCTTCTGCGCGCGACGATGGATCCGAAGCAGTTCGCGCAGGAGATTCTGGCCTCCTTCGAGCTGCAGTCGGGCCGTGTCTACCATGCCTTCTCACGCCACCTTAACGTCACGGATGTCCCTCTGGTACACGGACCCAAGCTTCTCGTCGGGATGGACTTTAATGTGAATCCCATGACGGCAGTGATCACACAAAAAATCGGCGACGAGTGCCACGTCTCGGATGAGATTGTTCTGCCCAACAGCAATACCTTCGAAATGATGGAGGAATTAGTCCGACGATACCCAGAACAGCATGGGGTGGTCTACCCCGATCCAAGTTGCACTGCCCGCAAGACCAGTGCCTCGGTTGGTGAGACCGATCACGCCATTATTCGGCGCAGCGGATGGGACGTATATCCGACCCAACAACATCCGATCGTCGACCGCATCAATAACGTGAATGCCATGTTTCAAAATGCAAACGGAAAACCCAGGTTGTTTATCGACCACAAGTGCAAAAATCTGATCCGCTCTTTGGAGAGCCTCACCTACAAAGAAGGCACCCACGTTCCCGATAAATCCAGTGGCCATGATCATATCGTCGATGCTCTCGGTTACTTGATCGTAGTGGTCTTTCCGATGGTTCGGCATGAAGTTACTTTTTCCCGGGTGCAAATTTGATAGTTGATTCCAAGGCGCTACAACGAGATGGACAAAGTACTCAAGCCAGCTCGAACCCATCCCCACCCGACGTCGACCTTGAATTGCAAAAAGCTCTGCACGTCGCGCTGGAACTCTTGCTAATGCTGTGCCGCCTGGATGACGATCCCCGCGAGTCTCCTCTGATTCGGCGGGACATTACCGCGCTCGCGCAATGGATGGATTTCCTCTGCCAACAGCGCGAGCGCACCGCTACTGACAATCTCGAGCAAAGATTTCATCTGGTGAAGTTCGGTGGACAGATGGTTTGTCAGCCATGCAGAAAGAGTGCAAAAGAGAACGCTCGCCGACCAGACAGCGCAAAACACTCCGCCTCTCCTATCTGGAGTACGCAATTGGAATTTGTGCTCGCCTGCACCAACCGGGTTGGCATGGAGCTTTTCGCCCAATGCCGTGCTAGCAACCATCTACGAAAATTTCCCGACTGCCTGAAGAGGCTTCGGAGCGCCCTGCTGGCGCTAGGGCGACAGTCGTCGAGTACGGAAGGAGCGCCGAATATTCAAATTGAACACCGTTCGGGCGCCTGTGCGCTTTGTGGTCGACCACAGGCCGAGCTACTTTCGGAAGCTCTGAGTGAAAGCTGATTGGGCGTGATGCTGGGGCGCATGCCATGGTCACTGTAAAAGTGGAACGGAATCATGACCTCGACGGGTCTTGCAAAACGTCTGCGAGCACTGGAAGCCATGCTATCGGCGAGCCCGAAACAGTGCTCCTGTCGAGCCGGTCAGCACACGAGTTATCACACTGTGGCGGAGCTGGAGAGGATCATGGGCGTGCCCTGCTCGGTGCACGGGGTTCGCGATCTGGGTTATCTGCGGTGGGTCGGAAAGGGTATACCGTTACACCCTCTAGATCAGCACCTCTGCGACTGCCCGCCGTCAGCAGTGCGAGATCTTTTGTGCGGTCGTCGCGGACCCTTATCCGAAGAGGAGGAACAGGAAGAGCGACAAAGGTGGGAGCGAGATTGCGCGCCCGCTGCCACTGAGGAGTTTCGCCACGATCAGGTATGCGCGAAGTGCTTGCTGCAAAGGTACAACTACAACTTGAAGCGAAGGAGAAATTAAATGCCGAATAAATCGTGTAGAGCACAAACTGCTACGGGACGGGCGTGCCGGGCACCGGCAATGGAGGGCGGACTCTGTTTCCTGCACGCCAATCCCGAGAGCGCGAAAACACTCGGCCAGCTTGGGGGTCAAAAAAATCGTCGACCGCCTGTAGTCGATTTAGAGATCCCGGAAAAGATGACCTTAGCCGATCTGAGTAGGCTGAATGCGCATGCCATGCACCTGCTGGTATCCGATAAACTGAAGCCGCACGCGGCCACGGCACTTGCGCAGCTATCCAATGCTCAAGTACGCGTCATGCAGGCCCTTGAGCTCGAAGCACGTCTCAAAGCTCTCGAGGCACAGGTGGCGGGCGAACAAAGCAATGCTAGGAGTGATTCGCAGCCCGGGGAAGCGAGCGAGGTCGCGACAGACGATCACGAGGAACCCACCGAGATCGTCGCGGGTGACGGCTCTGAACTTGCAAAGGAAGCATTTAACGAAGATGATGCGAAGCCGGACTCCGAGCCCCAGCACTGAATACAGAGCAGGCGAACGGAGGTGCTGAGGCAATAACAACAAAGAAGAACACCAAGAACAAGAGGAACAGAAAAGGGACGCAAAGCAGTGAACGAGGCAAAGCGGCCGAGCAGCAGCCGCTGTGATGAATGAAAAAGCTCGATTTTTACCGCTTTCATAGCTTGAAGCTATCTGCTGTACAAACAGGTTGCTTGGCAGATTTTCCCGCTGTTTCGCACGGGATCGCGACGCGTGAATAGATGAAAACGATTGCGGTGATTCCGGTAAGGCTGGCCTCCACCCGCTTGCCTCGCAAGGCGTTGCGGGAGGTCGCCGGAATTCCTCTGATCGGGCGTGTGTATTGCGCCGTACGCTCCTCGCTGTTGCTGCAGGACGTGATCGTAGCCACTGATTCGGACGAAATCATGGCGGTTTGCCGAGCGAATGGGTGGAATGCGCGGATGACCTCGGCATCGCACCGCAGTGGCACAGAGAGAGTGCATGAAATTTCGAACTCTATGGATGCCGATGTTTACATAAACGTGCAGGGCGATGAGCCACTGACTCGCAGCGAACATATTGCTGTGCTACTGGGCTTAATGGAAAATCCAGCGGTTGAAGTGGGAACTCTGAAGACCAAGGCTGCGGCTGCAGACATCAATAATCCCGATGCGGTTAAAGTGGTGACCGATAAGAGCGGTCGAGCGCTGTATTTCTCCCGCGCAACAATTCCGCAGAATCGCGACGGGAGCACGCCAGTCTGCTTTAAGCACCTCGGCCTGTACGCGTACCGCAAACCTGCACTCGACCGTTTCGTTCAGCTGGCGGAATCACCGCTCGAAGGCAGTGAACGATTGGAGCAACTGCGATTTCTGGAAAATGGTATTAAGATTTATGTCTCCGAAACTCCGTACGACACAGTAGGAGTAGACACCGAGGAAGATCTTCGCCGGGTTGAACAGATGCTGCGGAACCAGGAAGGCTAGGCCTGCGACGTTGAAGTTTGGGCTCTGAAGCCGGAATTGTGCTGCTTTCCCCAATTTTGTGCGGCGGCGACGCGCTTCGAAATCGATGGATGGGAATGGAACAGCCACTCTACCCATTTTGAGGGGGAGCGCTCGGCGAGGTTCTGTTGGGCGAGTTTGTTCATGGAAGTAATGAATGGGGCGACGCTGGGTATCGATCCGAAAGCATAGCGGTCGGCCTGGCGTTCGTTGAATCGCGAGTAGGCGTTCAGCGCGGGCAGTAGCAACAATGAAAGCAAAGTCGAAAGCAGAGCGAGCAGCGGCAGGTTTGCAAAATCAGACAATGTTGCGAACACGTGGCGGCGCTCTACCGCATAGCGCAATACCCAGTTGCCCGCCCAGAACCCAACAAACGTGACTCCCGCTTGCACCAGTATGCTCTTGAAAATGTGGCGATGAACATGGTGGCCCAGTTCGTGTGCCAGAACAGCTTCGATTTCATCAGGGGAGTAATTGTCGAGTAATGTATCCGCGAGGATTATGCGCCGCGTGTTGCCAAGTCCGGTGAGCGCGGCATTGGCCTTCTTACTCTTCTCGGAAAGATTCCATTTGTAGACGCCGCGGACGCGCGTACCTGCCCGTTCGCTGAGTCGAACCAACCGGGCTTTCAGATCCCCGTCTTCGAGCGGAGCAAACTTGTAGAAGATGGGAAACAAGACCACCGGCGCCAGTTGCGCGAGCAACACAAACAGCACCAGGAACGCCGCCCAGGCAATGAGCCACCAATGCTGCGCCTCACGAATGATGAAATAGAGCAACTCTACGAGAATTGCTCCCAGCACGAGCCCTACTAAAAATCCTTTCAGTTCATCCGCAGCCCACCCGCG
Organism: Acidobacteriota bacterium; assembly: GCA_003224905.1. GTDB lineage: Bacteria > Acidobacteriota > Terriglobia > Terriglobales > Acidobacteriaceae > QIAA01. Next base: position 11,811 of record QIAA01000168.1, read on the forward strand.
CAGTTTCTGATTGGAGAGCTTGTAGCGGTGCTCCAGCCTGAAGCCGTAGTAATCGAGACCAAGCCCCAGGACTTTCGCGATGAACATCAGCATGAACACATATAGAAAAACGGCGACGCTGTAGTTCTGAAAAGCAACACGATAAGCCAAGTCGCGCAAACTGCCGCTCCAACCGGTGACAAGCAGAGCCAGCAGCAGAAGCAAACCGAGAACAAAATCAGCAACGCCGAGCCAGCGCCGAACGCGGTTGTAGCGCTTGGAGTCAGGAGAATCGGCTGGCATGGTTACTGCGGAGTTCATTTCCCTCATTATTATCGTATTTACGTAACCCTGGCGACACACCCGGAGGTCCAGAGTCTACGGCACATATAGCGGTAAGATGCCGGCCGTAATCGTGAAGCTGCTATTGACTCCTGACAGACGATAAGTGGCCGAGAGGAGCGAATACTAGTAACAGCACCAGCACAGTTACGCCACTTGCCAGCGCTTTTGAAGCATGGAGAAGAATTCAACAACCAGATCTTCATCCCACAGGCCGGCATGGGATTCATCGCGCATAGTGACCGCGGATTGATCGTGAGTGAGCGCAGGTTTATAAGGACGCGCCGTGCGCAAGGCATCATATACATCCACAACTTGTAGAATGCGCGCCAGGAGTGGAATTTCGTGGCCGCGCAGGCCGTCGGGATAACCGCTGCCATCAGAATGCTCATGATGATTTCGGATAATGGGAAGTACCAGGCGCAGCGATTTCAGTGGGCTGCAGATGTTTTCGCCGGTGATGGGGTGCTGCTTCATAATTGCCCATTCTTCTGGGGTGAGATTCGAACCTTTTTTCAGGATTTCGTCGGGCACGGCGATTTTTCCCAGGTCGTGGAGATAGCCGCCGCGGCGCAGGGCCACAATCGATTCTTCTGCCAGTCCCAGATGGCGTCCAAGATCGCTGGCGTCCTGGGCCAGCCGCTCGCAGTGGCCCTCGGTATAGGGATCGCGGCTTTCTACGCTGCGGCCTAGCGTGCACAAGACAGACTCGGCGGTTTCCAGTTCGTCGGTAAACTCCTTCAGCTTGAGCAGAGACTTGACGCGGGCGAACAACTCTTCCGCAAAGATGGGTTTGTGAAGGAAGTCATCGGCACCGCATTCAATTCCCTGCAAGCGGTCTTCGCGATCGCTGAGGCCGGTGATCAGAACAAAGGGAATCAGCCTGGTGGCGGAATTTTCTTTGAGCTCACGGCAGAGTTCATAGCCGGACTTGCCGGGCATGATTACGTCCGAGAGGATCAAGTCCGGCGGCAGGCGGCGGATCTCTGCCTCCGCCTGAGAGGCACTTGAAACTGCAACCACATCATAGCCCCGGCTGCCGAGCAATTCCTTCATCAATTCCATGATGTCGAGATTGTCGTCGACCACCAGAATGCGGGGACTACGCCGCCGCAGAAAAATTTCACTCATATCTTTGTAAGACTGGCGGCGGGAGAAAACGGTTGTCCGAAGCTTTTTCTGACGATGCACTGTAGACCTGGACGTTTCCAGTTCATTCTATCCAAATTCCATTGCGAGGAGATCGTTTTCTCTGTGAGAAATGGGGAAGGCCAACTTCGTTCCCAATTCCGAACCAAAGGGTAATTCTGTGATCGCTGCACTTGTGAGCGGTGGACGAGTGTGCATAACGTGGACGGCATGATTAACTTTAGTCATTTATTGTTTTGCCTGATCGTCTTAGCCGGATCAGCCTTTGGCGTTTCCAAACCACATGCGATCGCGTTCAGCAAGTGGACTGCCGTCAAGTGGTACATAGGCTCCGGCGATTCGCAGCCATTGGATTTGAAAATTCGAACATTGTATGTAGATGGGCGAGCAAAGGAATTCACTGCCGGGCCGGTGCACGACATTACGGACCACTTGTTTGTGGTACGCCGGGTTTTTCGTGTGAATGACAGCTTGCCGCAGGAACAAGAAACGGTCCCGCGCTGGCGCTGGCAGCGAGGCGGGTGGCTTCTGGTGAGCCGGGTCACCGGGCACATTTCCAGCTTCAGTCTTCCTGACTTCGATTCGTTTTATTCGGTCGCCAGCTGGTATCGCGATTACGTCGCCTACTGCGGAGTTGCGGAGGAGGGTCACAAGATCAACGCGCTGATTGTCCAGCTCGGCCGGCGCAAGCCGATCCTGAAAAAAGCTGTGGGAGAGACTGCGAGTGGCGAGATGCCGGATTCTATCTGTTCTACGCCGGGATGGGATCGAGAGCCGACTCGTGTCACTTTCGAGACCAGCGGAAACCAGAAACTGACTTACACAGTGCAGCGTCATGCGGCCGATCTGGTGAATGAGGAAGAAGAGGAAGAAGAAGCGTCGAAATAGCGTGACTGGGAGCGAAAGCGGCCCGAGTGCTTGCCAAGGGACGGGATTTCTGGCGGCGCAGCCTAAACTGCGGCACTACCGACCTTGGCCAGGAGAGATGGCGTATTCCTGCCAGCTCAGACGCGATAATTCAGTGCCGCTGGTCGTGAGGAACCTTTTACTACGGCAGAAGCCGATCCGGGATGGCAGCGTTGTCGCTGGCACGCCAGGTGAACGGTGTACAGGCGACCGGCTCGGTTTGTTCCTAGACGTGATGCCTGGAGCAAAATTGTGAACGATACCTATCGAGCACAATGGGGCCGGGGCACATGGCACACGAATGTTGAACGGCGTCGTTGGCAGTCGAATTGGAGCCGCCTTCATTTGATAATTCGCCTTTACTCCGACTTAACGCTCCCAACAATAACGTGGCGTGTCTGTTATAATCCGCCGCGCCGTCTCACCATGCATTCCTTCGAATAAGGCCTATCAAGAAAATCTGGAGGAAATTGTGAAAAGCACCGGCACGCTTCTTCTTGCGCTCTTTTTGTTCGTTGCCGTCTCCGCGGTCGAAAATGCGCCCGCCCAGGCGGCCGCGCGTACTGACGTCTACCATGTCTACTTCGCCAAAGCCGCTCTCGGCAAAGGCGCCGAAGAAGGCGACTTTCTTAAGAAACAAGGCCCGAATGCGCCGATGCCGGGACACCGTATCGTCCTGCGCCACCAAGACGGCGAAGATTGGGACTATGCAGTCATCGAACATCTCGGGACCACCGCTACGGTTACCGCGGCAGGCAACCCACCACCGGGCAACGCGCGCGACCTCAACGCCTGGCATACGGACACGTTTGCTAACGGCCCCGCCTGGCCCGACTTCGCCAAAGCTATGGGTCTGGATGATGCAGCCAAAAGCGCCGGATCCGTGTACGTGGTCTCTGTTTATCGTGCGGCTCCCGGACATCGTGACGAACTGGAAAAATCACTCGCTCAGCTACCGAGCAGTACGGGCGGCATCGCCGGAAACGTACTGATGCAGCACCTTGAGGGTGGACCGTGGCACTACCTTGCCATTGCCCGTTACAACTCCTGGCAGGACTTCGCAACCAGCGAGAAGTCAAGCGTGGCGGACACCCTAAAACCCGATGGCGGATGGCTGGCAATCCGCAATCATTCCACCTACCACAACGACACCATCACCGACCGGATCGCGCCGTAGCCATGCCACATTTTCGAAAACGAAAGCCTGGCCACTCCAATCTGTTACGAAACGGCGGGCTAGAAGGGACAACTCCAACGGATTCCCTTTGACCATCTGGGTGTTTTCGGGCGACCCTGCTCGAATCATTTGCGATACCAGAAACCTTAGTAGTTCGTCTGATCAGCTAAACAAAAGTCTCCTCGAAGCGATAATATGCCGCCTGAGGGTTCAGGAGGAACCATGGACAAGGAAATCTCCCGCAGACAGTTTCTAGAGAACATCGGATTTGGAACCGCGGCCGGTACGAGTGTCTTGCTGCTGAAGGATATTGCCAGTGCGCGGTCGGGAAGCGATCTCATTCCTTCGCGGACGCTGGGGCGAACCGGCGCACAGGTATCGATACTTGCTTTCGGTTGCGGCAGTCGCTTCTTGATGTACAAGGACGAAGAGAGCGCCCTAGCGATCCTCAATCGCGCCATTGACCTGGGCATCACTTATCTGGATACGGCCTACTCTTACGGAGATGGCGAGAGCGAAATTCGCGTCGGCAAAGTGATGGCCTCGCGCCGCAAGGAAGTCTGGCTGGCCACGAAGATTCCGGATCGCACCCGAGACGAATTCTTGCGCCGTCTGGACGGAAGCCTGAAACGGCTCGGGACAGACCATGTGGATCTGGTCCACATTCACAGCCTGGGCCAAGCCGACGATCTGGCGAAAATCGAGGCACCGAACGGAGCCCTTAAGGGTTTGCTGGAAGCGCGTGAGCAGAAAATGGCGCGCTTTGCCGGCATGACCAGCCATACCAACGGAGAGGTGATGGCGAAGGCCATCGAGCGACACGACCTTGACTGTGTGCAGATGGCTCTCAACGCTTCCCGTAACGGCCGGTTTGAAGAGCTGGCCCTGACCGCTGCAAACGCCAAGAACCTTGGCGTGATCGCCATGAAAGTGACCGGTCAGGAGTTTTTGGTGGGCGACGGTCCGGGAAAGGCAGAGATGGGATCTCTGCTTCGATATTCCATGAGCTTGCCCGTAGCAACTGCGGTCGTGGGAATGCCGCGCCCTGAAATGCTCGCACGCAATGTCGCGACTGCGCGGAACTTTTCACCGCTCAACGATCAGGAGAAAGAGAGCCTGAGACAGCAACTCAAGCCCGCTCGGGAGGGAATGGAGAAGCGACTGGTTGGGCATCTGGATGGACCGACAGCGAACCCAGAAATGTTCCTGGCGTAGCACCACAAGCATTCCGCAGAAATGGGCAGAGCTATCGGCATTCGCGTTCGAGTAGTTCCGGATGGGATTTTGGCTAAGACACCCGGACCGGAACATCCGGCAGCCGTCAGGATCGTGCTCCTTACCTCCTCCCATTCGGCTGCCAGGGCATTGGTTTTCTGGGCGAAGTAGGACAACAGCATGTCCAGCATTTCTTCGCGGTATGAATGGACCGATTGAGCGGCCCATTGTGGCCGCCACATTTTTGGGATCAATGGCAGTGCAAGGGCGTCCAGCAGAAACTGTGGGCGATTCGGGGAGCATCTCTTTCACGGGAGATAAAAATCATGAGCGCGGCGAGCATTCGTGTCTTCATCACCGCCTCCGAAGGCCAGCAAGCTATGGTATCGGGACCTAAAATTGCCTAATCAGACATGATTTCTCAAGTCTCATCGGCTCATCAATGCTGCCGGAAGAGACCGAGCCGACGTTCTGCAAAATACCAGGATCACGATAGAATCTTGGAACTTGAGATCAGTACGAGTGCGGTTTGATCTTCAGCATCCTCCTGAGCGCCTTCGAGAGCGCGAGAATCTGGCGGGAGCGATACGGGCCTAAGATCCGAAGGCATCTGCCCCTGGGAAAATTCCTGGTTCTGCTAAGCCCGGATTCGGGATGCCAAACTGCACCACCAAAACATTAGTGACACCGATGTGATATATCGCATATCAATTCAAATGAAGTCGTCTACGCAAACCTCTGTTGCGATCTCATCTCCTTGTGGCCACATTTCTCGGAGAGCTAAAGCCTTTTTTGTGACCGGTCCTCTTCTGACGTGGTTGTTCACCGTTCTGTTTCTCGTCCCGCTTACGATCAAGCTCGACGCAGCGGAAACAAAATCTAATGTCATCATTATTACTATTGACACGGTACGTGCCGACCACCTGGGGTGCTACGGCTACGGGCTGATTCAAACGCCCAACATCGATGCGCTGGCGCGTTCGTCTGTGCGCTTCAGCCATGCCTTTACCACGGTTCCGCTGACTCTTCCCGCACACGCTTCTCTCTTTACCGGAAGCTTTCCCATGGCCACGGGCGTGCACGACTTCGCCACCAATACGCTTCCATCCAGCGCAGTCACGCTCGCTAAGGTCCTGCACCAGAACGGCTATGCTACAGGGGCATTCCTCGGCTCCCCTGTGCTCGATTCCCGCTATGGATTGAATCAGGGTTTTGAAACCTATTTCGATCACTTCGACTTCAACCATCTTGACGAAGCGAAGGCAGACATTGTGAAACGACCGGGTGACATGGTAGTCGACGAAGCGCTGCGCTGGCTGAAGCAGGGCTCCCGGCGGCCGTTCTTCCTCTGGGTTCATCTTTACGATGCCCATTACCCCTACAAGCCGCCGGAGCCATACGCCAGCCGTTACAAGGCTCGCCCCTATGACGGGGGAATCGCCTTTGTCGATGCTCAGGTGGGGCGTCTGGTGTCGTTCTTGAAGGAGAAGGCGAGCTTTGCGAATTCGTTGGTCATCCTGGCGAGTGATCACGGCGAAAGCCTGGGTGACCACGGCGAACAGAAACATGGGTTCTTCATTTACGATTCGACTCTGCAGGTGCCATTGACGGTCAAGGTCCGTGGTGTCACGCCCCGCGTCATTGGCAAAGACGTTTCCCTGGTGGACGTCATGCCAACCGTCCTTCAGGCCTTGCGCATTCCAGTCCCGCCGGGCGTGCAGGGGCGTGGTCTGCTCAGCGAAATTCTAGGCCATCCCAGTTCCGGCTCTTCAAATGTTTATGCGGAAACTTTCTTACCTCTTCTGCACTTCAGCTGGAGCCAACTACGCGCGTTGAGGTGGAAGGGTATGAAGTACATTGAGGCGCCACGGCCGGAACTCTACGACACCGTCGCAGATCCGCACGAGTCCAAGAACCTGTTGAGTGCGCGTCCAGCCATAGCCCAAGTAATGCGCGATAGGCTTTCCAACATCCTGCGCCGCTACACTTCCGCCTCAGGTGCCGACGCGGGTGCTGACGCAGGTGCTAAAGAGCTCGCAGATCCGGCCCTCCTGGACCGGCTGCATGCTCTGGGCTATGTGACAACTCCCGCAGGCACGGTTGCCGACGCGGCTGGCAAAGAGCTCCCCGATCCGAAGGACCGCCTTCAGGTCTACGAATTGTTCTGGGAGGCAATGGCGGATGGGCAGCAAGGCCGCTATGAAGAATCTCTCGGCAAACTCCGTGAGGCGCAAAAAATCGAACCCGATTCTTTGGCAGTGCTGTTGCTGTCCGCCCTGGATCACTTCCAGATGAGAGATTTCCGGCAGGCCATCCAACTGTTCAACCGAACGCTTGAACTTAAGCCCAAATTCGCACAGCCGCATTACTATCTGGGCGTGATGTACGCTCAGACTTTCAACAACGAAGCCGCAATCGAGCATTTCAAGAAGGCGTTGGAACTTGAGCCTACGAATTTCAGCGCGGCGTTCGGGCTGGGATCCACGTATCTTCGCTTGAAGCGCGTGGACGACGCCGCTATCGCTTTCCAAGAAGCCGTGAGGTTGCACGCCGATTATGCAGAGGCCTACACAGCATTGGGTGAAATTTATCTGTACCAGAAACGCATCGACGACGCCGTGCAGGTATTGGAACGGGCCGTCGCAATCATGCCCCAGATGAAGCAAGCCCACTACCGCTTGGGCCAAGCCTACGAAGCAAAAGGCCTCCATAGGAAGGCCCAAGAGGAATTAGACCGCGCCAACTCGCTCTCGTCCACGGCCCCAAAGGATGTTCCAAACCAATGACCAGACAGTCGCCGAGCCAACGGCGGTTGGAGAATGCAAGGGCTTGAGTCGTCAGGGAACTGCTGTGCGATCATTCTCCGTTTCTAGATGCGCGCCGATGTGGACCGTCAAGTTAGAACGAACCAGCCCCTTGATCTTGGTCTTTCTATTAGCGATCGCTGAAGTGCTGTTCGCCGCCGCACCACAGACAAGTCACGGGCAAACGGAAGACGCTCTGGAAGAGGGAATCAAACTTATTGCCGCCGGCCGCTACATCGAGTCGCTGGCGTCCTTCAACCGTTTCAAGCAATCAGCCCCGCAAGATTCCAGTCCGTACTTCTATTCCGCCATGGCGCTCAACCAGGCCGGCCGACTGACTGCCGCCGCACTGGAATTGCAGGAAGCGGTTCGCCTTGCTCCCGGCAAGACGGAATACCTGGTGCTTCAGGCCAGCGTTCTCTCGCAATTGAAGCAGAACGACAATGCCCTGGCCGCGCTTGCCACAGTGGAAAAGCAGGGCTCTGCGACACAACTCGAGGCCGCCTGGTTGAAGCTCCTGGCGGAAACCTACCTTCGTCTATGGAAGACAGATGATGCTTTGAGAGTTCTTGCGTTGCTGAGCGAACGAAGCCCCAAAGATGCAAGTGTCGATTTCGACCGAGGCAAGGTCTACATCGCGACAGGAAAATTCGGATTGGCGGTGGAGGCCTTGAAGAAGAGCATCCAAAAAGAACCCGCCCGCAACCCAGGCGCATACTTCGAACTAGGTAAGGTCCTATATCAAAATAATGAGTTGGAGGCCTCTGAGACAGCCCTCCTTAACGCTGTGGAACAGGACCAGAATAACCCCGAGTACCTTTGCAAGCTAGGAACGGTGGCTCTGGCAAAAGGCGAAGTCGATGCGGCCATTGCCCATCTGCAGCGCGCGGAGCAAGCCGCTTCCAGCTTTCCGGAAATCTACTATTCCCTGGGGCGCGCTTACCAGAAGAAGGGCAATAAGCCCCGGGCAGAAGAATACCTCAACAGGTTTCAGCAAGCCACTACCGACCTGCGTCAAAGTGAAGACAAGAATCAGACCGTGGACAGGAATATCGCTCGGGGGGAGTTGAAGCTTGACGAGGGAAACGGGACGGAAGCGCGATCTTTGTTCGAGCAGGCCGCTCTGGCCGATCCGAATCGCTGGGAACCGCATGGCTATCTGGCCGAGATGTTCCTCGATTCCGGCGATCTAGACCGTGCCTATCCGCACCTGGCAAAGATGGAGGCAATCGCCCCAGACGACGTAATCGGGAATTACCTGATGGCACGGTATAGCTTCGCGCGCAAAGACTTTGAACGGGCCCGCACCTACGCGGAGCGGGTGGAACTGAGCCGACCTGCCAATTCCGAGCTTCGTGGTCTTCTGGGCAGTATCTACGAAGCACTTGGCAAGACGCAGCACGCCATCCGCGAATATGAAATGGCGGTTCGCCTGGCGCCGGATCGGGCAGATTTCCAGGAGGCCCTGCGGAGAATCCGTGGGTCAGGAGGCTCAAGGTGAGCCGGTGTTACAAAGCCATCAAGGAGTTTGACCGGCTTAGTTCCCCGACACGGTAGTGTCCTTCCAGTTCATCTCAAGCGTACGCACCGGCAATTGGTGCGTGCGCGCGTATTCGTTCCTTGCGTCGAGCGTCCGAGCTGCCCAATCCCCCAGCGGATACAAGATCTCGCGGTATACAAGGTAGCTCATGTCAACGGTGCGCACCGGCCGGTGGTCCTTCACGTTGTCCACTTGGTCGAGATAACGCCTTCCGTTAGCCTCGGCAACCCGCGGAAACCATGTCTTGTACCAGGTAGTTGTCGCATCCTGGAAGGCGCGATTGCGCCGGCGCTGGATTCGAGCCGCGGTGTTCAGTGCCTCATCAAGCGCGGCCAATGCTTCGCCGCCATCTCCCTTTCCGGCAGCAGTCTGGGCCGCCTTCAGCAGGTCGCTGATCTCACCCAGATCGAGGATCATCTGCAGGTTCTGCCGGTAGAGCCCGGCGATCGAGAGGAACACTTCCAGGCTGTACCTGTTGTCGCGGACTCCTGCGAGGTTCGCATACAGCAGGTCGAGCAGTTCATCGTTTTCGGACAGGGCGGCGGTGGCAACTTCAAGACGCCGGGAATTCTCCTGTTTCCAATCATGCCCAACCACCAGAGTTCCGGCAGACGGAACAGGCAACAGCGGAAGTGTCTGATCACCAGCGGGTTTCGGCGGGTTGAAGATCTTGTCCGAGTTGCCCCAGATAGGGGTTCGGGCGCTTGAAGCCATGTCCTCCCAGGTGTCATCCCAGACTTGCGCCTGCTCGCTCATAAGCTGATAGAGACGACCCATACTGCGTGCACCGGGTCCATAGAACAAATCGTAGAATGAGTTTGTGAGCTCGGCGGGATTCGTCGACGCAGGGTGCCAGGCGGCGGCAGGCCCGGTCGCGTATCCCAGCCAGAATGTCTCCGGGTGCAAGCCGGCGTCCGCCCATCCCGCTACAATTGTTCCCATCAAGTCAGACTGCTGGCGCGCTGAAGTGAACGAGATACGGTTGAACATCTCCGTAACACGCCCGTGGTCCGACGATTTGGAATGCAGGCGACTGGTCGAAGGCAGTATGTAGTAATCGGGGAATAATGGCTCCTCGCCCTGAGTCGAGGTGTAGACGAGCTGACGAATTCCGCGCTTCTTGAAGGCCGAGTCAAATTCGTTGCCGTGCACCTCCCCGTTTACGATGTGGCTTGGTAATGACGGTACGTCATCGGGAGTTAATGGGTATTCTCCCCAGATCCACACGGTGCGGCCTTTGTCATGCAAGTAGTTGGATGTCTTGGTGACAAATTCCGCGAGCAGCTTGCCTACTGACCCCAGCTCGCGAGCGCGCGCCGCTTCCTCGCACTGGGCGCTGCCAGCCAGGCCCACGTAATACGGCTCATCCGTCGACAGAATGAAAACCTTGCTTCCTTTGGTCGCGTTGAGGAGATCGTCATACATTCCGAACAACAGCTTGTAAGTTTCGGGATTAGTGACACAGAATTCATAATTGCTGTCGGCGAACGCGCGTAATGCCGCATATTCCGGGTGCTTCAGGATGAAGGCGACGTGGCCCGGGGCATCCAGGTAGGGGATGAGTTGCACGTGATAACGCAGCGCAAAGTCGGTGAGCTCTTGCAGTTCCGAGGGTGTCATTGCATAAGGCTCAACCATAGCCGGAGCGTTCTTGTACTGGAAGTGTCCTTCAAGCTTGATAGCGAAGCCGTTGATCTTGAAGAACGCCGCCTGCCGGACAGCCTGTTTCAGCACATCGAGGCGCTCGAGATGATGGGCATCGTCCCAATAAATGGCCCGCCATTGAAGATCGGGCCAGTCCACTATCTCTCCTTCGGGAAACCAAAGACGCTCCTCTCGACGCCGAATCAACTGAACCAGGGTCTGCACTCCGTAAAAGAGTCCGGAACCGGCGTTGGCTGCGATCGTCACGTTTTTCGCGCCCAGAGTGAGACGGTAAGCCTGTTCGGCAAGGACAGACTTGTCGCGATCGGTCGCTTCGCCGATTGAGACTGAGTTCGGCTTCAGCACCATCCGAATCACTCCCGGCTCCGAACGAGCGGAACGCTCCATAGCGAGTCTCAGATGGAATCTGGTTGCCAAACCCTCCTTCAGGCTCTCGACCGCGACGTCTTTCTCGTTCACTCCTTCCAGCACTAGCTGCCACTGGCCGTCGAATGCAAAGTTATTACCGGTCAATGTGACCTTTTGTGGTACAGGAAGGACCGCATAGCCTGCGGATGCAAGTGGGGACGGGCTCTGGCCAAGGAGCGTCACCGGAATCAGCAGCGGGCAAGTGAGCAGTACAAAGTAATAGCAAAAGTATTTCCTTAAAAGGTCTTTGTTCCTCCTTGAGGTCTGGGCTTGTTGCGTTGGATGTTTTCCGAATGCCATAGTGATCGACATTCCTAACATGCGGTCGCCCGGTTGCCGGACATGCGGCTGTGAGAAGCCCTTCGCCTGATTTTCGAAGAGCCCGCCCTAGTGGCGCTCCTTCTTCGATCCGTAGTCCTGGAGAAAAAAGCACCGATATCGTTTGAACCGGCCGAGCGAAGCATCACGCGCCGAAACCTCTGGTCCCTGCCGACAGGCAGATAAAAGAGCGCCATAAGGTCACGATGAGTGGTGAGGTACTCTCGGCTGCGCTCGACGCCCATTACGTAAAACGCGGTCGAAAGAGCGTCGGCATCGCGAGCGCATGGCGCCAGGATGATAGCCGCCAGCATATTCTCCACCGGCTTGCCAGTGGTGGGGTTGAGGATGTGCGCGTAGATTTTGGCGCCTACCTTAAAGAATTTCTCGTAATTGCCTGAGGTCGAGAGCGAGCAGTTTCGAAGATAGATAACGTTCGCGGCCCTCTCGCTGTCGTAGGGATTGCGAAGGCTAATCGACCATCCGCGCGCTCCGGGCGGTGTACCGAGAGCATAGAGGCTGCTGGTGCCGCTTGACACCAACGCCCGGGTGATGCCGTAGCGTCGCAGGACATCCACGGCCCGATCAACCGCGTAGCCTTTCCCGATTGCGCCCAGATCAATCTCAAGGCCCTCGACATCGAAGTGGATTGTGCGGTCCGCTCGGTTCAGACGCACGTGTCGATACCCCACCCGGCGCAAAACCTGGGCGATTTCAGAATTCGCCGGAACGCGACCTTTGTCGCGAAAGAAACCCCAGGCCTTCATCAGCGGTCCGGCGGTCACGTCAAAGGAGCCTCCAGTTGACTCACTGTGGTTGACCGCATTCAAGAGCAACTCAAAGAGTTTTGGTTCCACATAAATGTTTCCTGAGGCCGCCGTTCGATTGATAACTGAGACTTCGCTCTTAGGGTTGAACTTGCTTAGCTGGGCTTCGAGCCGGTCAATCTCCTCAAAAACCTCGTTGCCCACGGCGGTCAGGTACTGGGGATCGTCACCGTAGGCAACCAGGGCGAATTCAGTTCCCATGGCTAGATGAGAGGCTTCGTAACGTATGACGGCAGCTGGCATTGTTTTTCCAAGGCCCTGATGCAAGCGGAATCAACTTTCGCCAGAGCCAAACTATGTTGTCTTCTTTGACCTGGAGGGCTTTTGAACCTCGTCAATTGCGCGGTTGGCGTTGATGACTGCCATCGCATCCGCAACCCCGACCTCAAGCGGAGCAACAACGGGCTTGCCTTCGCGGATACTGGCGAAGAAGTTCACCAGCTCGCCCCAGTAAGGATCGAAGGGCTCTTCGGGTTGATAGATACCCATCGAGGCAAGCCACTGCTTCGCGTAGCGAAGTTCGCGATCGACGAAACCGCTGTCCCTGGCCCCTTTTTCCGGAAATATCAGCACACCCTTTTGAGAGGCTGCTTTTGACACAGTGGCGCCAGCCCACCAGTTTTCCTTGGCAGGGCCTGAAGAGACTTTGGCGACGGGTTCACGGAAATAGATGCCGCGATCATCGGTGACATCCAAAGTCCCCTGATCGCCCATGATCATCACACCATTCGAGTGGTGACCATTGAAAAGCATGCAGTGGAAGTGATGTCTTCCGCCGCCGTTGTAATCAAAAATGGAGTGAACGTTGTCGTGAACCTCCCGCCCATCCTTCCAGTAATCAAGTCCGCCAGTGCCGATGACCGAAACCGGTTCGCTGTCAAACAGCCAGTTTGCTATGTCGATGAAATGGGAGCCCATCTCTGCCATCAGTCCGCCTGAATATTCACGGTACATTCGCCAGTTAATCAGACGCTCATACTTCGCATCCGCCACGGGCCTTCGCCAACTGCTATGGGTAGTGACGCGCGATTGCACCAGCAAAACCTTGCCCAGGGCGCCCTTGCGCACCATCTCCATGGCTACCTGGTAGAGCACGCTTGAGCGGCGGTGCAAGCCTACCTGGAGAACCTGCTTCGGATGAGCGGCGGCAGCTTTGCGGATTTGCTCGGCCTCTTCTTCCTTGAAGAACATGCTTTTTTCGATGAAAACGTGCTTGCCGGCTTCGAGAGCATCAATCGTCATCCGCGCATGGAGATAGAGGGGAGTGGCTATCAGCACCGCGTCAATCTCCTTTCGGCCCAGCAGTTGCCGATAATCCTCGTAAGTGTCCGGCTTGGAGCCGATGGTGTCGACTCCTTTCTTAAGATTGGGGGGGTAGATATCGCAGGTGGCAACGCATCGCCCTGCTGGTATCGTGGTCAAAAACCTCAGCAGAGTACAGCCCTGCGTTCCCGTGCCGATAAAGCCGTAACGCACCGCATCGCTGAGCCCTGAATTCTCTGCGGCTGCGGTGACCCCAGGCAGCGCCGCAACCGCGGCGGCGGAGGCCGCGGTCTTTAGAAAATTGCGTCGCGTAACATCGTCACTAACTTTTTGCTTCATTTGGATCCACTCCTCCGCGTTCAGGAAACTCCCTGAGTTCCGGCCCGATTCCATCATCCCCAAGGCGAAGCTGGTCGGGGTTGAGGCAGCGTGTGCTCCTCATTCCTTGAATTTTGGATTTTCATCTTGTAGACGCCGCATGTGTTTTGGAATTTCGGCAAAGTCCGGCGCCAGGTGGCACATCCTATTTTAGTGCTGATGCGGGCGTGCTCAGATGGCCAGCTCTGAGGTTATGGTCCAGCCATTGCTACCCAACAGATCGTAACGAGCAGCAAAAGGCTGGATTGTCTCAAGTCACTTCCTCAAGATGTCACAACGATAATCTGCAAAAACCAGAAGCCTCCGCAGGTGCCTGGCTGGCAGGTCTCCAATATCTTCACCTTGGCTAAAAGTCTAGCCGGAGCGAGAATTGAATAATCCGCGGATCATTTGCCTGTTGGTTCAAATCCTGCAGCCCGGTTGTGCTATTGGGATCGATATCGTTCGGGTGGTTAAAGGCGTTGAAGAAATCCGCCGTAAATCTGAGGTTTGCCACCTCCCTGATTTTGAAGTTCTTGAACACTGAGATGTCCGTATTCCAAGCACGGGGACCGATCAAATAGGCCCGCTTGCCAGGGTTGAAAAAGTCCGAACTGCTCGCGTCGAAACAGGTGTTATCTGCCAGAGTCACCGCTAGCAGGCCGTTATCGAAACTCCCGCTACAGTCCGGCCCGAAGGGGCGAACCGTTCTTTGACTGCGATCCGCGGGAACCAAAGCCAACAGGTCTCCTCCCGTCACGTTGGTCGCCTCGGTAGGATCGAAGTCTCCCTTAAACCACAAACGTTGATGCCGGCCGGAAATATCCATTTCCAGCCGCTGGTCGGCGCTGAGGCGGGGATCGCCAGCCTGGAATCGGTTGCCGGCAACGCTGCGCCAAGAACCGCCCCGCCAATCTCCAATAGTGGCAACCTGCCAACCACCGATCACATGGTTGAGAACTCCAGAAGCATTGCCTGCGAATTTCTTGCCCCGGCCAAAGGGCAGATCAACCACGCCGTTGAAACGGACGTGATGGGGCGGAATTTCGGTGGAGTTGAGATAGACGAGGTGAAGCCGCTGGTTGTAACTGAGATTCGGCTCGCCAAGCAGGTCAATGACTTCAGGTGGCGCAGCTCCCGACCGGACATCGTTTATGCCGGAATTGCCGCTTGTGAAACCTCCCGCGTCGGTGGTGGTCAAGGCGTGGATATAGGTATAGAACCACTGGAAAGCCACACCTTTTGAAAATCTGCGTTCTACCTCGACCTGGCTCGAGTGGCTGTTCGAAAACCCGCTGCGATTTTTGGCCCTGAGGTTCCAGTTGGGGTTGACGCGGCGAGTGTCGACGGGTTGTCCGTCCGCAGGCGGCGGCGCCAGGCCGGTGCGAGTAGCGTAATTGAATGCCGCCTCCAGAGTATTTAGCGCATAGTTCTGCTCCAAGTCGCTTCCGTGGGTTCCCAGGTAACTGACGCGTAAAGCCGTCTGGTAGGGTAATTCGCGCTCCAGCGTGACGTGCCATTGCTGAACACGGTCATCCGTCCAATGACGTCCGTCCCAAACTTGTTCCAACTGTGCTCCTGGTGAGATAACGCCATTGCCGCTGGTGTCCACGGTCACGGTGGGAAGAAAGTCTTCAGGCGCGGGCTTGCTGATCTTGGTAAAGTTACTTACGGGAAAGTTCCGATCGTTCAAGATGTTTTGAAAACGTAGATTCAACGGAGGGTTGGTTCTTGAGGCCTGCAATAACTGGGACAGCGGCATGGTCCAGAAGTACTCTCCGTAGCTGCCGCGCAAAACCGTCTTAGGCGTGATCTTGAAGGCGACACCGACGCGTGGACCAAAGTTATTGTTGTCTGCAGCGAACAGGCTATCCGGATAGCCTATGGCTCGCGCCGTATTGAAGGTGAGGCCGCTCGCTTCCCATGAAGTTAAGACGGAGGGGGGTATTCCGGGGAGTGAGTGCATGTCATGGTTTCCCGGCGTAATCACTTCAAACTTGCTCGGGTCAGATATGGAATCAATATCGGCGGTGGTCAGGCGATTAAATTTTTCGTGGTAAGGAGTCCATTTGTCCCAGCGCAATCCCAGGTTCAAGGTCAACCGAGGAGAGATCTTCCAACTGTCATTAAAGTAGAGACCTATTTCTTTCTGTCGAAAATAGAAGTAGCCCCGGTTGTATTGGTTGCTCAAGAAACTCGGCAGGCCCAAGAGCAAGTCGGCAAACCCGTCCCCCGTGAAATTCTCAAGTCTCCCGGGATCGTTTGCATCATGCGCTGTCAGTCCAGTCCAGCCACCGTCGAAGCTATGCGACCCCTGCGCTTGCTGGAGTTCGCGAACGTTATTCTGCTCCAGTCGTACTCTTCCACCAAACTTGATAGTGTGCTTGCCTTTGGTCCAGGTAGCATTGTCATCGAGGACCTCGGCGGTCAGGGCCTGATTCGAATGGTTGTCCGCGTCCCAGCAAAAATAACCGTAATATCCCAGGTTGGAGGCGCAAAAAGTAGGCCACCCGTTGACTCCAAATGGGTTCGGCAAACCGAGCTCGCCCGCCCAGTCGGTAAAGTCGGCAAGTGTTCCCTGATCGTGGAACGATCGGTGCACGCCTACCAGGAGTTCGTTCAGAAAGGAATTCGAAATCAGCCGGTTGTAGTTCGCCGCAACATCGTGAACTGTTGTGTCGGTTCTGGAGGTTCCAGCACCGTCCGAGCCGGTGGCTGGATTGGCAAAGACACCGCCTTCCGTGGTGTGATTGCGCACGCTTCGGGTATATCTAACCGATAGGGAGTCTTTATCACCGAAGTGCTGATCTCCTTTGACCGTCAGGTTCCACAGCTTGGTTCTGTCGGGATAAAAGTGGACGAAATTAGGCCCCACGTAAGGATTGGTGTTGGCCGATGGACGTGCGGTGATCGCGGCCAACGCCTTGGCAGTATCACTAATCCTGTCGGATGGAATGACGTTGCCCGGGAAGGGCTGGCGGTCACCGTTGGCATCCGTGGTCAGCGGATCATAGATTGTGACGATGTTACCCTCTGTATCCCGTGCATTGCTCAAATCTCCGTTCCACATCGCCTCTGTGGGAACGCGCTGGCCGTTCTCATCAAGTGTGTTGAGACTTTGCTGGAGACCTCTCAACCCTTCGAAGGCCACAAACCAGAAGCTCTTCTTGCGCCCGTCATACAGGCCCGGAATGTAGAATGGTCCTCCAGCTGACGCACCGTATTCATTCCGAATAAGCTGTCCAGGCTTGAAGGCACCGGTGACTGGATCCGGGAGGTCCTCGCGCCGGCGAACGCGCAGGCCACCGGAGTTATTGCGATGAGTTTCAAAGAGGCTCCCATGAATCGCGTTCGTGCCGCTGCGGGTTGAGATCGTAACCGTCGAGGGGCGTGAGTATCGAGCATCCGAGCCGGCGGTCTCGATGCGGAACTCCTGCACCGTGTCGAGTCCCGGCTGTATCCTTGAGGCCCCGCCGCCAAAGCGATCGACTTCTGAGATCCCGTCCACCGTGACATCCAACGCTCCAACTTTTGTGCCGTTGACACGGAAGCTGGTGCATGGAGAAGTGTCAGCGCGGTTGTTGCACGAGCCCTCTCCCTCCAGTCCGGGAGTCAGGTTTAACAGGAGTGTTACCTCGCGGCCATTCAGCGGCAACTGGCGGATGCGCTCATAGTCCTTTACATTAGAAATTTCCGCGCTCTGCGTGGTGATGACCGGGGCAACGTCCGTAACCGCAACAACTTCCTGCACGCTGCCCACGTTGAGCACGGGATCAACCACCGCATTTTGCCCGACGTAGAGCTCCAGCTTTCCTTCCCACTTCTTGAATCCGTCCTTCTCAACGATCAGCATGTAGGGGCCGCGCGGAAGGGCACCCAAGTAGTAAATACCTTCGGCGTTGGTTTGAGCCCTGGTAGCAACGTTCGTTTCCGAATTAGTGATCACGACGCTGGCTCCAGTAACCAGCGCGTGACTCGCATCCCGCACCGTCCCAGTAACGCTGGCCTGACCAGTCTGCGCCATTGCTGGGGAGGCAAACCAACCCAACGTGCCCAATGCGAGCACGAATGACCATGCGATCAAGCTAACCTGTCGCAGCTTCATACGATCCTCCTGGTTCAGTCCGCACCTGCCCAACTGAGGCTCCCAAGTAACCGCCGACGCTTCCTCAATAATCAGAATTGCCCAAAATAATCAGAATTACCCAACCGGTGATAGCGCTTTCCGCCTTGTACGTTTACTGCCCACTACAGGCGACTCACGCGCCGCCCTCCGCAAACGTTGAAACTGCTCAGCCCCTTCCCGGGGAGCCACAGGGGCCTTCGCAAACACCTCCTCAACGTATGGCAAATGCGCCTGGTAATTCCAGTGCGTGTCGCGGAAGTATGCCCCCAATGCCGCAGCATCTTTGGCCTTTGCCAGGCGAATAATCTCCATGTGCTCGCGAACCGATTGATCAATCAAGTGGCTTAGCGTGCGCGGCTGTACGGGAAATACGTAGATCCGCCGGCGGATGGAGTCGCAAACTTCAAGCAGGCAATGATTCCTAGACTTCGAAAGCAGGACGTCGTGAAATTTTTCGTTCCAGGCGCCGAAGGTGTGGAAGTCGCCACTATCGGCAGTTTCAGCCATTTTTTCGTTGTATTGATCGAGCAGCTCCATATCCTCCGGTGTAATCTCCTGCGCGACCGAGGTCACCGCTGCCCCCTCCAGGATTCCGAGGATCTCAAAAATCTCACGAACGTCCGCCGCGGTGAGAATGCGGACGTTATAGCTACGTCGGCTATTGCAAACAACAATGCCAGCCATCTCCAGCTTGAGCAGCGCCTCGCGAATCGGAGTGCGGCTTATGCCCAGCCGTTGCGAGAGTTCCTTCTCCCGGATGCGCTCGCCAGGCTTCATCCGCCCTTCGACGATCTCCCGTTCGAGCAAGGAGTAAACCTGATCTGTGAGTGACTCGGCTCGGATAGTTGCTTGGGGCCGCATGAGACCGTGATGCCCGGTGTGGTGTGTACAATATATCTGTTTGAACTGTCAAGGTAAATGTTGTGCACCCTTTTTGGGACACACCGCCAACGACCTATCGCGGCTTACTAAGCATGGAGGCAGACCTCTAGTCTGGCACTACGGTTCGTTCCGACGGAAAGACAAACCATATTTTGACGAAACATCGTCAAAAATCATGCGGTCAATCCCAGGATCTTGGTTAGCGTTCCCCCAAGGATCAACTTTCGCGTGCGCACGGGAACGTCGCAGGCGTCGAACATCGCACGATACTGCGACAATACGGTCGCAATCCCATCGAGGCCCTCATCCGACCCGAAGACTAACTTTACGAAGGCACTCGGGTCGTCTTCCGGCGTCTTCGTTCCCCACTTAGTACCCGTCCACCAGAAGATCTTACGGAATTCAACCAGACGGTCTTGCATTTTTGTCAGTGTCGAACCGCTCAGATCGAAAAACACATTAGGGTTCCAGCGCGCCACTTCTCCCGCCCATTCATACTCGGGATTCCCGCAGTGCGCGCCGAGCACGGTTATTTTGGGAAAACGCCGCGCGATTTCCTCCAAGTGGAATGCCCGCATGCGATAAGACGCAACGTCCTCAGGCTCCCCGAACTTCTGCCGCAAGACGATACCGGTGTGGAACAAAACAACCCAGCTGTGCCGGTCAGCCAGCTCATAAACGGGCATGTATGAGGGGTCGGTGTAAGGCTTCTTTACGAATTCGAGCTCACCGAGGCCCTTGTACCCGAGCGTGTGGAACTCCTCCGCCTGCCGTAGGGTGTCGGGTGCGTCCATATCGACGTAGCCGAAAGGAACGATCCGCGCGGGATGCCGCTTCGCGGCTTCGGCGATTAGCATACGGCTGCGATAGGGAGTGAGTACACACGCGGTTACATTCAGGGGCTCTGTGACCTTCACCAGATCATCGACGAAGTTAGGATTCTTTTCGTCAAAGTGAACGTGCATATCCACAATCCGGTCCGCCGCCTGATCGGAAGAAGGCGCCGGGCCTTCGGAGGGAGCCGGAGTTGTCGCGACCGCGCTCCTGGAAGCTGACACCGCGGCAGCTGTGCCCATGGCGGTGAGAAACTGCCGGCGTGAAAAGGAGTGCTGCATGGGGACCCTCGCGCACTTCACAAGAGTATGGTTACGGGCAAGACATCAGGCTTATAGCCAAATGGCCTGATCGTTGTCAAAGTTGCCGCCTGATCCGGCTGGCCGCCATGACCATCGAAAATCTCCCTCGAAAAACCGCAGTACTGACGAATGAGGCGGCGCTGGCATTCGCAACCTGCAGGTGAATCTGTCGCGGTTTGGAACAACTGAATCAGCCAGTCGCATAAAAAGCGTGCCTTAGAGCTGAGCTGTGATATATAACATATCACCAAAATTTGGGTCAATTTCTTCAACTCTGCGATCCTCATTGAGAGGGAACGAAGATGACAACAAAAGATTCAACGGTCACCAGACGCGCGTTCATCGTGACTGGCGGGGCCGCGCTGGCCGCCTCTGTTGTTTCTGTGGCCAGCCCCCTGCAAGCGGCACCGCAGCGACGGCTGAGGATGGCAATCGTGGGCACCGGGAATCGCGGCTCGGTTACGTGGGGGGAGGACGTCGTAAAAGGCTACAGCGACACCGTAGAAATTGTCGGACTATGCGACATCAATCGCAAGCGTGTAGAGGTGGCGAAAAAGCTGATCGGGATCAACGCACCCACGTTTGTGGATTTCGACCGGATGATCAGCGAAACCCATCCCGACACCGTGATGGTGACCACGGTGGATGCCACTCACGCCCGGTACATAGTCCGCGGACTGGAACTGGGCTGCGACGTGATGACCGAAAAGCCGCTCTGCACGGACGAGCAGCAGTGTCACGCGATCCTGGATGCGCAGAAAAAATCGCCGAAAAAAATCACCGTGACCTTTAACGCCCGCCACGCTCCAGAGGCGAAGAAAGTGAAGGAACTGCTGATGGAGAAAGCCATTGGCGATGTCATCTCGGTCGACTTTCACGAATACCTGGACACCAGTCATGGCGCAGACTACTTCCGCCGCTGGCACCGTTTGAAAGAGAACTCAGGCACGCTGCTGGTGCACAAAGCCTCGCATCATTTTGATCTGGCCAACTGGTGGCTGGATTCCACGCCGGTGGAGGTGACTGCTTTCGGTGATTTGAAATTCTATGGGCGTAACAATTCGTTCCGCAACACGCACTGCCGCGTTTGCCCATTCAAACAGCAATGCAAATTTTACTGGGACGTCACCCAGAACCCGCAATACGTGAAACTCTACACCGATTGTGAATCCGAAGACGGCTATCTGCGTGATGGATGTGTCTGGCGGGAAGACATCAATATTTACGACACGATGTCGGTGGTGGTGAAGTACGAGAACGGCGTCCGTCTCACGTACACGGCAAATACTTTTTTGCCTTATGAGGGTCAGTCGATTTCCATTAATGGGAGCCGCGGGCGTCTGGACTACAACGAAGTCAAGGCCAACGGATTCACTAATAACGAAGTTCGTCTGACCCGCAGCTTCGGCAAATCGGAAGCCGTAACCGATATCGAGCAAGCCCGAGCGGGCGGACATGGCGGGGCTGACACTTCGATACAGGATCTGATTTTCCGCGGATCACCAGGTTCTGATCCGCTGAATCTGCGCGCCGGTCTGCGCGCCGGCGCTCTTTCCAGCCTGATTGGCATTGCCGCCCGTCACAGCATCGAGCGTGGCAGTCAGATGGTCAAGATCAACGACCTGGTCCAAATGTAATCGCAGTGGCTTAGGACGATGCGAAGGAGGCAAGGATGCGATCCGTTTACATCGCCAGTATGCTCACCTGCCTGTTTGCTGTGTCCACCGCGGCGCAAGAGTCCGAGTTGAATTTCGCTTCCGGACTGGAGCAGTTCCACGATATCCGTATGATGTTGCCGAAGTATGTGAAGAACATTGGATATCGAATGCTGGCCGAACGAAAGAACCAGCTCGAGCACCTGACTACGATCGAAGATGTAAAAAAACGCGGAGCTTATCTGCGTGAGCGGATGCTGGCTGATGTTGGCGGCTTTCCGGAGAAAACAGCATTAAACGCGCGCGTGGTTGGGACGCTGGAGCGATCGAAGTACCGCATTGAAAAGATCCTCTTCGAGAGCCAGCCTCACTTCTATGTGACCGCGAATCTTTATCTGCCGAAAACTGGACAACCGCCCTACCCCGCCATTCTCTTCCCCTTAGGACACGAACGTGGCGGTAAGACCAACCCCACCTGGCAGCAAATGCTCGGATCGCTCGCTACAAAAGGATTCGTGGCGCTGACCTGGGATCCGATTGGTCAGGGTGAACGCCTGCAGCTTTATGACGAAGACCTGCGCGAGTCGAAAGTTGGCGACTCAACTACCGAGCACACTCTCATTGGGACACAGACTCTGCTGGTTGGGGACCACGTGGCCCGTTACACCATCTGGGACGGAATTCGCGCCCTCGATTATCTTCTCTCGAGGAAAGAAGTTGATCCCGCGCGGGTTGGTTTGACGGGGAACTCAGGTGGCGGCACCCACACTGCTTACATTGCGGCGTTGGATGATCGCATCAAGGTCGCCGCACCTTCCTGCTACATCACTTCATGGCGTCTGATGCTGCAGACGATTGGCCCACAAGATGGCGAACAAACCTTTCCGTTGTGGTTGCAGGATGGAATCGACTATCCGGATTATCTGTATGCATTTGCTCCTAAGCCGTACCTTCTGCTTTCAGCCATTCGTGACTTTTTCCCGATCGCTGGTGCACGCGAGACCTATGCGGAAGCTGAGAAAGTGTACTCCGCAATCGGCGCGAAAGAAAAAATAGGGATGTTCGAAGCCGACGACGGCCACGGATACAACAAGGGCCGGCGCCTCGCCGCCTACGACTGGTTGGCGCGCTGGCTGAAGGGTACCGAAGACAAGACTCCGGAGCCCGAGATCGAGATGTCTACTCCCGAGGAACTGCGCGCCACGCCTACCGGCCAGGTGGCTACTTCGCTGGGAGGGGAGAGTGTCTTCACGTTGAACCAAAAACGGCTGGAGCAGGCGAAAGCGACTCGTATTAAGAACCCAGAAGAGCTAGCTCGCAAGGTGCAGAAGGTAATCGGCTACGAAGCGCCGAACGCGCCGTTACAGCAAAATCCTTACGGTACCCTTTCCCGCTCCGGGTATCACATCGAGAGGCTGATCTACGAAAGCGAGCCTGGCATTGTGATCCCATCACTCCTCTACGTACCTGATGCCGGAGCAGGCAAGAAAGCCGCGGTGCTGATGGTTACGGGCGACGGCAAAGCAGATTCAGCGTCCGAAGCCGAACAGTTCGTAAAGGCCGGAGTGATTGTCCTTTCAATCGACGCCAGGGGTTTTGGCGAAAGCAGAGTCAGCACCGACGTCAACAGCCGGGACTTTGATCACTACTTCGGAGATTTCGACAGTGCGATGACGGCCTTGATGATCGGCAAAACGATGGTTGGAATGCGTGCGCTTGATATCACTCGCGGGGTCGACCTGCTTTCTGCGCGCCAGGAGGTCGACGCAAACAAGATTTACGTCTATGGCAAAGACCAGGGTGCGGTGCCTGCTCTGTACGCTGCGGTTGTAGATCGTCGCATCCGCAAAGTTGCGCTCGCGAATATGTTGTCTTCTTACGAGTCCATTGTGAAAAACAGAGTTCATCGCCAGGTGTTCGAAGCCATCGTTCCCGGCGCATTGAAGATCTATGATCTGCCTGATCTGGTGGCGACGCTCGCACCGCGGGAGGTTTGGATCATCAACGGCACTGACCCGCTGGGACACGAATTGCCAGCTAGTGAAATCAGCAAGGAATACAGTCGCGCGCTGGATGCATTCCGGCAGGCAAAGGCGGAGGAATCCATTCACATTCGTGATCGCAGGTTCGAGGAAGATGTAACTACGACCTATCGAGAATTCGCTGATGGCCGTTAGTAAGAGGGGCAGCATGATCAGGACGGTAACCGCGTTCGTGCTCGTTCTCTTTCTTCCGTCAATGTTGCTGGCAGCAAGTGCGAACAACACGCAGCTGCCCGGCGCATACTTCCGACTGCTCGAGGCCGGGGCTGCGATGGTCGAAGCGAGGTTGAATGCTGAGCCTTCGGCGACTCTGGAGACACTGGAAGCGATTCCGGGGTGGACGCATTTCCCCTATTCCATCCTGGCCTCTGCGGTGCTGTACAGCAAAAAGCACGCGACTAATCCCCGGTATCACGATCCCAAAATGCTTGCTTTGACGTTACGGATCGGTGATTTTCTCGCCGCTGAATGCGAGAAAGGCCGCTACGAGCCGCGCCTCGACAGTGACTGGGACACCTACATGTGGCTGGACGCCTACCGCCTGTTGGAACCTGAACTCGGAGAGGAACGCAAAGCGCGCTGGAGGCGCGAAATCGAGAGGATTGTCGTTCCCCTGGTTCCCGACACTACTAAGCGCCTGGATTTTCCCTGGTACAACTCGCCCTTCATCGGCACTTCGCCGAATCACTATGCGCAGTGGGCTTCCCTGTTACTGCTGGCCGGACACGTATTCAAGAATCAGGAGTGGAAAGATCTCGGTAGCCGGGTTCTGCATCGCTTCGCCGCGGAGGAGCAGACACCAGACGGATACTGGGGAGAGCACAGCCGGGCGGCGCCAACCACGGGCTACGACTATGTGACCTCTACGCAGGTTGCGCTCTATTGGGAGTACACGCACGACCCGGCGGCGCTCCAGGCACTGCGCCGCTCCACCGATTTTCACAAATACTTTACCTATCCCGACGGTATTCCGGTGGAAGTCATCAACGACCGCAATCGCTATTGGGGCGTGGACGCGTGGGGACACTTCGGTTTCTCCAATTTCCCAGACGGCCGCCGCTACGTGGAATTCCTGACCAGCTTTTTCCATGCCGACAACTTGACGCGCATGGATCCGCAGTGGGAGCACTGGGGCTTGACTCTCGACGCATTGGGACGTCTGGCACAGAGTGCGCTGTACTATCACGAGGGCCGCACGCAACCTATTCCCCAAGACCAGGCCAACTACTCCTACCAAATGAGTATTCCCGCCGGGATTCGCAAGACTGGGCCCTGGGTAGTAGCGCTGTCGGGTTTGATAAACACGCAGACACTCAGCCAGTTCTATCTTGACCGGCAAAGCAGCGTCAGCGTCTTTCACCAGAAGTATGGTTTGATTATCTCGGGCGCAAATTCCAAACGGCAGCCTGAGCTGGCAACGTTTTCCGAGAAGATTGACGGACAGGTCTTTCACATGCCGCTCAGCAGCCGCCTGCAAATGAGTGATAAGCAGGACAGGCTTTCGCTGTCCTACAACACGTTCTTCAGCGACATGTACGTTCCCACGCCTTCCGAAAGAGAATTGCGGCTTCGCTTTGTGCTAACCGGCAGGGGTACGCCCGCGGAAGAGACCAAACTCGGCATACAGCTTTGCCTAAAAGCAGGCGAGACGCTGGAAACCGCCGGCGGGAAGAAGATCGTACTCGGGACCGAGCGCGTGGAACTTTCTCCTGAAGACCTGCGCGGCGAAGTCCGTCACCGTGGCTGGATGTTGAAGGTGGATCCTACGGCTCGTCTCGTCTGGCCAATTTATCCGTTCAATCCTTACATGAACAAACCGGAAACCAAGCTGGACCACGCAGTTGGCCTGCTCTCGGTCCCAGTGCAAGCGAAGAGAACCAAAGAAGACTGGTTCGTCCGTCCAGGTGAACAGGAAATTCTGTTCACGTTGACGGCCAATTGAACTCTGCTTAGAAATCCGAAGCCCAGGGCGGGGATGCAACATTCTTTTCCTTCGGAGAAACAATGCGAATCCGACTCTGTTCTTTGCTGAGCATCCTGCTGCTAGCGGCTGCGGCGAAACCTCAAGAGAAGAAACTGAAGATTTACATCTCTGCCGATATGGAGGGCATCGGCGGTGTAAGCACCTGGCAGGTACAAGCGGCCCCAGGCGCGCCTGAATATGAAAAATTTAGGCGGCTCATGACGCAAGAGGTGAATTCCGCAATTTCCGGTGCTTTCGATGCCGGCGCAACCGAAGTTTTGGTCAGCGACTCCCACTGGAATGCCCAGAACATTGATATCGAACTGCTCGACCATCGTGCCCGGCTGGTGCGTGCCTTCCCCCGGCCGCTTGCCATGATGCAGGGCATCGACGGTACGTTCGACGCAGTTGTTTTCATCGGCTATCACGCCGGCGAAGGAACACCCTCGGCGATCCTCGCTCACACCATGAGCAGCGCCCGAATCTTTGAACTCAAGCTGAACGACAACGTTGTGCCCGAGGCCGGACTCAATGCCGCTATCGCTGGAGATTTCGGCGTGCCCGTCGTTTTCTTGTCCGGAGATCAGACCATCGGGCAACGAGCTCGGGAACTGCTCGGCCCGATTGTTACGGTCGCGGTCAAGCAGGCCACTGGATTTTATTCGGCTACGATGATGAACCCAGCGGAGTCTCAGCGCCTGATCCAGGAGGGCGTCAAGCGTGCTGTGGAAGGCCGGAAGGAAATGAAAGCTTATCGCCTCACCCATCCGGTGAAGGTCGAGGTGACATTCAAGAACATTGTGGATGCGGAGCTAGTTTCCGAACTACCCGGAGTTGAAAGGCCCCGTGGCAGCACGATCGTATTCAAGGCGCATGACATGATCGAAGGCTCAAAGTTCCTGGAGGCAGTGTTGGGAATGAATACTTTTCCGCGCAACGCTGCGGATAGCGAACCGAAACGATGAACTGGAGCACATAACTTCCGAAAGGATTCATGAAGAGCGCAAGACGAAATCTCCTCACAACAACACCCGCGACATTCCTGATCTTCTGCGCCAGCATCGTGTCGGCCGTACCTGCCTTCGCCGGCGAAATCCTGCTGCCTTCTGCTTCGCTCGAGCGTACCGGGCCGGTGCAGTTTATTTATAAGACCGTATGGCCTTCCAGCGGCCAAGGCCAGCTGTCAATCAAGTGGACAGACGTCTACGGCCGTGTGATTGAAGATCGCAAGGAGTCCGTCGTGCTCACCGATGAATCCCAGGTCGGATTCATGCTGGATCTGCGCCGCGCTGTCGCCATGCAGAACGAGTTGAGGGTTCACTTTTCCTTTACCGGCAAGAACAGGAAGGGCGAGCCCGATAACCGCGAAGAAGACGCCAGTGCCTCATTTGTTGCCAGTCCGCCGGATCACACCTGGTGGGACTACCAGACCATCATGTGGCAAAGCCACAATGCGGACCAATACGCCACGCTCAAGACTCTCGGTATCACCGCAGCAATGCATCGCGGCAAACCCGTAGACATCCCTGAATATCTCGCGAAGAAGGATTTGCCTCAAGACCTCTTGAAGAATGATCTACGCTGGTACCTGGAGAATATTGCCACTGACTTCTACGCCGAATATCACCGCTGGTTTCCTGATCGGCCCGTGAACTGGAAGTTCCATGAAGCCAAGGAACTCTACGCGAAAGATCCTTCCAGTAAAGAAGCGTTCAAGCGGCACCCGAGCTTGTCGGATCCAGAATGGCTCAAGACAATCCACGACCGCCTCGTCGCATGTGCCCGTATAAACGCTCCCCACCGGCCGCTTTTCTACAACCTCGGGGACGAGAGTGGTATTGGAGACCTGGCGGCATACTGGGACTTCGACTTTTCGGACCAGTCGCTGGCGGAGATGCGCAGCTGGCTGAAAGAGCGGTATGGCACCCTGGCCGCTCTCAACCAACAATGGGGCACAGACTTCACCGCGTGGGACCTGGTCACACCGATGACTACCAACGAGGCGATGAAGCGGTCTGACGACAACTTTTCTTCCTGGGGAGACTTCAAGGAGTGGATGGACGTCTCGTTTGCCAACGCGGTCAAGATGGGCGTGGATGCGGTGCGCTCCGTTGATCCGGAAGCCTACGTTGCTCTTGAGGGAGGGCAGGTGCCCGGCTGGGGAGGATATGACTACTCGCGGCTGGCGAAAGTTCTACCGGCGATGGAACCGTATGACATAGGCAGTAACATGGAGATTCTCCAGTCCCTGAACCCAGGAATGGTGAGGCTGATTACGACAGGAGGAAAAGGCCCGCAGGAAAAGTGGCGGCTGTGGTATGAACTGCTCCACGGGAACCGCGGACTTATCGTCTGGGACGACAAATACGAATTTGTCAATAAGGACAATACTGTCGGCGCTCGCGGCAAGGAAGCAGCGCCGTTCTATACGGAGCTGACGAGTGGCATCGGCGCGCTTTTGATCAACAGTGAACGACAGTCTGAGCCAATTGCCATTCACTATTCGCAGCCCAGCCTGCGCATTGAGTGGTTGCTCGAGCAGCGGCCCAAGGGTGAAGCTTGGGTGAAGCGCACGTCGGCCACTGAGGAGGGCAGCGACTTTCAATGGCTGCGCGAATCCTGGTGCCGGTTGATCGAAGACCTGGGCCTCCAGTACCGGTTCGTCGCCTATGACGGGGTTGAACATGGCGAATTGCTTCGCGGCGGCTATCGCGTTCTGGTCCTGCCTCGCTCGAGTGCCATCTCAAACGCGGAGGCGGATGCCATGCTTCGCTTCGTCGAGCAGGGAGGCGTGCTGATTGCTGACGGCGAGCCCGGAGGGTTCGATGAGCATGGCCGGAAACTCTCGCGGCCGTTGCTCTCCGACCTCTTTAGTGGCCCAGGCAACGGCTCGGTCACAGAACGTGCCTTTGGGAAAGGCAAGGCAATTTCCCTGAGCCCAGGAATGCTTAGTTACTATCGCGATCGGCTTCAGGGCAAAGAACAGGCCGCGCTTGAGCGGATAGGCAGGCTGTTCAAGAACGCCAGCGTTGCTCCTGCATTTGCGGTCACAGAATCGTCCGGCGCACCTGCGGTGGGTGTTGAGGTTCATACCTTCCGAAATGGCGGGGTGAACATCGTTGGTCTGCTGGCCAACCGTCAACTGTACATCGAAGACCTCGGCCCTCCAGGAAGCATCTCGAACCAGCGCTTCGACAAGCCGCGTACAGTGTTGCTCACGCTGCCGGGCGATTTTTACGTCTACGACGTCCGCGCTGCAAAGCCTATGGGGAAGAGAAAGCAGGTCACCGTACAGCTTGATCCCTATGAACCGACGATTTTTTCCATCTCACCGATCGCGCTGCCGTCGCTCGCCGTTTCCGCGCCCGCTCGCCTTGGCCGAGGCCAATCCGGTCAACTGGGGATGGGCTTTTCGGGCTCCTCCCCAGCATCAGCGCATGTTTTCCACGTGGACGTACTCGATCCCGCAGGGGAGATTGTGCCCCACTATAGCGGCAACACGCTCGGTTCAAATGGACGAGTGGACAAACTCCTTCCACTCGCGCTCAATGATCACCCTGGTCATTGGACTATACGAGTGAAAGACATGCTCACCGGGCAAACACAGAGCAAATCAGTCGAGGTTTTCTGAGAAGGAATAAGCGATGACGATGCATCGAAGGGAGTTCCTAAAGGCAGCAGGCACAGCGGCCGCCCTGCCAGTCGCTCTCGCAAGGGCCGAGAGCAGTTCACCCACGTCCGCCAGACTTTTCGTCGGCTGTTGCGCCCTGTCTTATGGCAAGTACTTGGACGCGGGCTCCATGACACTGGAGGGCTTTTTCGGGAAAGCGGTCGAACTGGGTGTTCACGGCGTCGATGTCACGACCTATTGGCTGAAGTCGACCGATCCGGGATATTTAACGTCTCTGCGCCACTTGGCATTTAAAAGTGGAATACCGTTCTCTGGCGCAGCAATTCGCACAGAAATGTGCCAGCAGGATGCCGCCAAGCGGGCCGAGGAGGTTCGCAAGATCCAGGGGTGGGTCGACGCCACCGAGTTGCTCGGCGCATCGCACCTCCGCGTCTTCGGCGGCAACCTGCCGCGTGGCGCCAGCGAGCAGCAGGGGATCGAGTGGGTGGCGGAGACGATGAAGTCCGCGTGCGAGTATTCCGGCAAGCGCGGCATCACGCTAGGCATCGAAGACCACGGCGGTATTACTGCACACGCTTCAACGATTTTGGAAATCCTGCGGCGCGTCGACTCGCCTTACGCGGGCGTCAATCTCGACATCTCCAATTTCAACGCCAAGTCCGATGAAGAACAATATTCCGACATCGAAGCCTGCGTGCCCTATGCGACCCATGCTCATATCCGCGACATCTTTTCCGAGACGGAGCGGCCGATTGACCTGGATCGAGTTTGGAAACTATTCGCAAAAGGCGGATACAAAGGCTACATGTCGGCTGAATACGAGGGAAAAGAAGACCCTATGACCGGCGTGCCAAAACTGATTGAGAAAATCAAGACGCTCTGCAGCAAGTATTCGAGTGTCTAGCTGCGGGACTATCGTCCCAGGTAAAGGAAGAACTGCCATGGTTCGTATGTTCCCAAAACTGTTCCTCAGGTTGACGGCGTTGGCAGTGGTTTTCTTTTCTACAACCGCTGTCAGTCAGACCGGCCAGACCAAAAAAGTTTTCATGATCACGGACATGGAGGGTGTGGACGGGATCTTCAACGCCGAACTCCAGTGCATCCCTTTCCAGAGTCCGCGCTTTGAGGAGTCGAAGAAGCTGCTGACTGGCGAAATCAACGCAGCGGTGGATGGTTTGTTCGAAGGCGGAGCGACGGAAGTCGTAGTCTGGGACGGGCACGATGCCAGCCGCACACTCTCCACATCAGATATCCACGCCAAGGCAAGGCTCCTCATGGGCAGCCCCGTCTCCTCCACTCTGGAACTGAATTCCTCGTACAGCGCCGTGATCTTCATCGGGCAGCACGCCATGGCGGGAGCAGAAAAGGCCGTGCTCGGCCACTCTTACAGCTCCGATGGGGTCCAGAATATCTGGGTCAACAACAAGCCGGTAGGAGAAATCGGCGCGCGGGTAATGTTGGCCGGCACGTTTGGCATTCCCGTGGTGATGCTGTCCGGAGACGCGGCGGCATGCGAGGAGATACACCAACTCGTTCCCCAAGCTGAGTGCGCGGAAGTGAAATGGGGCGTCAGCCGCACCGCAGCTTTCAGCCTTTCGCATCCGGCGGCTTGTTCGCTGATTCACGAAAAAGCTCGCCGTGCCATGGAGCGCGTGGCAGAGTTCAAACCTTACGTGCTCAGCGGACCGGTGGAAGTGAAAGTCCAATTCACCACCAAAGCCACTCCTGATATCGAACCACGCCCCGGCATCGAACAACTAGACGAACGGACATGGGTCTTTCGCGGGAAGGACATTATTGATGCGTGGCTGAAATATTCCAGTTTCTGAGAGTCTAGGCCTGATACGAATCCTGAGTAAGCCAGACTAGGCGTGCCGAACCGCTGACGAGTTATTCATTCGCAAAATCCACGAACCCTTTCTTGCGAAGAAAGCGGAAATAGCCCAAGAAATCGAAATCTGTCGGCCCAAGTTCCATGCGAGTCAAGTGGATGACCTCGGCAAGATTTCGATGTCCGTCACACCAGTAGAGAGCGATTGTGGGAATACCTTCCCACGCTCCTGAAGGATAGCCCTCGCGCTGGTCGGGCGGAATGTCGTCCAGCGGCAAAGTCCCAAAGCGCTTGCGGCGCACCACAATTTTGGCCGCCTCACTAAGTTGAGGGTCTGAAATGGCGATCGGTTTCACAGGCACCTTGAAGCCTAGCTCTAGTGCCCTGCGATCAGCCCCATGGTGCACTCGGTTCGTTTGCTCCTCCCCAAAGCGGCGGAGACTATCAACCAGCGGGGCCAAACTCTTCGCTACTTCTTCACGTCTCTGCTCCGGAACCAGTCGCAGAACCGAGAGAACAGACTGCGTTTCTCGATCAACCGAATATGCGACGCGATCGGTCGCATCCTGAAGCAGCCGTGCCAGGGTGCCAGCGTCATTCGCTGTTGAAACACGGTCCAGAAACGGCGCCACCGAACCCAGGATCTGTTCGTAGCCCCGTGTCTGGCTCAGTTCCGCCAACCACATCGCCTCGGGCTCACCCGCGTTGGCCAGATAGTAGAGATAAGCGGCATTCACGGTCGCGATATCACGGAGCGAACGAGGATCAACACGGTCAGGGGTGTCCTCGCTGTTGTGGTGAGTCTCCACTCCACTGCCGCTGTATCCCCACACCGTGGGCACGTTGACTGTAGGTTCACTCAAGTAGGTGTCGGTCCCACTCATGAAGGCATGCTCATGCCAGGGCCGATGCACCTGGGGAAAATACTCTTGCGCGACTCGCAAAATGAACGCATCCGTGTAGGATTTCGCCACGTGCGGGTTCATATAAAAGGTGTACTCGGTCCCCGCCAAATCGTAGGAAGCAGCCGGCGTGTCCATGCACAGCGCCGCGACCGTCTGACGCATTCGGTCAGGATGCGTATCGATGTAGTGCATCGATCCGTAGAGTTCGCCCATGATGAACAGTCGGATGCTTCGCTTCGGCCGAGGCAGTTTCCCGGCGTTGATCAGTCGGTTAATGGTGGCCAGCGACTCAAGCATTGCCGCAACTCCGGTAGCGTTGTCCTCAGCTCCCTGTTCAGATGAGTGGCCGAGCGTCAACACTTCTTCGGGCCCGGTTCCAGGAATCACGCCCGTCACGTAGGGATAGACACCGCTGTAGTAACGGGTATCGACCGTGGCCTTCACGCGCACCGCACCGTGTTCCGCGAGAAGTTTGCGAACCAGAGCAGCCTGCCGAGGCGTGATTGAGAACGACAGCAATGGAGTGCTTCCCTTGGTGAACGCCCAGCCGTTGTCTCCCCAGGCATTGATCCATTGCCGGCCGTCCTCAAGTTTGGGATTCTCAGTGAAGGCGTTGATGGCACCGGTGGCGCCGGCCCTCACAAGCGCCCACTTGAAATCTGCGGGATTCCGGCTGGTCAGCACCAGCTTGCCCTGGAGCGGCATCTGTGCAATCTTCGCGGTGTCGGTCTCTTTGAGTTCCACCACCTCCGCTGTCACACCCTCAGGAGATGTTGCGCCACTCCACATGCCGAGCGAAGTGGGGACTTTTTGAAAGTCGGCCAGGGTAGACTGATCGGCGGGCAAGGGTGGATCGACGATTTCCAGACGAGCGGACCTCACATCCCAAGCAAGCGGCATCGTCCAAAAACCGGACTGGCTCACGCCGTCCGCCGGTGCCCCCAAAAGCTCGACGTTTTTCAGGCCATTCTCTTCCATGGTTTTCTTCAAAAATGCCGCTGTCTCTTGGAACTTGGGATACGTAAACCAACGGTCCGTCGCGTACACTTGCCGCATGAAGTCCACGCCTTGGTTGGGCTGCATCTCTGTACGGATGGCTTGAACCAGTTGCTCAAGGTCCACCGACCCCGAAGTCACCGCCCATCCAGAACCCAGCAGGAGGGAGATGATAAAGAGCGCCTTGATCGGGCGGAGAATGGAAGTTCGCTCAGCGGTCATTCACGTTATTGCGGCCGGCAGAGTTTTGTGCCATCGATCCGTGCGCTCCCATGAAAATTCTTTTGCGTTATGCCAGCAGCTGAAAGGAGCGTATACTCCCTGCCATTTTTGAAGTCAAGCAGGATTTCGTGTAGGTCGTCGGTTGTGCGGAAGTCAAGAAAAATCCAGTTGCATTGGCACACATCCAAGAAATGTTAAACAATCGTACGCGGCGCCGTCTGCTTCACCACATCCTCCTCGGCCTTGGAAGTGTCACGCTAACGGTGATCTTCATGCAGTTGTTTCCGAAGCGTGACTTCATCTCTCGAGTAAGCATCGGAACAGCCTACCCTGCACTATTTCTCACCGCGGCCGCACTCATGTTAGGCCCCCTCAACGTGCTGCGGCGGAAAGCCAATCCGGTAAGCTTCGACCTTCGGCGTGACTTGGGTATCTGGGCAGGAATCTCAGCACTGGCGCACACTGCGATCGGCCTGAATGTCCATTTGCGTGGCCGGATGTGGCTATACTTCGTGGATGAGAACCACCACTTACGGTGGGACGCTTTCGGTTTCGGAAACTATACAGGTGCTGTTGCAGCACTGCTGTTCGCTCTCCTCTTGGTACTGTCCAACGATATTTCTCTTCGCAAGCTCGGGGTCGAGCGTTGGAAATCGCTTCAGCGGTGGGCGTATGCGGCAGTCGTACTTACTGCAGGCCACGCAATCGCATATCAGCAGATCGAAAAACGCATTGCGCCTTTCCAGATGGTTCTTTATGTGGTACTTGGAATTGTGTTTGCGTTCCAGATAGCGGGTGCTTTGAAAGTGCGAGATTCAACTAACGTCGCCAGTGGAGTCGCTGCTCCATCATCCTGAATCTTGTGATTCGATATAAGGAACCGGCATGGCAGGAAACTGTGGGCTGCCCCTGTGCGGCTCGCGGACATGACCGGCCCTTGTTCGGGTATGCTGGACGGGTTGGTGCGCCTCTCATCAATTCGACTGCACTGGGTGCGAGTGCCGTTCTGGGAGTCTTTTCGCATCTCCAACGGAGAGGTTTCCGTTAAGGATGCGATCTTGGTCCAGATCGCGGCGGGCGGTACAACCGGCTGGGGCGAAGCCTCTCCCCTGGCTGGGTCAGCCTATTCCGGAGAGACTCCGCAAAGTACCTGGGACTTCCTGCGCGATCTTCTGGTTCCAGCTTTTCTAGAGCAGCCTGAACTCGATCCGCTTCTTTGCTTTGAGCGTCTATCGAAGCTTCCGGGAGAGCCCTTTGCAAAAGCAGGACTCGAAGGGGCGGTGTGGGACCTGCGTGCCCAGCAGACCGGCGTACCGCTGTGGTCCCTGCTGGGCGGCCTTCACCGGCCGATCGAATCAGGAGCGACGGTCGGCCTCATGCCTGAACTCTCCGATCTCCTGAATCGCGTGCAACGGTTCCTGAGCCAGGGCTATCGGCGCATCAAAATCAAAATCGCGCCCGGGCGGGACTTGGAACTAGTGAGCGCGGTGCGCCAGCGCTTCGGCAACATCCCGTTGATGGTGGACGCAAACGCATCCTACCAGCTTGACGATGCGGGCGTTTTCGAGGAACTGGATCGCTTCGACCTCATGATGATCGAACAACCTCTGGCGCGGGAAGCTTTGACCGAACACGCTGAGCTTCAAAGACGATTGCGCACGCCGATTTGCCTGGACGAGTCGGCGGACGACCTGGAGTCGGTCCGATCCATTATCCGGCAGGGAAGCGGGCGTATCCTCAACATCAAGGTGCAGCGCATGGGAGGGCTCTGGCCGGCGCGCCAGGCGCACGACCTGGCGCGGGCTGCCGGCATTTCCTGCTGGCTCGGGACTATGCCGGAACTGGGGATTGCGTCGGTGCAAGGCTTGCACCTGGCGACGCTCCCCAACTTCACACTGCCCTCCGACGTGGTGGCCTCGGAGCGCTGGTTCGTAGATGACATCCTCGGTCCGCAGATTTCGATTTCAGAGAATGGCTTCATTTGTCTCCCGGATGGCGTGGGCATGGGATATCGAGTAGCCGTCGACAAAGTTGCGAAATACTGCATCCGCTATGAGGAACTCCGAGCATGAGTTCACTTTCGGTGAGTGAGTGCCACAAGAGTTTGCTCCATGGTCTCATTCCCGCCGTCCCCGTGACTTTCGCCACGTCTGGCCGGATTGACGCGGCCGCGCAGGAGCGGTATGTGGCGCATATGGCCAGGCAACCGGTGGCTGGAGTGGCGTTATGGGCGCACACCGGTCGTGGCTTGTTGCTCAGTCGCGAGCAGCGGATTCAGGTCCTGCGGGCCTGGCGTGACGGACTCGGACCGGGAAAGACGCTGATCGCGGGTGCAGGCGGGTCTCCACAACATGCCGATGATGCCAAGGCGTTTGTTGATAGCGCACTGCGCATGGCCACAGATGCTCTTGAAAACGGTGCGCATGCGTTGATGGCTTACCCTCCAACGCCCTTTCGCCAATCCGATCAATGTGAGGATCTAACGCTTGATTATCACAAGCAGCTGGCCTCGATGGGAACTTCGCTCATATTGTTTTATTTATACGAGGCTGCGGGCGGGATCTCGTATTCGCTCGAACTCCTGCGCGATCTGTTTTCACTCCCGGAAGTGGTTGGGATCAAACTCGCCACGCTCGACAGTGTGATGACCTTCCAGGATGTCGCCGGCCTCATTCAGCGCGAGTTTCCGGAAAGACTATTGATCACGGGAGAAGACCGTTTCCTGGGCTATAGCTTGATGTGCGGAGCGCAGGCAGCCCTAATCGGCATGGGGGCTGCGTGCACCGGTCTACAAGCCGACCTCATGCGGGCTTACTTCCAGGGCCGGGCCGCGGAGTTCCTTGCCCTGTCGCGGTTGGTGGACGAACTGGGTGAGACTCTCTTTGTCTTGCCGATGGAGGGCTACATCGCCCGCGTGCTTTGGACGTTGGTCCACGAAGGCATCATTGGACGTGAATCCAGCTACGATCCTTGGGGACCAAAGTTGCGCGAGAGTGAATTCGCGGAAATCGGCGACGTTCTTCACAGAGTATCCCAGTTCGAGCACGCCAGAAGGGATTGAGACCTTCTTCATATGTGGGAGTTGCTTCCTCCAAGAGTCCGGCTGATTGGCGCTCCGTGCCTAAGTGAACACATCGCGCGGCAGATCGCTCAGGACGTCGAGCGGTTCTGTAATGGCCTCCCGCGGCCACTCGAGGCTTACATCCTTGCCACCTACGGCATTGACCTTGCCAGTGAATACGCCGGTTTGCGTGTCAAAAATCCATTCGGCAAAGCTTCCGGACAACTTTCGCTCGCTACTCACCAAATCGAACGTGATGCGGCGGCGGGACTGGGCTTCGTCATTCTGAAGACCGTCATTGCCCAGGACTCAAGCGGCGAACAGAGCATGCGCGAGTGGGCGATCCATGAGACACGGATGCTGGTGGAACCTATTCGCGGGCGAATGGCCGAAGAGGGATGGACCGTCACGTGGAAGGGCCGCGGCTGGTTTGACACCTTCGCTGCGTATCGCCACTTTTTTGCCGAGTCGATAGGTGCGGGGCAAGCGGCGGACATGCTGGTTGTGCCCTCAGTGAAGTATCACCTGCCTGGCGGCCAAGAGACATTCTGGAAGGAGGAGGAATACAGCTTCACCACGCTCCGCCTGCTCGAGACCTGGATCGAAGCCTGCGGCAATCAACCGATGCCCCTGGAAAAGGACTTCAGCCCGACACTGGCCGGCGACGAGCGTGCCACTCAACAGGCGAGAATTGGTGAGTGGCTGAAGGCTGTTCCAGGTCTGATTCACCGCGCCGCGCCAGGCAAGGTTCGGGTTGGGCTCAAAATTTTCAACACACTTTTCGAGGACGATTTTCAGCTCCATATGCTCGATAGCGTACACCGCGCGCGGCCGGACGAAGATCGTGCAGATTTTCTGGTTTATGCGAACCGCCTGTTCGACCCTGCCAAAAAATTTGAAGACAAAGTAGGTGTTGCCTACGGCGGACCCGACCTGAGTGACCGGAATTTGGCCGTGCTGGAAAAGTTCTTGTCCTCTCGGTCAAACGCGGATCGGCTGGGGGAATTACCGCTCAGCGCTACTGGTGATATTCATTCCGGTCGAATCGCCGCCGAATATCTTTTGCGTGGCGCCTCGACTCTCCAGATGCACACGATCTTCCAGTTGCCCAACGGGCAGTTCTCAATGCAAACAGGAAGCAAGACAGAGAAGGCGTTACACCACCTGCTTTTTCATCCTCAAGAGGGCCTGATCGCGTGGCTGCTCGACCTGAAGCAACGCTTTGGTTGGGAGCAGGCAATGAATGTGCATCAGATGGCCGAGTGGTGCCGGAAAAACTGGAAGAACGCTGTTGAAGAGTTGAGTTGAACCAGAACGCGTAATCATCCGCAACTGGGACCCGATAGCTTAGATTCTCGCGAACACCGGTAAATTTTCAGCTCTTAAAGGGCGTCGATGCGCGTCTTCTATGGCTGGTGGATTGTCCTCGCTGCGTTCCTGAACCTTTTCTTCTCGGTCGGGATCGTCTACTACGGCTTCCCGGTCTTCTACCCTTCGATGGTGGATTCGCTCGGGTTCACCCGGGCCCAATTGACTCAGGGTTTTCTGCTGGGATTCGTAGTGGCAGCCCTGCTATTCGGAATCCTGGCAGGCGTCCTGATCGACCGATTGGGGTCTCGTCAGGTGATTCAGATCGGCATTTGGTGTGTGGGGCTGCCGCTTATTTTGATGGGAAGTATGACACGCCTGTGGCAATACTATCTGCTCTGCATCATGGAAGTCGTCGGTTATGTACTCACCGGGCCTATTCCCAACCAGGTCCTGATCTCGAATTGGTTTCGGATAAAGCGTGGCCGTGCGATGGGAGGTGCCTACCTTGGATTAGGCGTAGGCGGCGCAATTTCGCCACTTCTGATTAACGCCCTGATTCAGAGCTTTGGTTGGCGGCGCGCCTTTGAAATCATCGGAGTTCTTATCCTGGTTGTGCTGTTCCCCGTTGCTCAATGGATCACGCGCTCCAGCCCGCGCGACTTGGATCTTGTACCCGATGGGTTTTCCCCGGCGTCTACGCCGGCATCTCAACCCGGTTCGGGCACAGTGAACTCAGCTTCCGGAGTGGACGTAGCACGAGCCGTGCGCAGCGCAAATTTTTGGCTGATCCTGGCTGGCTGCACGTTGACCATCGGCGCGATCGGCGCCGTGACCCAGCACCTGATCCTGTTTCTCAAAGGGCAGGGATATTCTCTGAGCGCGGCTTCCCGCGTATCGAGCTCCATGCTGGTATCGAGTCTCGCGGGACGCGTGATAGTAGGCTACATTGCAGACCGATACAGCAGGAAGAATGTGATGGCGTTGTTCTACCTGGCGCTCGGACTGGCAATCCCTCTATTGTTCCTGGTGCAGCAGCCGGCCGCCGTCTGGGGATTTGCACTACTCTTCGGGTTCGCCATGGGCGCCGACTACATGCTGATTCCGCTGGTTACGGCAGACTGTTTCGGATTGTCCGCCCTGGGAAAGCTCTTGTCGTTGATCATCATGGGATACTCACTCGGCCAGTGGTTCGCACCCTGGCTGGCGGGAAGAGTCTTTGATGCCTACCACAGCTACGATCTTGCCTGGGTCATAATGACTGCCGCTGCAATTGTGGGCGCTACATTGATCTCTGTCGTAACACCGGACGGGTGTGCATACGAGGGATCGGCGTCCGCGGAGAGCTGTGCTGCCGCAATCCCACGTTTCGAGAACCGTGAGAAGTGATGCTGTCGCTCGGCGGTTCGTATATGCGAAACTTGAATTTAGGGGCGGAATTCGGCGAAAGGACTTGAGCCTTTGCAGATCGCGGAGATGGCTCAAGGAGTGAGCGATGATCAGCTTTGGCCAGGACAACCTGGCGAGACTTGGGGCGCCCTCGATCACGAGTGGCGAGAGACGAATGGGTTGGTAGGGTTTTGATGTCCGCCAAGGCCCGAGCTTCTTGAAATTTCCAGCCAATTTTCGGCCGGTGGGTACGCTAAGTGATTGGAAGATTGGTGGACCTGGTCGGGATCGAACCGACGACCTCTTCCATGCCATTTCCCTCAACGAAGTGGGACGCTCCGATAGCGAGTGAGAGCAAGCGACGCCGAAGGACAGTGTTCATGCGGGCTTGATCGTTGTCTGGTACCTGACATCTGCCCTCAAGCGATACCGATCAAACTGGAACGATACGGGTCGGGATGGCAGGGTTACGACACAAGTCACGACACAAAAAAGCCTCGACCTGCTTCCTGATTCTCCTCGCCAATTGTCAAGGGGGTAGTGCCCGGCCTGCCCTATATGAACGTGCTGGGTCGCGTGCAGGAAAAAATTTTGAAAAAGGTTTGCACGTCAGGGACACGATTTCATCCTCAAAGCATGCTGGTCCCGATTCGCTGGTTGCTATGTCACGATCCTGCACCTCTTTCAATTTGACACATGCACTTCCAGCTTGGTCTCCGCCGTCCGCGACGCGGCAACCTCCACGGCCCCGCAGAAAGGCCGAGTTTTTCTAGACATTCGCTAAAAGCTTCTGCACGACTTCGCGAACGTTAGTCATGGGTGGCGGAGCTTGTTCGCCGAATGGCCACCTCAACTGGTACATCAAATCAACTGTGATGTTGAGTGCGTTTCCAGGTAGGTCACAGGAGGAAACCTGCGACAAAGCTGGCACTGAATCGGATACTGTGGTGATGGGCAGCGACAAGTTTGGGTTCGGTCCCGACCAAAATGACTGACCAGTGATCTTTCTGAGGTGTGCTTCAATTCGCAAGTTACAGCTTGCCTTTTGCTGTTCAAACAGCGCTCCTGCAACCCTCGTTAGTCTCAGGATCGGTACTGCTGTTGACCAGAAGTCCAAAATGTCCTTTGTTCCGCCTTCGTAATTCGACGGATAGCAGGGCTCGACATAGTGCATGATTCCGAGGTCTCCTATATTCAGAAACCTCTCGACGTTTTGTGCCCTCGTCGCCATTGCGCCGATTGGACTGCGCACAACCTTGCCGAGTGCAAAACCCGCCATGGACCCGTTCGTCGCGTCACTTAGGAACTCGTAAACCGCTTCCCTGGTGATTAAGGCCTCCGCTGGATACAAGGGGCCGATCCGAACCTCACGGTACGCATATTTTTGGCCCATATTGATAGACTGCGCAAATTTCCACGACTGATCG
>QIAA01000169.1 GCA_003224905.1 Acidobacteriota bacterium
ATGGTTGGTGGAACGACGTTCCGCCGCACAGTGATTCACGGTGAGATTCCAGAGTCTTGGTCCTTCAACCTCTCTGGCAAACCCCACCGGTGCTTCGCACCGCACAGGAAAACTATGCCCTTGACAACGCCTTCGCTCTTATCGAAGGGGCACCCGAAAACTGCTGCAGTGATTTCGTATCATGATCTCCCTTCGCCTCTATAGTCTTATCCTGACCGGCTGTCTCGCGCTGCTGGTGATTTATTTTTTCTTACGCAGGAAACCCAAGAGTCCTGAGGAACTGGAACGCGAGCGGCGAGAGTGGCTCGATCGCGTCGGACGCATTACTGACGGAACAGTTATCGATGTTCAGGAGATGACGGTCAACGGCAGCAAGAAATCGTCAGCTCCACGCGCGGCCACCCTGCTGATCTACCACTATGACGTCGCAGGTGTCTCGTACGAAGCTTCGCAGGATGTGACCTACCTGCGCCAATGGATTAACCTGCACTCCTGCCGGCTGGGCCTTCCGACCTCTGTGCGCTTCGACCCGCAGAATCCGGGGAATTCAATTGTGGTCTCGGAAAAATGGATGGGACTCAGGCAATGACCTCTGAGACTACCAGTTACCCCGCGCTCAACTACCTGCGGAGAAGCCCCCGACGTTAGCGAATGTGAGCCGTAGGTACTTGTGAGGGTTAACGGGAGTGTCATTGATTCGAACTTCGTAATGGAGGTGTGGACCAGTCGACCGTCCGCTCAAGCCCACATATCCGAGAGTATCGCCGCGGTGAATTTGTTGTCCGAGAGCCACGGCGAAGTTCGCAAGATGGCCATAGCGGGTCGTTATGCCGTGGCCGTGATTCACCATGACGACGCGCCCATAACCGCTCATGAAATCAGCGAGGACAACGACGCCGTCCGCGGGCGCGATAACCGCCTGCCCAAAGCTTGACCCGATATCGATTCCGCTATGAAACGCACCTTCGCCATTGAATGGATCGATACGCTCGCCAAATGATCCGGTAACTGGACCCTCCACCGGCCACAGATTCGGAGCCGAGTTGGCCTTCAGCCAGTCGGCGGTCGTCACGTTACGCACGAGGCCCAGGGAAAGACCCGTCATAGTAGCGCCGCTGATCGCCGAGGTCTTGAGGGCAAAGAGCTGATCCAGAGAAGAGTTGATCTGCGAATCCTGAATCTTCTCCGAGGTCGCTGTCACCATCGCCGGGCCCGATTTCAGACCGTACAGAGAAGAAACTTCGCTGGCCAGCGAACCAAGCGAGGCCACTTGAATATCGCGTTCCTTCGCCACCTGCTCCAGGCGCGTATAACGGTTCTTAAGGTCTTCCTTTTCCGTACGTAGCTCATTGAACTGAGATACTTTCCACAGCATCCTCAGATAAGAGCTGGCAATACCGGTCAGGCTCAGAATGCCGATAGTCGCCCCCACGATGAAGACGTAGGCGTAGTGGATGGGGATGGGAATTTTACGGAGCTGTCCATCTTCCGCACGAGCGACGAAGAGGATGTAGAAGCGTCTGCGCAAGTCTTTCCTTTTGTTGACACTCAGGACGACGCCGTCTCTATGTTGCTGGCTAGCTTTGTCCTGAATTTGGGCTTCGCCCCCATCTTGGGATGGGTACTGTCTGAGCCCGCCTACCTGAACCGGGAGTGGCCAGAAACTGCTTTGGCTGCAATCCACAGGCGATGCAGCACTTAGCTCGGCCACAGGTATTTGAAAACAGCTTGGCAACGGTAACAAAGTAGGTTCCTCCATGTCAACGGCGGTAGAGCCTTTTTTGGATTACCAAGGCCGGGTGCTGAAGCATGGTCAGTAGGACCCGTTACGACCCGGTGACTTTGGTGCGACGTGCGGCGCGAACCTGAGCGAACCTAGTGGGTGGAACCCGCACTGAGAACCAGGCGAACCTCGAACTGCCAACGTTCGATAGATGACCGTACCGGGGCCCAAGTTGCCCTGACAACCTTGCTGCGAAGAGCTTTCTTGGGCTGCTGAAAATTGAGCAGCTTGGGCCGGAAGCAAATCCTCATCTATATTTGCATCCGTGCCGCTCCGTGAAAAAGCCCTGATTGCACGCATACGCCGCGCAGCGGCCAAAGGCGCCAGTAATCGTGCCGCGTTTGGCATAGGCGACGACTGTGCCCTGCTGAGAGTTCCTCCGGCGCAGGACTTATTAGTTACGACGGACTTCAGCCTTGAGGGCATTCACTTTCGCCGCGACTGGCACCCGCCCGAGTCGGTGGGCCACCGTTGCCTGGCGCGTGGGCTCAGCGATATCGCCGCGATGGGAGGAAAGCCGAGAGCAGCTTTGCTGTCGCTCGCTGTACCTGCGAAGCTTCCCCAGTCGTGGGTCGACCGGTTTTTTCGCGGCTTGCTTAGGTTAGGGGACCGTTTCGGCGTATCTCTATTGGGAGGGGACACGTCCCAGTCAAAGGCGGGCGTTCTGGCGGACATCGTAGTACTGGGGACTGTTCCCCTAGGAAAGGCTTTCCTGCGTTCAGGGGCGCGCCCCGGAGACAGAATTTACGTTACTGGCGAGTTGGGCGCGGCGTCGGCCACTTTGAATCTCCTCTTCTCAGGCCGAGATCTTCGTGCTGCCGACTACCGAGCGCATTTCTATCCCGAGCCGCGGATCGCCGTGGCGGGATTTCTCCGAGAGAAACACCTGGCTTCCGCCATGATTGACCTGAGTGATGGCCTCTCCACGGACCTGGCGCATATATGCGAAGAGAGCGGTGTCGGCGCCCAAGTCCGCTCCGAGACGATTCCGAAAGGCAGCATTGGAAAGAGTAGGCAGGAAATAGATCTTGGCTTCGCGTTAGATGGCGGTGAGGACTACGAACTACTCTTTTGCTCGCCGCGAAGCAAACGCGTGCCGCGGCGCATCGCCGGCGTTAAAGTCACCGAAATTGGTGTCATCACGCGCGAACAGCGCCTCCGTTTGCAGCGCAACGAGAAAACCTTCACCCTAAAGCCTCAGGGTTGGGAGCACTTCAAGCGATGATCCCAGCTGCGGTGGTTACGGAAGATTCCGCAGCACCTTTACTGTCTCTATCCAATTAACGTTCGCCCGACTACAGTGGGCCTATGCGGTCCAGTAT
The DNA here is from genome assembly GCA_003224905.1 of Acidobacteriota bacterium. Classification (GTDB taxonomy): domain Bacteria; phylum Acidobacteriota; class Terriglobia; order Terriglobales; family Acidobacteriaceae; genus QIAA01. The sequence continues at coordinate 3,106 of QIAA01000169.1, forward strand.
TTGCTTCCTTTCACTAATCGTGCTTGTACTGAATGTGCACGCTCAAGAAACTCCGTCAGCGGTGGACAATGTCTTCGTGCAAAAGGAGTTCGGTTCGAGCTGCACGCTTAACGCGAGTACCCCGGCCGTCGTCGGGGACCTTAATAATGACGGCACTCCGGACATCGTCATTCCAGCAAGGTGTAAAAACCCGCTGACCGATGCAGCTGAGAATCATTATCTCGTTCTGGATCCTTATTATGCCTTCTATGGCTTTGGCGATCCCAGGATCACGACTCAGTTCGCGACTTCTGAGCCAGAAAACCGCAGTCTGGCTCTGCTCATCGTTCATGGGGCCGGAGCAGATGCATGGCGGACCCCGGGAGAAAGAGGAAAGTTCCTGATCGTAAATCTGGCATATGGGCAGATCACGATAAGAAAGCTGCAGCTAAAAAAGAAGACTGTGACGGCAATTTACGCCAACGAGCTTGGCGGGGACCATACGGTTTCGGTTCTCTTCTGGGATGGAAAGAAATACAAGTACCAGCCGATGGGATCAAGCATGGAGTAATGCTGAAACCTCGGCTGTTCGTTCCACAGGTCCCGAGTCACGACCAACACCCGAAAGCGCAATCCCATGGCGCATCCAGATGGGCCATTCGCGGATAGCAGACCACAAAGATCACGGCCGCAGCGACCACTAGAATGAACGCTGGGCGTATCCCGAGTACCCGCTCAGGTAGTTGGCGCAAGGCTAGCGGGATTGCTACGCCCAGGAACATCGCGGCGGGATAGTAATAGTAATAAAAGGTACTCTTGCAAGGCGTAAACCCCCACTGAAGCAGATTGCCCGCATAAAGCACGAGTACTAGAGCCTCCGGGAAAGATTTCCAAAAACTGCGCGCGCAAAACGCCAACGCCAGCAGCCCTCCCCACATCACGACGACGTTGCCCACGAGGTAGGACAAACCGCGTTGCGGATTCGTGGCAAACAGCCACGTATACCACGGCGAAGCGATCGCTTTGTTTCCCGGAGTTGCCAGATGGAAACGCCAGATATAGAGATTCATGGAAAGCAGTTCGCTCCACGTGAACGGTCGATGCAGACTGCGGCACAACGGCCAGTAGCTCAAAGAATATGCAGCAACCGGTACGACGAGGAGAGCAACGATGAGCGGCAAGATCCCGACCTGTGAAAGGTGAGTTCTGTAGCGGACTATACGATTATCGCCTGATCGCTTCGCGACCAGCAGCAATATGACACTCGTCGCTAACACAATGCCAAGCGTATCTATGCCGTTCCACTTGCACGCACAAGCCAATCCGAACATTGTGCCTGCAAAGCCCAAAATAAAGCGGCGCGTCATGGCACTAAGGCCCTTCCATTCCAACACCGCGGTAAATGCCACCAGCCCCCACATAATGAACATCACCAGGAACACGTCCATCATGGCAACGCGCGACATCACAAACAAAAAATTATTGAAGAGTGTGAGCGTACAAGCGGTCAACGCAAGCACGTAGTCGTGCAAGAGCAAGTGAGTCCACAAGAAAATCGCCACGAGCGTCAGTGCGCCACAGACCGAGCCGGCGATGCGCCAGCCCCACGGGTTATCTCCCAATGCCTTTATCCCGACCGCGATCAAGAGCTTTCCCAAGGGCGGCGCTTCCGGATTCGGGTTGGACGCGCCGGCCAGAAATGCTCGGGCGGATGAGACGTATTGAAACTCATCATAAAAAGTCGATGACGGCTTACTGATCCCTACCAAGAAAAGCGCAAGCGCAATGACGCCTACCGTAAGCGCAGTTATCCACACCCGATTCGGCTTCATGGTTCCTTGCGATACATTCTGCATGGAATTGGAACCACGCGGCGAATTACCCCGGGCCATGAACTGCTGCTCCGCCCGTCGCGTGCATTCCTTCTCGCCTATAATCTTCCCACTCATGAACCTGGAACAGAAGCTGCAAGAGCTTAAGAAACGCGATCGCCTGGCCGAAGAAGGCGGCGGGGCGCAGCGTCGCGAACGGCAGCACAAAGAAGGCAAGATGTCCTCCCGCGAGCGCATCGAGTTCTTGCTCGATGACGGCACATTCGAGGAAACCGATAAGCTGGTAACCCACCGCTCGCATGACTTTGGCATGGCCGAGCAGAAGTACTACGGCGATGGCTTCATCACCGGCTACGGCCGAATCGAAGGCCGCCTGGTCTTTGTCTTTGCGCAGGATTTCACCGTGTTCGGTGGATCGCTCTCGGAGGCCAACGCCGCCAAGATCGTCAAAATTATGGATCTCGCAGCCAAGATGGGTGCGCCGCTCATCGGCTTAAACGATTCCGGCGGTGCGCGGATTCAGGAGGGTGTCATGTCCTTGGCGGGTTACGCAGATATTTTTCTGCGCAACACGCTTTATAGCGGCGTGATTCCTCAGATTTCGGCGATCATGGGGCCCTGCGCTGGTGGCGCCGTCTATTCCCCAGCCATTACCGATTTCATCCTCATGGTGAACAAGACCTCGTACATGTTCATCACCGGACCGGACGTCATCAAGACAGTCACCCACGAAGAAGTCACCAAGGACCAACTCGGCGGCGCGCACACTCACAACCAGACCTCGGGCGTTGCCCACTTCATGGCTCAGGATGACGCCGAATGCTTGTCCATGATTCGCGAACTGCTCAGCTTCGTTCCATCGAATAACCTGGACGATCCGCCACGTAAGGCGTGCACCGATCCCATCGACCGCATGGATGAGCAGCTCGATTCTATTGTCCCCGACCAATCCAATCTCCCCTACGAAATGAAAGATGTCATCCAACGAGTGGTGGACGATCGCTACTTCTTTGAGGTTCAGGAGCACTACGCGAGAAACATCGTCGTCGGATTTGCTCGTTTGAACGGAAAATCTGTTGGTGTCGTGGCAAATCAGCCCGCATTTCTGGCCGGGACATTGGACATCAATGCTTCAATCAAAGGTGCACGTTTCGTGCGTTTCTGCGACTGCTTCAACATCCCGTTGGTTACATTCGAAGATGTGCCCGGCTTCCTTCCCGGAACGAACCAGGAATACGGCGGAATCATTAAGCATGGCGCGAAGCTGCTCTACGCCTTCGCCGAAGCAACGGTGCCAAAACTGACGGTGATCACTCGTAAGGCGTACGGAGGCGCATACTGCGTCATGGCGTCCAAGCACATCCGCACTGATGTCAACTACGCTTGGCCGACAGCCGAGATCGCGGTCATGGGCCCGGAAGGTGCCGTGGATATCGTTTACAAACGCGAACTGGAGCGCGCAGCAAATCGCGATGAAATCCGCCAGCGCAAGATAGAAGAATTTCGGGACCGCTTCGCCAATCCGTATGTTGCCGCTGACCGCGGCTTCGTGGATGCCGTCATCCAGCCGCGTGAAACACGAAGGAAACTGATTCGGGCGCTGGAAATGCTCGATACGAAGCGCGACAAAAATCCGCCGAAGAAACACGGGAATATACCGTTGTAGTGATTTCTGGTCCATCTAGACTAAAACTCTCGTCGGGCCGCCAAGATTTTCACCGCGCTTAAGCGGACGTGTAAGGCACGTAGGACCGCCGCCGCCGTTAATGCACAGCTCAGAGCCGGGAAAGGTCCGGACATTGAAGCCCACGTCTTGCAGCTTCTGATTTGTCTTCTCATTCTTCTCTCGGAGTGCGAGCAGGCGTTTGTCGCCTAGAGAAAGTACGTTGCACGCCAGTGAATCGCGCTCGGAATACTCAATTTCAATGAGGCGATAACCACGCGATCTGAGCAACTCAACCGTTTCGACCGCGAGCCAAGGCAGATCCACTAGTGCGGTTTGCTCATCCAGAAGGCTTATCAACGACATCAGGTGCAGACATGAGGACGGACCTCGACCATAAGGAAGCGGGGCCGAAATCACGTCAATGCCGCGTGGGCCGAGCAGGTCGCGCATCTGCCTGATCCCGGCCGAGTTCGTTCGGTAGCCGTGACCGATGAGGAGAGTCTTAGAATCGAGCCAGACCATATCTCCGGCCTCAGTAGTCCCTGGAGCAGCGATCTCGGCGAGGGTCGGCAGCATCAGATTCGCACAATGTGAACGGTGATGCTTGCCCTCACTCACGCGGTTCGCCTTGCCCGAACGCATTGCAATTAGCCCGAAATTCGTCGTGAACGATGCATCATGGACGTAGACCGCATCCAAGGACAGATCTGGCGCCGGTGGCATTTCGATTACCTCAGCCCCTGCGGATTCCAGTTTGCTACGAAGATTGTCATGTTCCGCTTGCGCTTGTTGGAAGTTAGGGGCACGCAAGAATCCCAGTTCGCGCCAGAGTGCCGCCCGCTCCGGCAGATCCCACCCTGCGGTACGAGGCGAGCAAACTAGCACCCTTTGCAGACGAGCTACCATCGAATGGCCGCTTGCAAACGATGCGGACTCTTCCACAGCCGCCGCTCGGGACTTGTCAGCCAAGAGTGAAGATTATAGGCTGCATTCGAGTCGTGATGAACCATTGGTCGGCCATCACAGAAACTGGAACAATCGTCAAGGTTTGTTGTGGGTAAGTGACAGGATTCCTCGTCGAGCCCTCCTCGCCAATATAGCTTGCTTTCTTCTTAGCTCCTGATGTACAACCGCCCACGGCATTTACCAACCATCTTGCAACCCAAACGAGCGTGGCAGCCTCCTTCGCGAAACTGCGCTCTCCAGGGGGAAATTATGAATGCTGGAAAGCTTGCCGCACTTGCGCCACTACTCCTGCTGCTCACCGGATTTGCTTTCGCCCAGGGGGTTGCCACAGGCGATTTACACGTCAGGGTGAAAGATGAGAAGGGCGGCGTTGTCACTAATGCGACGGTGACCGCGCGCGACCCGGCCAAAGCCTTCGAGCGCTCTACCACGGAGAGCAATGAAGGCGAGTATCGAATCCTGTCTTTGCCACCGGGCACTTATGCGGTCACCGTCGACGCGCAAGGCTTCGCCAAGTTGACGGCCAATGACGTCGTGATCACGGTGGGCCAGCTCGCGCAACTGCCGATCACGCTTTCCGTCGCCGGAGCGCAGGAAGTAGTCAACGTCAGTTCTTCGGCCGAACTGGTGGAAACTCAGCGCAGCTCTTCGACCGACACTATCGAACAACGCCGCATCGATAATCTTCCGATCAACGGACGCAACTACATCAACTTCGCCTTGACCGACTCTAGGCTGGCGCGTGACGATGCGCCTTCCATCGGAGCCGCGCCAACCTCCGGTTTGAACATGAGCGGACAGCGCGCCCGCGCCAATCTGGTGAATGTGGATGGAGCTGATGCAGTCGACAACTCGGTGAATGGGATTCGCTCCACGGTTTCGCAGGAAGCAGTTCAGGAATTTCAGATCATCACCAACGGCTACGCGGCTGAGTACGGGCGCGCGTCGGGCGGTGTAGTGAACATCATTACGCGTTCCGGGTCGAATGATGTTCACGGCACGGCTTTCGGATATCTTCGCAATAGAAATTTTCAGGCAGTGAATCCGTTCAGCACTGTCTCCAATCCAGCCTACACTCGGGTCCAGTCGGGATTTGATTTTGGCGGGCCGATAAAAAAAGATAAGACCTTTTTCTATTTTTCCTGGGAGGGCACGTGGCGGCAGGAGACGGGATTCTCTTCGATCGGAGCCAGCAACTTTGATCTCGTACCTTTCAACACGGTGAATACAGCGGGTGGCGCCTTTCCGCTCCCATTTGGTGTCATCCAAGTGACTCCGCAACAGGCGACCTTTCTGCAGGGACTCACGCCCGCACAAGCCGCTGCTTTCGCGGCGCAGCCCAATGGCCTGATCCAATATGAAGCGCTTCTGGGTAGTTCGTCGGGCATGGCGCTCAGCGGAGTGTGGCCGCAGGGCATCAGCGTCCTCCCTAATTTCAGCGGGTTTCCCACGTCCTGTGCGCCTCCGGGGCCATGTTTCGTGCCAAAGTCCTTTGTGCCTTTGAATAGCCTCGTTGGAAACTTTCCCGTGACCGAGCGCACCGATCTTTACTCTTTGCGGATTGATCATAATTTCACCAGCAACAACCGCATCATGCTGCGTGGCGGCGTCAGCCCCAGCGACCAGACTGGAATTGAAGTCCAGGCACAAGGCCCGCAGAACTTCGGACAGAACGCGTTCTCCCGCACCTCCAATCAGAATTTTCACGACTGGTCCCTGACCGCTCAGGACCAGTGGACAATCGGCAACAACAAGATCAACGAATTCCGTTTCCACTATGCACGCCGCGGACTTTTGTATGGATTTTCGCGTGGACCGGGCGGCGGGGACGTCGCCGTAAACATCCCCGGATTTGCATTTTTTGGCCGCGAGCCATTTTCGTTTGTGCGGCGCACGGAACAACGTTATCAGGTCACCGACAATTTCTCCTGGGCGGTTGGAAGCCACAGCTTCAAATTCGGCGGCGACGGAAATTTCCTGCCGATCTCTGCAGATTTCACCGTGAATTTTGGCGGCATCTATAACTTCGGCGGCGTCTCCGCCACCAACCTGCAATTCCCGGCTTCGTTTCCTGGCTTGAGCCCCATACAGTCGTATGGAGCCGGGATTCCCGCGAACTTTATTCAAGGCGTTGGCAATCCGCATGATGGGTTCTCCAATACACCGCTCGGTGCGTTTTTCCAGGACAGCTGGCGAATCCGATCGAATCTGACTCTGAACTACGGCATTCGTTACGACGTGGAGTTGACACCGCAGTTCGGTCCTTTGAATTCGGTGGCGGCTCAGGGGCAGAATTTTCTGGGCATCACTCAAGGAATTCCGCGAGACACCAACAATGTTGCTCCTCGCATCGGCATCGCCTGGGATCCAACAAAAGACGGCAAGACTGTCGTACGGGCGTCGTATGGAATGTTCTATGACCATCCCCTGTTGGGTCTGGCATTTATCGCCGACGTTGCCGACGGCTCGCAGGCGCCCCAGATCGTTCTTTTCCCCGGAGCGCCCGACGCCAGCTGTTCTCTGAATGCCAGCAACACGTTTCAGGGATTGCTCGGGTGTTTGCCTCCTTCGTTTACCTATCTGCCTGATGAACAACGTTTCAATCCCGCGCCTAGCACGCAATCTGTCTGGGTGAATCAGAATTACCTGGCAGCGGGGGTACCGCTGGCCATCCAACCCTTCGGATTCCCCAACGCCAAGAGCTTTCAATATGCGTACTCTCACCAAGCCAACCTCACATTCGAGCGCGACCTGGGCCATGACGTTTCACTTGCCGTCGAATACAACTTCAACGGCGGGCGTCATCTTAACCGCCCGATCAACGTAAACGCCGTTAAGCCAGCCGCTTTGCTGGCTAATTGGCAGGCTGCGTTAACTGATCCTACCTCCGGCGCTTCCACCCTGGGCCCCTTGGGCGTCGGCTCAGTCCCGTTTACGTCCGGAGGAACCCCTTGTCAGCTGGGCGCGGGTCCGGCATGGGTTTCGTCTGCACTCACAAGTTTCTTCCGCCCCTCAGGTCTCAATCCGTCAATCGCACGTGCCCTCATTGGTGCCGGCCTGGGGATCTGCGTCGGTGAGGCTCAGGCGATTCTCGCAGCGGACGGCCTCAATGCAAGCTGTGATCCTGCCAGTCTGTCTGGATGCGTCCCCTTTAGCGACATGCCCGCCAACTTTGCCAACGGCAGCTCGGTCTACCACGGCCTGACAACCAACCTGCGCAAGCGCTTTGGACAGCATTATGAATTTCTGGCGTCCTACACGTGGTCGCACGCAATCGATGATTCAACCGATCTCCAGTCCCCACTCGAGCCGCAGGACAACTACAACCCTTCGGCGGAACGTTCGAATTCGTTGTTCGATCAGCGGCACCGTTTTGTTTTCAGCGCCGTTTACCAGAGCGGGAAGCTAGGTGGGACCGGCTTCCTCGGGAAGTTTTTCTCCTACTGGACTGTCGCGCCGATCATTGAAGCGGTATCGGGGCGGCCTTTCAATATCATCAGCGGCGACGATCGCAATCTTGATTTCAGCACGCCGACTGACCGGCCGCTGATCGTTGCGGCAAACAGTGTCAATTCGTGCGGAGATACTGCCGCGCCATCCCGCACTTCGCCCACCGGATTCCTGATCCCGGCCTGCTTTATCGACGGGACCCTGGACGGCAATCTCGGGCGCAACGCCGGCATAAAGCCTGCGGACGTGTTCACCGACATACGCCTTTCCAAGCGGATCCCCCTCGGGGAACGCCTTTCGCTTGAGGGCATCGTCGACGCATTCAATCTGGTGAACCGCTTCAACGTGGCGGATGTGAATCCGTTGTGGAACAGCGGGCAGAAACCCACGGCAGCTTTCGATCCGCGGCAGCTGCAGTTTGCCCTGAAGCTGATCTGGTAGACGCGAGGCTTGCGGCGTTTGCTCTTTCTCGGCTTTTAGCTTTTAGCTCTTGGCTCTTAGCCGTTCCCTCTCCTTATTTGACTGCGCGTCACTCCGAACAGGTATACCCTCCTCCCCTGATCTTTTGGAATCATTGGGTTGGCGTGAGAACACGAGCAAAATCTTTGGATTGAAAGGAGTTTCTGGTAAAATATAGATCGCAAAGGAGTTAATGGCGTGAGGTTGGGGCCTTGGAGACCACGCACCGGGGCATATACCCCTCCTCCTCTGATCTTTTGGAATCATCAACTTAGCGCGAAGACACGCGCAAAATCTTTGGATCGAAAGGAGTTGCACGCAAAATCTAGACAGAGCAGGATTTAGCTGCGAGAATCGGATCAGTATGGCGCAGGCATCGGTAGGCTGGCCAGCTAAATCTATGAATCTATTGGATCGAGGCTGTGCGACAGCACGTAAAATCTTGGAAGTAAAGGTGCTTACATGCAAAATATTGAGCTGCCAAGAGCTAGCTCTGGATCCTGCAGCTCGGAATGCTGGATGGGGTCGCGAAGAGGAGACTGGATGGGAGAACCTGAAAGCAACTGCCACGAAGGTGACTTCTTAGAACCCGGGATCAACTTACCTTCTTCTGTTATGAGGCAAAAGGAGAAGTGAAGTCAATGGAAAAAAGGGGTGCGGCGGCAGCGGTGGGTTCCGGGGCTGGAAACGATGCCGGAGCCCCGCTTGTAGTACGGTCATGCGATGCATAGCACGACTGTACTAACCTCAGGCCGGCGAGCTGGGTGAAAGAGCGGCCCCACCCTTGCAAAGAACGCAAGAACTGATTGGATAAGAGCGAAGGCTCCAACGATTCCCGAGTTAGTCTTTCGGTGGAAGGACCAAAGATGCTGGGGAGGAAGGAGCCTCAGATGATGAGGGCACGGGCAGTGATGTAAGCTCAGAATGAGACTCTACGCGACCGCAGCATGGTTGCCATGCTTCTCGGTTGCAGTTGCAGTCTTCGGGAACTCTTGTCCGTGACTGTATGGATTCACTGCAATGATTTTTCTATCCGCAGGTCTGAAATACCACGAGATTACGGTCAGGATTAGAAGTAACAACGAGGGAAATATTTCCTTCACGGGATCACCCAATGCGATATGGGAAAATACCGCTCCCGACATGGCAAAGAAAAAGCCTGCATAAGCCCATTCCTTTAGTAAAGGGAATTCAGGAACAAGCAATGCTACAACTCCCGAAAGTTTCCAAATACCTAGTATTGTTAGAAAATAGACAGGATAGCCCAAATGGGTAATACCATATACTCCGGGCGGCGCCAGCGCTCCTTCCGCTTTCGCTCTGAATAACTGTAGTGCCCCAGTGGATAGCATTCCTAATGCTAGCCAGGCAGTAGAAATCCAATAGATAATCTTATTTCTCTTTGGCATAGATCCTCCTCGATTCACGACTTTTGAGCCGCCTGAGGCGGCCAGTTGGGCGTTTCAATACCGAACTGCTTGGCGTACTCGGTGTGCAATCGCTGCCAGCCGAACTTCATGGCCTCGGGGCCCACGATGCGGCCGATGGGCTGACCGGCCAGAAGCCGATCCAGCACATCGAAGCAGATGTGCCACCCGGCAGCGCCCATTGCGATGAAGCGGTGACCGATGTTGGTCCACAGGGTCAGGCGCGTGCCGCCACCAAAGGCTTCGAGTTCCCACCGCATATCGAAGCCACCCCACTTGTACTCAAGCACCTCGGGAGCGTCGGCCCGCGTTACGGTTGTTTCGGTAACGTGCGGTGTGGGCGCTCCCACTGTGGTAAGTTTCACCTTGGCTCGGGCCGTACCCAGGTTCCCATCGGCGTCGAAGGGCGCCCACTCGCGCAGATGTGCCGGGTCGGTAAGCGCCTGCCAGACTTTTTCCGGGGAGTGGCGCAGTTCTCGGACGAGAATGAGCGTCCACTTCTCTTCGCCCTTTTGTCCCCGGTCCTTTCGTACCTGCGCCCCGCTGGCCGGACCCGGTGTGTACTGCTCGCGAACGGTCATCTTTGTTTCCTTACGGCCGCCCTTAATAGCGCATCAGCTGCGTGACCTGAATGAGGTTGCCGCAGGTGTCGTTCAGCATGGCGATCTTGGAGGCGGTCACGTCGGTGGGCGGCATGGTGAACTCGGCGCCGCGGGCCTTGATCCGCTCGTAGTCGCCCTTGATGTCGTCGGTGTAAAACATGGCCGCAGGCTGGCCCTGTTGAAAGATCGCCTGCTGATACGCTTTGGCCGCTGGGTTGTTGTTCAGCGCCAGCTGTAGCTCAGTGCCGTCCGGCTCCTCGGGCGAGGCCACGGTCAGCCAGCGAAATGGGCCCTGACTGAAATCGGTCTTCTTGGCAAAGCCGAGTACCTCCGTATAGAAGCGCAGGGCCTTATCCTGGTCGTCTACGTATAGGCTGGTCACTTTGATTTTCATTTCGTTTCTCCTTTGTCACGTTCGCGGTTTGGGCCGCGTCGTCTTCTCCCTGCCTTCCTTTTCGTTGGTGTTGATGATCCATACTGTTGACGATCCATGCGGTCGAGGTGGCGTTCGAGAGCATCCAGGTGAGCGGACCAGAACCGACGGAACTGAAACAGCCAGGCATCCACCTCCTGAAGTGGTCCAGGTTTCAGCCGGTAAAGACGGCGCTGCGCGTCCACCGTGGATTCCACGAAACCGGCCTCACGCAGCACCCGCAGGTGCTTTGACACAGTCGGCTGCGGCATACGAAGCTGACGCTCGATCTCTCCAACCGAATATTGGGAGGAGACCAGGACGCTCAATATCGCGCGGCGGTTCGGCTCCGCAATGATTTCGAACACAGATTCCACGCTCTTTATATACTCCACATAGCATATACGTGTCAAGGTATATACAGAGCTGGCACGTCCGCGGCGAATACCATTATCGTGATTTTGAAGTGGACACGACGCAAGCAGGGATGCCGAAGAGCTTCGGTGGATTCAGCAGAGGAGGGGTTGTGGAGAGTTCTTGGTTTATCGTTCCCCGGTTACAGGGCGGCCCACCTTTCTGCAATTTGCTTTTTCTGGCACCGTAAAAAAATGAGGTTGCCCCAGGTTTTTGATGCTGTACGCAAGAAATCAAAGGGGGAAACGTGGGCCAGCCAGCCCCCGGCCTAGTGAACCGCGACCTCCGTGTGAACACCACATTCAAGCTGCAGAAGCTCGCCCTCGGACAGTGCCCTCCTTTGGATCAATGACTCCCAGGCTCTTGACGATCTTGAAATTGCCGTTGTTTGCCTGGGCAATGTACATGTTCATGCGAACGTGATGCTGACCGGGCACCATTTCAGCTGGACCACCCGGCCCCTCTGCGATCTTTGCGTGGTCCAGTGCCTTGATAACATCTTCCTGCTTTAGCGAGCCTGCCTCTTTCACCGCAGCCTCCCAGAACCTCAAACCTCGGTACAGGCCCGAACATGCACTGCCAGCAGTGAACCTGGCATTGCCCGGGTAGAGCTTGTCGTACTGATTGAGCAGTTCCTTACTGAATGGATCGCTTACGCTCTGGTAGTAGTCGAGGCAACTGTACAGGCCCTCCACGTGCGCGGCCGGTACCATGTTCAGGAAATTCTCGTCGAAATACGTGCAGACCAGGTATCCACCCCGCTTGGTGAAGGCGGCGTTGTAAAGCTGCTCGAGGAATGGCGTGAGCCCGGGTGGAACGGTGGTATTAAATACCACTTCCGCACCGCTGGAGGTGATCTTCTCAATCGTCTGGCTGTAGTCAGTGTGATCGAGGGGAAAGTACTGCTCTCCGACTATTGCGCCACCATTGGCCGTGACAACTTCCCGGACCTTCTTGTTCATGGTGTGCGGCCAAATATAGTCAGCTGACGGCAGGTAGAATTTCTTCGCCCCCGTGTGTTGCATCAGCCAGGGAATGAGAGGTTCAACCTGCTGCGCCGGCACCGGGCCGGTGCAGAAGATGAGCGGGTCTAATTCCTGTCCCTCGTATTGCTCTGGGTAAATGTAGAGCTTCTTGCCATCCACTACAGCAGGACCCTTGATAGCCTGCCTCGTGGAGCTATAAATGCCACCGAAGATCGCATCGACTTGATCCTGCTGGACGAGCTTGGCAGCCTTGGCTTCCGCCATACTATCTGTAGTTGCGCTGTCCTCAAGGTATAGATCTATCTGCCGCCCCAACAAACCGCCTTTTGCATTGATGTCATTAATCACCATCCTGGCCACGTTTGCATTGGCGATACCCATAACCGAGAGTGCACCCGTCTGGTCCGTGATTACGCCCACCTTGATGGATCGAGCAACTGAAGTTTTTGGTTCTTTCATGGCTTTCTCTTTTCTCGAAACTGGTTATTGGTGAATAGGCGCCGGCTTTTGAACCGGAATTTCCTGTTTGATCCTGGGAACGGAGGCAATTGTCCCCTCCATCCCTGTTCGTGTCAATGTGACAGGACCTTCACCGGCGCTCACGTGCGGGGGAGCCATGGCCTGAGCGGGTATCGACAACGGCAGCGGCGAGGATTCTGCGGCTCGCCAGGATCTCCGGAATTTGAGGAAGCTTAGTGGGGCAGGCCCACTCGCCGCAGGAGTTCCTGAAACCGGGGTTCAGAATGCAAGTCGCGGAATTCCGGAACCACGTGCAAGAATTCCATCATCGGGTCCCGGTCTTCGCAAGACTTCTCCAAATATGTGAGCGCTTTGTTTCTTTCGCCAACCAAAGCGTAATAATCTGCCATCTCGAAATTATTGAGCTTGGGAATGCGTCCGAGTGCGTTCAGGTCAAGGTGTTCTTGCCAAAATCCCTTGATTCCGGATCTCTGGTACGCCTGCTTGATTGCGGTGACCGATTCTGGCGGAAACTCGCGCATAGGAGCGAATTTCTCAAACTCGTGCACCGCCTGGTCGTACATGCGTTTCCCCATGTAGCTGTTGATCAAATTGGCGTGCGCAGTCACAACAGCAGGGTCAATTTCGAGTGCTTTCTGGGACTGTTCGATCGACCGGTCGTATTGACCCGCAAAGAAATACGCAAAAGCGCTGGCGGCATGAGTGTTGGCTGACAATGGATCAAGCCGCTCCGCGAGCTGAATCTCCGGAATGGCCTCAGCAAAGCGGCCCATTCCAACAAGAAACACACCATGTTGTAGATGGGCGCTGGGAGAACTGGGCTCCAGTTCGAGGGCACGCTTGTAGTGATTCTCTGCCTCTGGCCAGTTCCAATCGAAAGCTTCCGCAATACCTGCCATAGTGATGTGCGGCTCGGCGAGATCAGGATCGATTTCTAACGCCTTACTGGCTGCGTACCGGGCTTTGGAAACTGATTCTTTGCGAGGAGTCCCCTGGTAGAACTCAAAGAGATACACATCGGCGAGCCCAGCATAGGCCAGGGCTGCTTCAGGGTCTTGCTGAATCGCCTCTCGGAAGTAAGTGCCGGCCTTTTCCACGTCGTCGCGTTTCCGCGTCCTTGCAAGGTATCGACCTTTCAGATAGGTCTCATAAGCGTTCGGCTCTATAGAACGCGCGTGACCACGGCGGGTTTGTGATTCGCCGGATTTCGCGACGCTGATTCCCACCTGCTCCGCAATTTCGTGAGCTGCATCGCTTTGCAAAAGGAGGATATCGCTGATTTCGCGTTCGTATGCGCGCGCCCACAGGTGTTGGTCGTCGCGTGCGCGGATTAGCTGCACACGAATTCGCACGCGATTTCCTGAGCGCGCCACAGTTCCTTCTACGATGGCATCCACGTCCAATTCGCGCCCGATCTCGGGCAGAGTTTTTTGATTCTTCTTGTAGTGCATCACGGAAGTGCGAGAGATAACGCGCAAGTTGGCCAACTGTGCCAAGTCGGTGATCAGTTCGTCGGTCATCCCATCGGCAAAGTAGTCCTGCGCGGAATCACCGGAGAGATTTTCCAGAGGCAGCACTGCGATGGAGCGGATGGGGCGATTGCTGTAACGCAACAACCGCTGGCGTGCACCAGCTATATTGAGGCCCAGGATGACCGCTAACACAAGCGCGCCGCCGAGTAGTCCTGCCAGGATGCTAATGAGAAATCGGCGTATGCCTGGGTCGGGCTGCGAAGTGGATGGTTCTAGTCGCAGATCTGGACGCGGTAGCGGGTGCCTTTCCGTCGGAGGAACGCTTGCGCTAGTTGGGGCAACGAAGCGGTAACCACGGCGGGCAAGGGTCTCGATAAAGCGAGGGCTCTCGGAAGAGTCCCCGAGGGCGTCGCGCAACCGGGCCATGGCACTGTAAAGCCCCTGGTCGAATTCGACAAAAGTGTTTGCGGGCCATACCCGGGCGCGCAGCTCGTCCCGAGTCACGATCTGACCGGGCTTCTCCAGGAGAATCTGTAGAACCTTGCAGGGCTGATCCTGGAGTTTGACCTTCACGCCTTGCTTGCGCAACTCGGCAGTGTCGAGGTCAAGTTCGAAGACACCGAATTGAACCAGCCGGCGGGCGGGAACAGCGGGCTGCATACGTCGGGGCGCAAGTGTAGCACCGCCTGAAATCCCACGCCAGACAAGGCCGTAAGCCATTGTGAGCAGGAGGCTTGAAGTGTCAGGAACAGGTTAGTTGACGGGCAGGCAAACGTCGGACTAAATTTCGCGCGGTTCGCAACGCGGATCTCGCGCAGCAAAGGAAACGGAAATTTTCGAGCTGTTACTTCAATTGAATACCAAAGCAGAGGAGAAAACCAATGAGAAGCAAACTCCCAGTGATAGCTAAAACGGCGCCAATCATGATCGTAGTGCTATGCCTTGTTCTTGCCCCCGCTGCTAACGCTTGTCCAACGCAGTCGACAGCCATGCGCCTCAACGCCTTGAATATGTCGGCCAGGCTGCGCCCCGCACCGGCGCAACTCGCCACGACCCAAGCAACCGCGAACAATAATGGCGGCTTTCACGGCCCAGCCATCGTTGGAATGTGGGAAGTTACGCTTCTTACCGGAGGAGCGGTCTACGATCTGGCCTTCCAACAGTTCCATGCCGACGGCCTCGAGATGCAGAACAGCGGCATTGTGCCCCCAATCTTGGACAATATCTGCTGGGGATTGTGGAGGCAGATTGGTGCAAGGACCTTCAGGCTGAAACATTTTGGCTGGACCTTCGACGCCGACGGCAATAACACAGGAACCTTCGTGCTGACCGCAACGATCAAGGTGGGTGTCGGCGAGAACAGTTACACAGGAACCTATGTGGCCGATATCCTGCTTCCTTCGGGGGAGCCTGATCCCAGCCAGCACGTTACGGGTACCATGTCCGCAACGCGCCTCACAATCGAATGATTAGCCTCTTGATGTTGCTCAGTGTGAAAACGCCAGCGCCGGAAAGTCGCGGAAGTGCTGGTGGTGTGAATGATTTATCTCAGGCATAAGAGACGACAAACGATGAAACGTAGCACCCTGGTTACGTTACTACTGGTTATCGCCGCCGCGGTGCTGGCCATAGGCCTCTTCATAGCTGGCTCGATCTGGAGAGGCCGAGCTTCCCCAAAACAGTCACTCTCAGGCAAAGTGCCAACAGAGAAGGGAGCGCTATTGCAGTTGAACCAGTGGCCAGCGGCAGAGCTAAAGAAAACTGCCTGAAGGGATTGAAAGAAAACCGCGCTTGCAAAGAGCGCAAGAGAGGGCACCCTCAGGTGCTGTGGTGTGGGTCTTGTTGACGAGGCGAACCACAGGTCATTGTGGTCCAGCCTGGCTTGGCGGTACAAAACCATCGCGGCCAATCCAAAACTAAGCTTCTCAAGCACGGCGAAGGGAATGACTGGGCGCAGCCGCATCGGTTGCCTGGCAATCGCAAAGAGGAGCTGCCATGCCAGGGTTACGCCGGTAAATCCGTAGAAGAACATGGGGTGCGTGATCGATGGTGGATTCTGCTGATTGATGGTCCGCTCCATGAAGTACAACGGCGCAACTGAGATCACTCCATAGACAGACGCGATGTTGAATACCCAGCGTGCAAATTTCACGGGGAGGCTCCTTGGCGTATGTCCTGGAATTCTTTGGGAAGTAATAATGATAGAGCGAAAAAACAGAAGAGCGACGTGCGCACGATGTAAGGAGCTGTTCGCGCCATGGTTCGTGCGCCGTAAGAGCTAGACATCTGAGGGAGAAGGAAATGTTTTCGCCTAGGAATGCCAACCAGCGGGAGGTCGACTGCGGCTGCGGGGTCGAATCGGAAGAGTCGGGTTATTGGGTCACGTAGCTGCTGAAGAAATACAACAGTACGCCAAAGAGGGCCAGGCCTGAAACTCCGTAGGCGGTGAGGACCCAGATGTTGCGGTTGTCGCGGCGGGACACAGAGAGTTGAGAGTCAGTTACGGAGGGCGTGATGGTTTGCTCGTCCATGTAATATCTCCTGGGTAGTGGCGTGCGGCGTTCAGCCACGGATCGAAAACTTCGGCAATATTACTACGCTTCCAGAGTTCCGGATTTGGGAAAAATCCCCTAGTGCCGGCGAACGTTCTCTCCGGCGCAGAAATCCCTGAGTTCTGATTCGGAACAGGTCCGTTACCATCTTTAGTATATTCGCCTTTTATTCACCACGGCATGCGGTGTATAATCCGCCCTCAAACACTTATTTTTCTCCCAGGAGCAAGCATTCCTATGGCAGATGATCGGGCTAGGGCAATTGACCTCGCGTTTGCGCAGATCGAAAAGCAGTTCGGTAAAGGCTCGATCATGCGCTTGGGATCCAAGGAAGCCATCGTGCCTATTTCGGTAATCTCCACGGGAGCGATTTCCTTTGATGCGGCCCTCGGTGTAGGCGGCGTCCCGCGGGGGCGGGTGATCGAAATCTTTGGCCCGGAATCCTCGGGTAAGACCACCATTGCCTTACAGGTGATCGCCCAAGCTCAGAAAACCGGCGGGATGGCGGCCTTTGTGGATGCCGAGCACGCCCTCGATCCCGGCTACGCTAAGAAACTCGGGGTGGACGTAGACAATCTGCTGGTCTCCCAACCCGACTATGGCGAACAGGCTTTGGAGATCGCCGAAGCGCTTGTACGATCCGGCGCTATCGACGTCTTGGTAGTGGACTCCGTGGCCGCGCTGGTTCCCAAGGCTGAGCTCGACGGCGAAATGGGGGACAGCCACATGGGGCTGCAGGCGCGATTGATGTCGCAAGCGCTGCGTAAGCTTACCGGTATTGTCTCCAAGTCACGGACATGTCTTATCTTTATTAATCAGATTCGGGAGAAAATCGGCGTGATGTTTGGTAATCCCGAAACTACCACCGGTGGGCGAGCTTTGAAGTTTTACTCCTCGGTGCGGGTTGATATCCGACGCATCGGCGCCATCAAGGAAGGCGATCAGGTCACGGGGTCGCGGACCAAGGTCAAAGTCGTGAAGAATAAAGTCGCCGCTCCTTTTCGCGAAGCTGAATTCGACATGCTTTATGGCGAAGGCATCTCGCGCGAGGGCGACTTGCTGGATTTGGGCGCGAATCATGGAATCCTTGAAAAGTCAGGTTCATGGTTCAGCTACAAGGGCGAGCGCATTGGGCAGGGACGGGAAAATGCCCGCCAGTTCCTGAAAGATAATCGCGACATCTACGCGAAACTGGAAGCCGAAGTGCGCAAAGAGCTGGGCTTGATCCCAGCTGCCGCTCAGGCTGCCGCTGGCCAGGGGCAGACGTCGCAACAGAGCGCGCGGGTTACGACCATGCCGACGGGAACGGACGGGAAAGCATCGGTGCCGAGGCGGTAGGAGGCCCTGTACCACTGCCACGCAGATCCGGTCACCTTTTGGGGTCTTAAGAAGTAGTACGTAGGTCACTATGGGTTTGCGCACTCAAGGCGTAAAATACGATGTGATGGCGGATAAGAAGCACACCACCCGGCCTGTTAGGCAGAAATCTGCAATGGACAAGCTTCTCAGCAGCATGGATGAACTCGTTGATTCAGCAGCCAAGAAGAAGAGCGCTGAGGAACTCCACCAGACTCGCCGGCAAGTCAACGAGACTATAGACCGCGTTGTTGCCTCTCGTGAGAGACGGCAGCGTGAAACTGCCTGATCAACTCCTTGCGTCTCTCCTTTGTCATTGCAGGTTCCACAGTGTTGATCACTTTTAGGAAGGCATCTTCAGCCTCTGTGTTTCCTTCCGCAGCCTCCAATACCAATTCGCGTACGCGTCTCATGTCTGCCCGAAGTTGCCTGGCTTCGTACTCGTCCTGATATGTACGCCCTGGATCTCGGCGCGTCCGTGTCCATTTACTCATAAGGATTGAATGAAGTAGTTATTCTCAACTCTCATTGGGCCATATTTCATTGTGTCAGAATCTATCGCTACAGGAGTTGCCTCAGTTGTTATTTTTCATCGTCCCCTAATAAAATCCTCCTTCGTACTCTTCAGCTATCCAGCCTGGAATCGCAAGGAGAAGATTGAAGAAAGTCATCGCCATCTATCCTGGTTCGTTTGATCCGCCGACCAATGGGCACCTTGACCTGATTGAGCGCGGAAGCAAGATTTTCGACGAGCTGGTTGTGGCTATACTGCGTAATCCCGAGAAGGATCCGTTGTTCAGCGTCGCCGAGAAGCGGCGGATGCTGGAAACGCTAACCGAAGATTTCAAGAATGTCCGGGTGGACACCTTTGAGGGTTTGACCGTCGACTATGCGGCGAGGGTCAAAGCCACCGCCGTACTTCGCGGCATTCGCGCTTTGAGCGACTACGAATATGAGCTGCAGATGGCTTTGATGAACCGCAAGCTGCAACCCGAGCTGGAAACGGTTTTCATGATGCCTGCGGAGCAGTATTCTTATCTCAGCTCGCGTCTGGTTCGGGAAGTGGCGAAACTCGGAGGCTCCATCACGGACCTTGTTCCAGAGATGGTAGAGCAGAAGCTGAAAGAAAAACTCGACCCAGTGCTTAAATTACAGCCAGCAACAAAAACTAAAGCAGGAAGGCGAGAATGACCCCAGTCACGGAAGCCGTGCCAGCGTTGAAGTTAACCGATCGCATCAACCGCATTGAGCCCTCCGCCACCATGGCAGCGGCGGCGGAAGCCGAAAAACTGCGCCAGCAAGGAATCGAGGTGGTTGACCTCACAGCCGGTGAGCCGCATTTCGCCACGCCGCAGCATGTGAAGGATGCGGCGATCGCTGCGATCCAGGCCAACTTCAGCAAATACACAGCGGTTGGTGGGACGGTTGAGCTGCGCGATGCGATCGTTCATCGCCACGCTGAGGATTTCGGCTCCGGCTACCGCCGCGAAGAAACGATGGCATCGGTGGGCGGCAAGCATGCGTTATTCAACGCCATTCAGGTGCTCGTGGATCACGGCGATGAAGTGATCATCCCGGTGCCTTACTGGGTTTCTTTCAAGGACATCGTGCGCTACGCAGGCGGAAACTGCGTTCTGCTTGAGACCGACGAAGCGGATGGATCCCGGGTTACGGCGGAAATGGTAGCGCGCCTGGTGACGTCGCGCACCAAGTTGATCATCCTGAATTCGCCTTCGAATCCGTCGGGCGCGGTGATGTCGCCGGAGGACTTGAAGGCAGTTGTGCGACTTGCTGCGGAACGCGGAATCTGGGCGATTTCGGACGAGTGCTACGTGTATCTGAACTACTCGGGCGAGCAATTTTCAGTCGGATCGGTGCGTGAACACCATGAGCGCATCGTTATCATCGGCTCGCTTTCCAAAACTTATGCCATGACGGGATGGCGTCTGGGCTACGCCCTGGCTCCAGCGGCCGTCATCGGCGCCATGCAGAAACTGCAGAGCCAATCGACCTCGAATCCCACCTCGATTGTGCAGAAAGCGGCAGTCGGCGCGTTGAGAGGCCCCCAACAGTGTGTGGAAGATATGCGGCGGGAGTACATTCAGCTGCGCGACCACGTAATCAGCGGGCTGCGCTCGATTCCTGGCGTGAAGTGCACCCTTCCGGAAGGTGCGTTCTACGCGTACCCGAACATCTCTGCTTACTTCGGGCGCAGCGGGATTAATTCCGCCAGCGACTTTGCCAGCCGTCTGCTGCGCGAAGCCCACGTGGCTACTGTGGCGGGTGAGGGCTTCGGCACGCGCGATCACGTGCGAATCTCCTATGCAACTTCGATGAGGGAGTTGGACCGCGGCCTGGAAGCCATGCGGAAGTTTCTCGCGTCACTCTGAACATCCTGAGTGGAATCAAGCCTGGGAAACATTTCGGGAGAACCCGCGTCTCATGCAATGGCTGCTTCCTCTGTGCACCTCTGTGATTGCAGGGATTTCCCTTCTGCATTCTGACCTCTACATTCAGCATTCGGCCTAAGCTCATCTCTCGTTAACGCAGGCGCACGCCACCAGACTAGCCCTGGTCCTTCGACACCGTTTAGAATCCCTAGTCCACGAAATTAAAGGAGCACGACCTCTGATCCCACGCTACACGCGAGCCGAGTTGGGCCGAATCTGGAGCGACGAAAATCGCTTTCGCACCTGGCTGGCAGTCGAAGTAGCGGCCACTGAAACGCTCGCCGAAGCCGGCATTGTGCCCAAGGCGGCGGCCAAGGCGATTCGCGAACGCGCCGACTTTAAGGTGGAGCGCATTCAGGAAATCGAATCCGCGGTGCGGCATGATGTCATCGCCTTCACTACTGCGGTGGCGGAAATTGTTGGGCCGCACGCCCGCTGGTTTCACTACGGCTTGACTTCCAATGACGTCGTCGACACTGCCCAAGCTCTGCTCGTCGGCCAGGCATCGGAGATGATCGCTGACGATCTGGAGCAACTGGCGGAAGTTCTGAAAAACCGCGCGTGGGAATTCAAAGACACCCCCATGATCGGCCGCACTCACGGCATTCACGCCGAGCCGATCACCTTCGGGCTGAAGCTGGCCAACTGGTACTCCGAAACACAGCGCAACATCGCCCGATTCCGCAACACAGCCGAGGACATGCGGGTTGGGAAATTCTCCGGCGCCGTGGGTACATTCGCCCATCTCACTCCTGAACTGGAAGAGAAAATTTGTGCGCGCCTGGGTTTGAAAGCGGCAGCCATTTCGTCGCAGGTGATTCAGCGCGATCGGCACGCCGCATACTTAGCGACGCTCGCTGTGATTGCCTCCACGCTTGACAAAATTGCTACCGAAATTCGTCATTTGCAGCGCACCGAAGTGCGCGAAGCGGAAGAGTTCTTCAGCGAGAAGCAGAAGGGTTCTTCCGCCATGCCGCACAAGCGCAACCCGGTGACCTGCGAGCAGATCAGCGGCCTGGCGCGGGTGGTTCGTTCCAACGCGCAGGCAGCTTTTGAGAATGTGGCTCTCTGGCACGAACGGGATATTTCTCATTCTTCCGTCGAACGCATCATCATTCCGGATTCGACCACGCTCGTGGATTATCTGCTGCAGAAGACAACCAATCTCATCAAAACGATGTTCGTATACCCAGAGCGCATGAAAACAAATCTGGAGAGCACCGGCGGACTGGTCTTCAGCGGCCAGCTGCTGCTCGATTTAGTGGAGGCCGGTATCTCACGCGAGGACGCTTACCGTTTAGTGCAGGGCCACGCCATGCGTGCGTGGAAAGAGGGCTTAAATTTCCATGATTTGGTGCTCAAAGATAAGGGGATTACGCGGAATGTGCCTCGTCAGCAGATCGAACGGGCGTTCGATCTAAAGCGGCAACTGCGAAATGTCGACAAGATCTTTGCCCGGGTATTTACGGAAAAACCACCGAAACACCTCCGCAAGGCCACTCAAAAACGGAAGTAGGCAAAGCGATTATCGCTATTGGCCCAGTATCTCCGGTCTCATGAGACGAGACGTGCATCTTTGTACCCTGATGACGCATCGAATTATTTAACTAACCAGTTAATCAGTATGCAAGGAGGAGCAGTCATGAAAAGGGGACTTAAGGTACTCGCTTCACTCGTCGTGTTAGGTGGGCTTGCCTTGGGAGCAGCCGCTCAGACGGCGAGCGCTGGCCGGTACGATTCCGCGATCCAGGCCAAAGTGGTGCAGGAGCTTGCGAAGAAGCAGCAATTCCGCAACCTGCAGGCCTCAACGGAGGACGGCATCGTGACTCTGACCGGAACTGTGGATCTGTACCAGCACAAGCTGGATGCAGCCAAGAAGATTCGCAAGGCGGACAAGGTACAAGGCGTACGCAACCTGATCGAGGTTGCAGGCAAGAACGTGTCCGACGCGCAACTCGAAGCACAACTTGATCGCAAGCTGTATTACGACCGCATCGGCTATGACAACCTGTTCAACTTCGTCGGCGTGTCCGTAAAAGACGGCGTTGTCACTCTGACAGGCGAGACACGCAGCGACGTGGGGCGCGATTCGGCAGTTGCGATCGCGAACACCATGCCCGGTGTGAAGGATGTGGTGGATAATATCAAGGTAGGGCCGGTTTCAGGTTTCGACGATGACATTCGCCTGCGTGCAACCCGGGCTATCTATCGCGATCCGGTGTTGAGCCGCTACGCTATCGATCCTGCGCTGCCGATTCGGATCGTGGTGGACAACGGCAAGCTCACACTGTTTGGCACGGTAGCCAGCAAGATGGACAAAGATGTCGCCGGCATTCGCGCCAGCCAGGTGTTCGGAGTGTTTAGCGTTCAGAACAATCTGCAAGTCGCAAAAGAATCGTAAGCGGTATTTTGGATCGGAGGACAGGCACGGTGGAAGCCGTGCCTTTTTTGTTCAAAATGCGATGCAACTAAAAAACGGCAGGAGATCCTGCCGTCCCTTTTTATCGGATAAATTTAGTCTACTTGGCGCGATTGACGGCTTTCTTCAGTTCGGCCCCTGCCGTGAACTTCGCAACTTTGCGGGCCGCGATCTTGATCGTTGCCCCCGTTTGCGGGTTGCGTCCGTTGCGGGCTTTTCTCTGTGATACAGAGAAGGTCCCGAAACCGATCAGCGCCACCCGGTCTCCTTTTTTCAGAGCAGCAGTAATGCTGTCCACCGTTGTATCGATCGCAGATCCTGCCTGGGTCTTATTGATATGGCACCCCGCCGCGATCCGGTCGATGAGATCAGCTTTGTTCATCGTCTCTCCTGGCAAGTTTCGTTGTTCTTAGCGCGCACGGGGAGGGGAGCGCCCGCTGAGTGGGAAACCTGCGCGACCATTTAGCGCCGCTATGTTATGAAAGTCAACTGTGGAAATCCGCTACTGATGCCTGTTTTGAGACCCTTGGGCTTGAACGCCGCTTTGGGCCTGTTTGTCCCGAGTCGATTGCTCAGATCGCGCTTCTGGCACTGCTTTTCACGTACCTCTGTACTGGCTTGCGCGGCGTCTCAGGTCAATGAGTTTGCCGTTTGCGCCGGGAAAATCCACAGCCTCGCGCGAGGAACAGAACTAATCACCACTCGGCAGCAGCATTTCTTCTGCGAGCGACGGTACCGGCGCCGGGGGACAAACAAACTGTTCTGCTTCGGTAGAGTCCGTAAGCGCCGTGGTCGAAGACGCGCCACCGCTCACAATCTGCGTGACAAGGTCGAAGTAACCTGTTCCCACGAAGCGCTGATGCTTCACGGCCTCATAGCCGTGCTCTCGTTCGCTCTGGAATTCTGCCTGCTGCAATTGAGAGTAGGCGGTCATTCCGCTCAATTTGTATTCGCGCGCCAGCTCGAACATGCTCAGGTTGAGCGAGTGAAACCCTGCCAGCGTGATGAACTGGAACTTGTATCCCATCTCGGCGAGGGCTTCCCGGAAACGGGCGATGGTGGCCTCGTCCAGCTTCTTTTTCCAGTTGAAAGAGGGTGAGCAGTTGTACGCCAGGAGCTTACCAGGATACTTTTCGTGTACAGCTTCCGCGAACAGGCTCGCTTCTTCCAGGTCCGGTTCGGATGTTTCGCACCATATCAAGTCGGCGTAGGGCGCGTAGGAAATGGCACGGGCAATCGCAGACTCAATTCCACCATGAATGCAGAAGAACCCTTCAGCCGTCCGATTGCCGGTGAGGAATTCACGGTCTCGCTCATCAACGTCACTGGTCAGCAGGTGCGCGCTGTTAGCGTCGGTTCGCGCCAGGATGAGCGCAGGCACGCCCATTACATCCGCCGCCAACCGCGCCGCTACGAGCTTCTGGATGGCCTCGCCGGTCGAGACTAGAACTTTGCCGCCCAGGTGTCCGCATTTCTTCGCCGAAGAAAGCTGATCCTCGAAGTGAACGCACGCTGCTCCGGCTTCGATCATCGCCTTCATCAACTCGAAGGCGTTCAGGTTTCCGCCGAAACCGGCTTCCGCGTCGGCAACTAGCGGTGCCAGCCAGTTGATTCCGTTTTTGCCTTCCGCATGGTGGATCTGGTCCGCCCGCATCAACGCCTGATTGATGCGCCGCACAAGGTTAGGCACGCTGTCGGCTGGATAGAGACTCTGGTCGGGATACATTTGCCCGGCGTCATTGGCATCGGCTGCAACCTGCCATCCGCTCACGTAGATTGCGGGCAGCCCGGCCTTAACCTGTTGGATGGCCTGGTTTCCGGTCATTGCGCCCAACGCGGGAACGCATGACTGCATGTGCAGCAGATTCCACAAGCGCTCCGCTCCAAGCCGCGCCAGCGTGTGCTCGATTTCGATGGAACCGCGAAGCCGCTCGACCTCTTCAGTGCCATAAGGACGCGTAATGCCCTTCCAGCGCGGATTTTCAGTCCAGTCAACCATCATCTTTGACAGCTTGCCGTTCGTTGCCATGTTTGCCTCGTTTTGATCAGAATCCCACGCTCCGAAAATCGGGAAGAGTGGGGGCACCCTCTAGAGCTCCTCACACGGGATCAAAGTCTCCATTCAAGATCATCGCCTCGCTCACCCTTCGCGCCTCTCGGAAGGTTTCCTTGGAGCCTGAGTCTCGCTCTGGGTTTGTCAGCAATTTCTCCAGTTCCTCGTCGAAGAGTTGGGTGACCAGCTCCGGCGTGTGAACCATCATCTTCCCTGCTTGGTCGACAACGGGAACATGACCGTTGTGCCGCATGCGTTGGGCTATCATCAAGCGATAGATTCGGTCCGTGGCCAAATCTTCCATGTAGCCGTCCAGCAGGCTCGCTCCTTTGCCGTTGAGCACACCATTTCGATAACGGATCACCGTCCGCACCGCCGCCCGTGTGCCAGCCAAGGTGTGCTGGCCCACATCTCTGGGCACAGGCCGCAGATCGGGATAGCGCTCTCCATCAGGCCGCCGTGTCTGCAGCTGATTTGGAAACGGAAACTGCTCAACTGCTATCTGGTTTTGGTCGGGATGTCCTGTCCACGCGCCGTCCATGCCGCAGTCGGCTTCATTCTTTTTATCCTTTTGCAGCACTGCCAGGGCGCGCGTATTCAATTCGGGATCTTCGCGGCTGGGGTACAGCGCCGTCATTCCTCCGATCGCCAGAGCGCCGCGCTTGTGGCAAATCTCCGGCATCAGCTCGCGCAGGTTCTGAAAAAACGGCACGTCGTGCGGAATCGTGTTGCGGTCGGGCAGCACCCATTCCGGATCTTCCAGGTTGAAGTGAATCAAACTGGCCATGTAATCCCAACGGCCAAGGTTCAATCCGAGGATGTGATCGCGCAAGTTGAAGAGGAACTCTTCCATCTGAAAAGCAAGCGGATGCGATTCCACCAGCGCCATGCACTTGATGTAGTCAGGGAGCCAGCCGCGGGCTTCGGCCAACGCCTGAAACAGATCGCGCCACCAGAGCGCTTCTTCAGCTGACTCCGATTTCGGAATATAGAAGCTCAGGGGATGCTTCAATTCTGCCGGATCCACTCGATACACGATGCTCGCGACGTCGAACAATGAAGCCGAAGTCAGCTCGTTCGGGAAAATGCCGCCTTGATGGATGTGCAGACCGCGCGGCCGAATCCAGATGACACTTGGGCTCGGTTTGATACCGGTGACCTTGTCGCGCTTCTTATCGAAATACGTCAGCGTTCCCCGCAACGCCTGCAGAATGTTTTCGACTCCCAGCCGCTGATGTTCCCATTCATTCACCGTGGAGTCTTCCAGGTCGAGCATGACCCCCGGCGCACCCGAGTTCAGCATCTTTACAACCAGCTCCGCGTCGTCCGCAGGACCGGTCATCTGATTCCGTTGATCCTGACACCATGCGGGCAGCTCGATTTTCCAACCATTGCGGACCGCAGGACCGGGGAAGCGGTGAGCCGGTTTGTTGTCTTGCTGCGATTCCGCCAGCACCCGGCGGCGCTCTTCCACCAAGCGCGCCTGCCAGGGAGAGAAGCGTTGATGCAGCGGTGTCAGGAATCGCAAGAACGCTTCGGGCAGGTCACGTGTAGGGTCGAAGCCCGTGGGAGGGCAGTTTAGGTGGAATCCCGTTAAACTCACTTTATTTGCAGGCACTGTGGCCATACCAAAACCAGCTCCTGTTCCAGAGTTAGCGAAGTGCTCTGATGCTTAAGTGCGCCTAGCGGTAATCTTTGTGGAGATCGGAAAGTACCTGAAATTGCAGGCTGCAATCGCGTAATTTCGGATTGCAGAACAGATCCATCTGCACCATTTCTCAACGATCTCTCCGGCTGCCGCTGTAGCGACCAGGAGCGATCTTCCGCAATACGGGCGTCTTGGTCAAACGGAATATTTCAATCAGGTTGATAACTAAATGTTATCAATGCTCGGCATACAGATAATAATGTATTATCGCTACAAGCAAGAATGTAGATGAGCGGTGTTGGAACATGGAGATAGATCAAATCGAAACGTTTATAGCCGTTGGCACATTTGGGGGATTTCATCGCGCCGCCGAAGCATTGCGCGTAAGCCAGCCGGCAGTCAGCGCCCGTATCAAAGCGCTCGAGGAGTCGCTGGGCGCAACTCTCTTTACGCGATCCCACACGGGCCTGACGCTCTCCGAAGCCGGCCGCATCCTTAAACCCTACGCTGAACAACTACTGCGAACCGCCTCGCTGGCGCGACAGGCCGTCCATGAACTGAAGCCCAGCAGCGGCGGACCACTCCAGATTGCCGCCGCGCTCTCAATCTCGGTTTACTTCCTTCCTGATGTTCTTAAGCACTTTCAACGAGCCCACCCAAAGGTCGCCATCTCCATCCACCCCGGTCACTCGAAGGAAGTGTTGGAGATGGTCCTGCGAGGGGAGGCAGAGATCGGCCTGGCGCGCTCGCTTCATCATCCTGAAGTCGAGACCATCAGCCTGCGCGACGATCCTCTGTTATTGGTTGCGCACCCGAAGAAGTGTCCCTCGAACTCCCGCCGCGTCCGTCTGGAGTGCGCCGCAAGTTGGCCGCTCATTTTCTACGAACGCGGATCCAGCGACTGGACCCTGACCCACAGTCTCTTCCGCCGCGCGGGGCTGGTTCCAAACGTCACACTGGAGGTCGATACCATCGAAACTGCCAAACGTATGGTCGAGCGCGGGCTGGGGTTTGCTTTTCTTCCGCAACTCGCTGTCGGACGCGAGATCCGCTCTGGCCGGCTCATCACCGTACAGTTGGTCGATGCAGAACCCCTCGGACGCAGCCTCGACGTCATTCATCCTCGTCGTCGTCCGCTCCGCCGTGAGGCTCAGGCGTTTCTGTCGGTTATCCGGGAAGCTGCGAGTGCAGTGTCATTTTTGAGCAAGAAGTCTTTGCAAACACGGACGCAATCACGTTGAGGCTGACATAAGCGTCCGCTTTTCCTCTCGTCTCCACAAGCTGTCCTACATCTCCACACAATCTACACAACAAAACTTCGTTTCCCTCTTGCCCTCAATTCCCTTTGTCGTGCACTCTTCATTCGGTAAGAAGGAATCCATGGCAAGTTCGAAGCGTAATCAATTCCTCGAATGGTTTCCTTTTTATGTTCATCGTTTCATCAACGATCCACGCTACCGGGCGCTGAAGGATTATCAGCAGGCTTGGTTCTTGAATCTTCTTTTCGCATCATGGATTTCAGAGCGTCCCGGGTATTTGCCAGACGACGGGCAGCTATGGCGCCTCGCGAATGCACAGCGGCAGTATTTCTTCGAGAAGGAATGCGGGCCGGTTATGTGCATGTTTCAGCGCGAGGGCTCGGTAGCTGACGGTGGTGTCTGGATCTACAACCCTGCACTGCTGAAGATCTACGATGAGCAGGTACTAAAATTCCACAAGAAGACAAGAAAATCCTCTAAATTCACACAAGAGGACAATGCTTCTTATCTTGATTTTGAAGGTACACTAAGAAAAGAAAATGGAAGAGCGCGATGTGAAACTCATCCGCAGTCTGGGCTCACCGAGTGGGGCACATGCTGGGGTTGCTACCGCGAAACCTGCAGTACAGGCTGAATCTGGGCCTACATGCCGTCTCTGCGGTGATACGGGATGGATAGCGAGTGGCCACGATGCACGCATGACGCGTTGCGAGTGCTTCCTGAAGGCGCGCGCCTCGCGACTGATTGACGCCGCCAGGATTCCAGCGCGTTATGCCTGTTGCGATCTGTCAAATTTCCGGATTCAGTCCAACCCGACTTTGGCTTCGGCAAAGCTCGTGGCAGAAAAGTTTATCGACCGGTATCCAATTGAGAGAACAGGATTGCTTTTTGAGGGCTCAATCGGCGTGGGCAAAACCCATCTCGCTGTGGCCGTACTTAAAGAGTTGATCCTGCGGAAGGGAATTCCGTGCCTCTTCTATGAATACCGGGAGCTGCTCAAGAGTATTCAGAACTCATATAACAACGAGGTTCACACTACCGAGCTGAGCCTTTTGCGGCCGGTCTTCGAGACTGAGGTGCTTCTTCTCGATGAGCTTGGTGCCGTGAAGCCGACGGATTGGGTTTGGGACACGGTAGGCTTCATCCTCAACACGCGTTATAACGACAATCGCACAACTGTGATCACTACCAACCTGATGAACGAACCGGCTATGGGGACCGGTAGCCGCTCTGTGATGCGTGCTGACACTCTGGGAGATCGGATTGGAGAGCGCATGCGCTCCCGTTTACATGAGATGTGCCGCGTGGTCCATATGGAAGGGGAAGATTATCGCCAGAAGTTGCGCAGCGCCCGGTAAACCCGTTCCAATCAAGTCTGCGTTTGAATTGGATTTGTAAATCCTCTGCGCTCTCTGTGGTTAATGTCTTGTTCCAACTAAAATGGCGTGGTGCTCTCCGAGCGCCTGGAATTCGTGCCCGCGCAGGATGCGGAGATCTTCGCTGCCACCCCGGCCACCCCCGCTGTCTTTCTCCTCCGTGCTGACGACCCGCAGTCAGAGCCATACGTCAGCAAGACTGCTAATCTTCGCCGCCGACTGCAACGCCTGCTCGGTACTCCCACCGAAACCAGCAAGCGGTTGAATCTGCGCGAACTGGTCCGCTGGATTGAATACTCTCCGACTGCCTCGGATTTTGAATCCATACTCCTGCTCTACAAACTCCTCCGTCGTCATTTCCCAAAAACCTATTCCGCTCGGCTTCGACTTCGTTTTGCGCCCTTGGTCAAACTGCACCTGACGAACGAATATCCCCGCGCCTCGATCACGACCCGCCTGGGCCGCTTGAACGGCCGCAATCTCTACTACGGACCGTTTCCCTCCCGCACGGCCGCAGAAAAGTTTGCGAACGACTCGCTCGACTTCTTCAAAATGCGCCGCTGCGTGGATGATCTCCACCCCGATCCTGCATTTCCTGGCTGCATCTACTCTGAGATGAAGATGTGCCTGGCGCCCTGCTTCAAAGGCTGCACGGACCAGGAGTACGCAGCCGAAGTCGCACGCGTGCAGAACTATTTCGACTCCGGGGGCGAATCGCTCGTGCGGGAGATTTCACAGCAGCGGGATGCGGCTTCAAGCACTCTGGAATTCGAGAACGCCGCCGCCCTGCACGGCCGAATCGAAAAGCTCAAGGGCGTGCTTACTGGACTTCCTGAGATCGTCACACGGATCGACCGGCTGCGGGCCCTCATCATTCAGCGCAGTGCCGTGCCGGAATCTATCTCTGTGTTCCGCGTACATGCGGGCGCGATTTCCGATCCAATCACGTTCTCACTGCAATCCCCAGAACACACCAAATCACAATCCATGGAGGCTCGGCTGCAACAGACATTGGCTGGTTTACGTTTCCCAGAAGCCCGGACGACACTTGAGGCCATGGAGCAATTGGCGATTCTGAAACGCTGGTTTTACCGCAGCAGTCGGGCAGGAGAAATCTTTTTTGCCGACGAAAAGGGCGAGCTGCCAATTCGACGCATCGTGCGTGGCATGGCGCGCGTATATCGCGGGGAGAAATCCGACATTGGGGCTTCGGGTCTGGATGTGGCAGGCGGAAATGGATAGAGCTGGTTTCATAAATAGGTTCTGCCTCTACCGAGGCACTTACGTAGTAAAGCCGCCTGGCGGCAACTGCTGCGCCAACTGGACCAGCGGGGACACCTCGACTGGGACGAGGCCTTTCTGGACGCCACGTTCCTGCAGGCCAAAATAGGGGCGAAGCAGTCGGCCAAACCCTGCGCGGAAAAGGGATGAAGCTGGTTCTGATCGTAGAGCGGC
>QIAA01000038.1 GCA_003224905.1 Acidobacteriota bacterium
AAGGCACGGGTCAAATTGCGCGTCAGGTCTTGCAATCATACTTCATCCTTTTGAATAGCGTGACGATTTCAGAATCGCGCGGAAGTTCTTTGACCAGGTTTTCCATCTCATCGGGCATGACGGCGCTACGGATTGGAGGGTAGGTTAGATGCGTTCCAACCACCGCCGACGGCCTGGACCAAGAGCACGGCAGCGGTCATGCGCTGGCCGAGGAGCTGGACTGCGGTCGTCTCGTTCGTCAACGCGATTGTCTGCGCTGTAATCACGTTGAGATAGCTGACCGTGCCCGCCTTGTACTGGTTTGTCGTCAAGACGACGGACCGCTCTGCCGCCTTTACCGCTTCGCCCTGCACCCTAGATTCGTCCTCGAGAATACGAAGCGCAGCGAGATTGTCCTCCACCCCCTGGAAGGCGGTCAGTACGGTCTGCCGATAGGTTGCGACGGTCGCGTCGTAAGCCGCCCGTGCGAAGTCGGTCTGCGCCCGCCGCAGACCGCCGTCGAATACGGTCTCCGAAATGGATCCCCCCACCGACCAGAAGCGACTCGCCGCCGTGAATAACTTCGCTAGGCTCGAGCTCTCCAAGCCAAGGGAGGCGTTGAGCGTGACGCTTGGGTAAAACGCGGCTTCTGCAACGCCGATCTGTGCATTCGCAGCCGCCACGCGCCGTTCGGAAGCAGCGATATCCGGCCGGCGCTCGAGCAGCTCAGAGGGCACGCCGACGGGAATCGCCGGCGGCGTGCCCGCAAGGGGCGTGGCCGGAATGGAAAAATCGGAGGCCGGTTTACCAATCAGCACCGCGATCGCGTGCTCGAACTGCGCGCGCTGTACGCCCACATTGATGAGCTGGGCCTGCGTGGTCTTGAGCTGGGTCTCCGCCTGTAGCACGTCCGCCTCGGACGCCACTCCTTGGGCATACAGTCCTTCGGTGAGCTCGAGGGACTTCTGAAAGGCAGCGACCGTCGCCGTCAGGAGCTGTTTCTGCGCATCGAGCTCACGCAACTGGAAGTAGTCCTGCGCCAGCGCTGCCTGGAAGCTGAGACGCGCGTTCTCCAGATCACCGGCGCTCGCCTGAGCGCTGGCCTGGTTGGACTCCACACTGCGGCGAATTCGACCCCAGACGTCGAGCTCCCAAGATACGTCGAGAGCCAAGGAATAATCGGAAACGGCAGTTCTTTGCGACGTTGGACCTCCCCCGATGGTGGTCGACTGGCTCGAGCGGTTGGCGCCGATGCCGATCGTCGCCGTCGGAAAGTAACTGGCACGGGCCTCACGCACCAGCGCCTGAGCCTCGCGGTACTGGGCCTCCGCCGCGGCCAGGTTCTGGTTCGAGACGCTGACCTGAGCCGCCAATGCGTTCAGTTGGGGATCACCGAAGATTTCCCACCAAGCGCCGCGGATCAGGTCGTCCTTTGGTTGGGCGACTTTCCAGCCATCGTTCTCTTTGTAAGCATCGGGCGTAATGACCGTGGGCCGCACGTAGTCCGGCCCTACTACCATGCACGCGCTCAAGGTCGCAACCAGAAGCGCCGCCATGATGACGCGGATTTTTAGGAATTTGTGGTCCTCCATAGTATCGGTCAGTTTCTTCATCAGTACACAAACGAATGTCATTCCGGCCGAGGCTGCGAGAGCCGGAATCCAGAGATTCAAGACAAACCTGGTTTCCCGCCTTCGCGGGAATGACGGAAAAACCTCACGTTGTCTCAGCAGAAATGAAAGCATAGGGCGTATTCCTTTTCATGCTGAGTTTATCGCAGCATCTCTGAGTCGCCGTAGACGGTGGGTTCGCAATCTCTGAAACCACAGCCGAGCCCGGTCAAGATAAAGATAAACAACAGGAGTCGTGTAGAGCGTGAGCATCTGGCTCACGATCAAACCGCCGACGATGGCGATACCGAGCGGGCGGCGCAGCTCCGACCCTACTCCCGTCCCCAAAGCCAAGGGCAGCGCCCCCAAGAGCGCCGCCATCGTGGTCATCATGATTGGCCGAAAGCGTAACAGGCATGCCTGGTAGATCGCCTCCTGCGGGCTCTTGCCTTGCTGGCGCTCCGCCTCGAGCGCGAAGTCGATCATCATGATCGCGTTCTTCTTCACGATACCAATTAAGAGGATGATGCCGATCAGAGCGATCACGCTGAGATCCGTGCGGCAGATCAACAGGGCTAAGACCGCACCCATGCCTGCCGATGGCAGAGTCGATAGAATCGTGATTGGGTGAATATAGCTCTCATAGAGAATACCCAGCACGATGTAGACTGCCATCAGCGCCGCAACGATCAGGATGGGTTGACTCGCCAGCGATGCCTGGAATGCCTCCAAGGTTCCCGAAAAGCTGCCGTGAATTGTCGCCGGCATCCCCATATTCTGCTCCAGCTGATGGATGCGGCTCACGGCATCACTGAGGGCGACGCCGGACGCAAGATTGAACGACAACGTCACCGAGGGAAACTGTCCTTGATGGTTCACGGCGAGGGGCGCCGTGGTTGGCTCGTAATGGGTGAATGCGCTTAGCGGAACCACCCCGCCGCTAGCCGCGCGAACGTAGATCTGCTTCAGTCCTTCCGGGCTTTGCCAAAACTCTGGCTCCACTTCCATGACAACGTGGTACTGGTTCAATTGCGTGAACATCGTCGATACCTGCCGTTGCCCGAAGGCATCATCGAGCGTGTCGTCAATCATCTGCGGCGTGATTCCTAATCTCGATGCTGTCAAACGGTCGTATACGAGTGATGCCTGAAGGCCGTTGTTCTGTTGATCGCTGCTGACGTCCGCCAGCCCGGGGAGCTTTCTCATTTGTTGCAGGAGGATGGGCCCCCAGCGGGTCAGATCCGCGAGATTGTCGCTCTGAATGGTGTATTGATATTCCGCGTTGCCCAGCCTGCCTCCGACGCGCAAGTCTTGCGTGGCTTGCAGATAGAGCGCCGCTCCCGGTACCGTCGCCAGTTTGGGCCGCAAACGATTGATGAGTTGATCTGCGCTGACACCGCGCTCCTCTAGAGGCTTCAGCGACATAAATACTCTGCCGGTATTCGTCGTCGTGCCCGCTCCGCCGCCTGTGAAAGCCATGACATTGGCTACGGCCGGGTCAGCTCTAATAATGTCTACAAAGCGCGTAATCCTTTGCCGCATCGCCTGGAAGGACGTA
Organism: Acidobacteriota bacterium; assembly: GCA_003224905.1. GTDB lineage: Bacteria > Acidobacteriota > Terriglobia > Terriglobales > Acidobacteriaceae > QIAA01. Next base: position 3,148 of record QIAA01000038.1, read on the forward strand.
TCTTGAACACCCTGAATGCCTCCGGAGATGCGCCCGGTATCCTGCTGCGGAAAAAATCCTTTAGGCACAATGATGAGGAGATAGATATTCACGCCGATGGTGAGCAGGAGAATACCCAAGGTGAAGGCCGCGTGCCGCAGGACCCATGCGAGGCTGCGCTCGTAGACACGCAGCACCCAAAGGAAAGCTTCCTCGCTCGCCCGATAGAGTCTGCCGTGATCTTCCTCTCGCTGGTGCTTGAGAAGCCTGGAGCACATCATGGGAGTGGTGGTCAATGAAACGGCGAGCGAAACGAGAATAGCAGCCGAAAGAGTGACGGCAAATTCGCGGAACAAGCGGCCGACAATGCCGCCCATCAGCAGCATCGGAATGAATACCGCAACCAGCGAGATGCTGATGGACAGCACTGTAAAGCCGATTTCTTGGGCTCCTTTCAACGCGGCTTCGGTCGGTCGCATTCCTTGCTCGAGATGCCGGGTCACGTTTTCGATGACCACGATCGCGTCATCGACGACGAAGCCGGTTGAAATCGTGAGCGCCATCAACGAGAGGTTGTCGAGACTGTAACCACACAAATACATGACCCCGAAGGTGCCGATTAACGAAACCGGCACCACGACGCTTGGAATAAACGTTGTGCGGACATTTCTGAGAAAGACGAACACGACCAGGATCACAAGCCCAATCGAGATAAGCAGCGTCCGCTCCACGTCCCGCACCGATGCCCGGATCGTGGTCGTCTGATCGAGGACAACCGTGAGATCGATCGCTGCGGGGATTGAAGCCTTTAGCTGAGGAATGGCCTCCCGCACGCGGTCCACGGTAGCAATGATATTCGCCCCCGGCTGGCGAAAAATAACCACCAGCACCGACGGCTTTCCATTGGTCATTCCGGCCGCTCGTAAATCTTCCACTGAATCTCGCACGTTTGCGACGTCCGCCAGCTTGACCGTCGCACCGTTCTGATAGCTGACGATCAGCGGCTTGTAGCCGTCGGCCTTGAGGAGCTGGTCATTGGTCGCCAGATCCGACCTGGTACTATCATCCGCTATCTGTCCCTTCGGCCGATTCACGTTCTGCACGCTCAACATGTTGCGAACGTCCTCCAGGTCGAGCCCGTACTTGTTCAACGCGGTGGGATTCACCTCTACGCGCACGGCCGGCAGCGAACTGCCGCCGACAATGACCTGCCCGACTCCGTCTATCTGCGACAGCTTCTGCTGCAAGATCGTCGAGGCTACATCGTAGAGGCGCCCGGGATCGTAGGCGTCCGACGTCAGCGCCACAATCAGAATCGGCGCATCTGCCGGATTGACCTTTCGATACGTCGGATTGTTCGGCAGATCAGCCGGCAGATAACCACGAGCGGCATTGATGGCGGCTTCAATGTCTCTCGCCGCCGCGTCGATATTCCGGTTCAGGTCGAACTGCAGTGTGACTGCAGTCGTGCTGAGAGTGCTCGTCGACGTCATTTCCGTCACGCCGGCGACGCGCCCGAACTGCCGCTCCAGCGGCGCGGCGACCGAGGAAGCCATGGTCTCGGGACTTGCTCCGGGGAAAGCCGCTGCCACCGTGATGGTGGGGAAGTCAATCTGGGGCAGCGGTGATACCGGCAGGACCGTGAACGCGACGGCCCCTGCGAGTGCGATTGCCGCCGTCAGTAGAACGGTCGCCACGGGCCGATGAATGAATGGGGCGGAAAGGCTCATGGCTGCTCCATCGGAACGGGTTCCGCGTTTTCTTGGCCGGCGCGGAACTTTGAGAGTTTCTTGGCAAGCCGGTCGAAGAAGAGGTAAATAACCGGCGTCGTATACAGGGTAAGGAGTTGACTCACGAGCAATCCGCCCACGATGGTGATGCCGAGTGGCCGGCGCAATTCCGAACCCATCCCGGAACCGAGAGCCAGAGGCAAACCACCCAGGAGAGCGGCCATGGTGGTCATCATGATGGGACGAAAGCGCAGCAGACACGCTTGATAAATCGCGTCCACCGGACTTTTGCCCTCATGACGCTCGGCGTCGAGCGCAAAATCGATCATCATGATCGCGTTCTTTTTCACGATGCCGATCAGCAGGATAATGCCGATGAGCGCAACGACGCTCAGTTCGGAGCGGCAGATCAGCAGCGCTAGAATCGCTCCCACTCCGGCGGAGGGCAGGGTCGACAGAATCGTGATCGGGTGGATATAGCTCTCGTAAAGAACGCCGAGCACGATGTAGACGGTCACCAGCGCCGCCAAAATGAGCAGCGGCTCGTTAGCCAGCGAGGCTTGAAACGCTTGTGCCGTACCTTGAAAAGCCGCCTGAATACTCAGGGGTACGCTAAGCTCCTTGCGAGCCTGCTCAATCGCATTCGTGGCCTCTCCCAAAGAAGCGCCGGGGGCGAGATTGAATGAAATGGTGACGACTGGGAATTGCCCCTGATGGTTTATGGCAAGAGGCGCGGTGCCGAACTCAAAATGAGTGAACGCGCTGAGCGGCACCGCCGCTCCATTTAGCGTGGAAGTCGTAGGAATGCTCGTTGTCGCGGCAGCCGCGGATGAGCCTACTGTTGTCGCTGTTGAAGTCGAAGGTGCGAGCGCGACCGACGCAGCCGAACCCGTAGCCGGTGGTGATGTTGGAGCTGTGGCTGAGGAGCGCACATAGATGTCTTGCAATTTGCCCGGATTCTTCTGGAAGTCCGGTATCGTTTCCAGCACCACGTGATATTGATTCAACTGGGTGAACAAGGTCGAGACCTGGCGTTGACCCAAGGCGTCGTAAAGGGTGTCGTCGATCATCTGCGGCGTGATCCCCAGCCGGGAAGCGGTCACGCGGTCGATGACAAGCGCCGCTTGCAAACCTTCGGTCTGCTGATCGGTGGCGACATCGCGGAGCTGAGGCAGCGCCTTGAGCTTGTCCACCAGCCGCGCCGTCCATAGGCTCAACTCATTCGCGTCGGGATCTTCCAGCGTGTACTGATACTGCGTTCGGCTGATCCGATCCTCGATGGTCAAATCCTGCACCGGCTGCATGTACAACCCGATGCCATCGACGTTCGCCAGCGCCGGCTGCAACCGGCGCATCACATCCGTCGCGCTTATTCTGCGCTCGGCCAGCGGCTTGAGATTGATGAGAATGCGCCCGCTGTTCAGGGTTGTGTTGATGCCATCCACACCGATAAACGAGGAAAGGCTCTCCACCGCGGGATCCTTGAGAATGACTTGAGCGAGCGCTTGCTGTCTTTGGGCCATCGCGGGAAAGGAAATGGTCTCAGGCGCTTCTGAAATGCCCTGAATCACACCGGTATCCTGCACCGGGAAAAAACCTTTCGGGACGATGATGTAAAGCCACCCGGTAAGAGCGAGCGTGGCAGCCGCCACAATTAGGGTCGCCGTCTGGTGCCGCAGCACCCACCGCAGAGTCTTGCCATAAAACTCAATGACACTCTCGAATGCGCGCTCCGATGCCTGGTAAAGACGTCCCTGCCGGGCCGCGGATTTCTGACGCAGCAGCTTGGAGCACATCATGGGCGTGAGGGTCAGGGAGACGACAGCGGAGACGAGGATGGTGACGCTGAGGGTAATCGCAAATTCCCGGAACAGGCGCCCGACAATGTCTCCCATGAACAGCAACGGTATCAATACGGCAATTAGCGAAACCGTCAGCGACACAATGGTGAACCCGATTTGCTCCGCGCCCTTCAGCGCCGCCGCCAGCGGGTTCTCGCCCTCTTCGATGTAGCGAACGATGTTTTCAATCATGACGATCGCATCATCGACGACAAAACCCGTCGAGATCGTCAGCGCCATGAGGGTCAGATTGTTGAGGCTGTAGCCGAGCAGATACATCACAGCGAACGTGCCGACGAGAGACAACGGTACCGCAATGCTCGGGATGATCGTCGCCGCGACGTTCCGTAAGAAGAGAAAAATCACCAGCACCACGAGCGTCACGGTCAACATGAGCTCGAATTGGACGTCCTCGACCGATGCGCGAATGGTCAGGGTGCGATCCGTCAGGACGTGGACTTCAATGGACGAGGGCAGCGTACTGTTCAGTTGTGGCAAGAGCGTTTTGATGCGATCGACAACCTGGATGATATTGGCGCCGGGCTGACGCTGGATATTGACGATGACCGCCGGGACGTTGTTCATCCACGCTGCCTGGTTTACATTCTCGACGCCATCAATCACCGTTGCCACGTCCGACAGCATGACCGGCGCCCCGTTGCGAAAGGCGACGACAACCGACCGGTACTCCTTGCTCGTCAACAGCTGATCATTGGCGCCGACTTGGTACGACTGGTGCGGCCCGTCAAAGTTGCCCTTGGGGCGATTGATGCTTGCCTGCTGCAGCGCCGTGCGCACATCGTCCAAGTTGACGCCGTACGATGAGAGCGCCGTGGGATTGGCTTGGACCCGAACAGCGGGCTTCTGGCCACCACTGATGGTCACCAGTCCAACACCCGGCAACTGTGAGATCTTCTGAGCGAGGCGTGTATCTGCCAGGTCCTGTACCTTCGACAACGGCATGGAATTCGATGTCAACGCCAGGGTCAGAACCGGCGTGTCGGCCGGGTTCGTTTTGCTGTAAATGGGCGGACTGGGAAGATCGGCGGGCAGAAAGGTTTGCGCTGCATTGATCGCTGCCTGTACCTCTTGCGCCGCCACATCGATATCGAGATCAAGCGAGAACTGTAACGTGATGAGCGAGCTCCCGCCCGAGCTCGTCGACGTCATCTGGTTCAGGCCCGGTACCTGACCGAACTGTCTCTCGAGCGGCGCGGTAACGGCGGAGGCCATGACGTCCGGACTCGCTCCCGGGAAGAAAGTCAGCACCTGGATCGTGGGGTAGTCGACCTCCGGCAGCGCCGAAACAGGCAGTTGCTGATAGCCCGCGATGCCGACCAGTAGAATGGCTGCCATTAGCAACGACGTCGCGACGGGCCGAAGAATGAAGGGACGAGAAGGACTCACGGCCCGGCCCCGCCGTTTGCATTCGCCGGCGGATTACGCGCGGCTATCTTGACGCCGTCGCGCAGCCTGTCGAAATTGTCGGCCGCAATAACATCGCCGGCCTTCAATCCCTCTACTGCCGTCATATCGCCATCGGTTGTGCCCACCGAAACCGTATGCATCGCCACGGTTTGGTCGGACTTGACCAGGTACACAAACGCGCCCTGAGCGTTGCGCTGAATGGCCATTGTCGGAATCAACGTGGCTTCATGCTGCGTTTCCACCAGGAGTCTCGCATTCACGAACTGGTTGGGGAAAAGAGCGTTGTCGTCGTTGGGAAACACCGCCTTGAGCTTGACGGTGCCGGTGGTCGCGTCGATTTGATTATCGACCGTCAATAGGGATCCCGTGGCGAGGCGGCGCTGCAGCGCGCGGTCGTACGCCTCGACGGGCAGCCGAACGCCACGCTTGAGCTTGTCGAGCACGGCCGGAATGTTGTCCTCTGGAATAGTAAACACAACCGTGATCGGCTGGAGCTGCGTGATCACAACCAGCCCATTGGTGTCAGTCGTTTGAACGAAGTTCCCAGGATCGACCAGGCGCAACCCGACGCGGCCGCTGAACGGCGCGGTAATGCGGCAGTAGATAAGCTGCACTTTAACGCCGTCGATCTGTCCCTGATCGTTTTTAACGGTGCCTTCGAGCTGGCGCACAAGGGATACTTGCGTATCGTACTGTTGCCTTGGAATTGAATTCTGCTGGACGAGCACTGTGAAACGCTGTAGATCGAGGCGCGCGTTCTCCAGCAGAGCCTGGTCGCGCGCCAACTGTCCCTCGAACTGCGTCAGCTGGGCCTGGAATGGGCGAGGGTCGATCTCGGCCAGCAAGGTTCCGGCGCGAACGACTTGGCCTTCCTGATACCGGACGCTCATCAGTTGCCCGTCGACGCGAGTCTTGACGGTAACAGTGTTCAGCGGTGTAACGGAGCCTAGGCCGTTGAGGTAGACGGGGATGGAACCGGTCTTCGCTGCTACTGTGGCAACCGGGACGCTTTGCGCGCCGGAAATCGGCCCTTGAGGTGCGGCGCGCGATTGGGCTCTGCCAGAATTGCTCCAGAAAACGTAGGCAATCACTGCCACTAGACAGACCGCCAGCAAAGAAATCTTCCAATGTGTGATCAATGCGACGGGACGAGTCCGTTTCGAGACGTCGCCTTCTCCAGGTTGTTGCGTAAACTCCATAATCAAAGCTCATAGAATCAAAAGACGTACCCTTGCATTCCCACGGTCATTAGCGGCGGAAAGCGATCACACAATCCTCATGGCCAACAGAGGACGGTTGAGCGCCGCATTGCGTGTCCCAAATAGATGATCGACGCGTTATTCCCACCTGCGCGCGCGTCCAGGATTACGAATTACCTGGGCTGGACCATGAGGCTTCGAGCACCGAAGCGACCCTGATCGGGCGTGCCGTCGGAGCGGCGAGTTAGCGCCAGAGCAGGTGGGTGTGACCAATTCAGAGCTGGAGGAGTCGGCTCCTGGGAAACCTGGTTGGCGGCAAAGCGGCTGGCCACCCTCTAGCCAGTGGAGCGAAAGATCAGTCTCCGTGCCACGTATCTGACCGTTGAGAAGCATTTGCAATGTTTCATGGCAAATCCTGTTCCAATACACTTCCACGCCAGCTTCAGACAATCCTCTTTGCCAGCTAACGGTTGAATCGAGCAGCGGTTCTCAAGGTTGCTTCATAAGAGGAAAACTGACGTTTCTCAGTCGTTATCTCGTCTTCCGTCGATATTACGACTCAGTCGTATGATTAGTCGTGACCGGGCGCACAAACGCATCTGAAAAAGAACCAAGTTATCTTTAAGAAAACGCCACGTCGACTGATTCTGGCGTTTTTTCGTTCCGCTGGCACCTCGGTTTGCCGATCTTCTCAATAGGAGGTCAATTACAGTGAAGAAGATAACTTTAGCAGTGTCATTATTTCTTAGCTCTCGGTGCGATGAGTATTCCTGGTTGTTCCGTCCACAACGATTACTACCGCGGAACGAGATGGCGGCATTGGGGGTGGCACGATCGGGGGTGGTGAGATCGCTGAGTTTCGGTCCA
>QIAA01000276.1 GCA_003224905.1 Acidobacteriota bacterium
TGCATAGCCGTTCAGCCAGTAAGGCGAATCAATCCGGGAGTTTCATGCGGCGAAGAAGATTAGCAAACCTCGAATCGGAATGAAGACTGTCAAAGTCTGAGTCGGTTTTGATTGCAACCAAGCCTGAGTCATGCGCTTCGTAAGCCTTCCCCAGCCATTCGAAGGCCTCATCCTTTTTGTCGAGAATCGCGCAGTAAGAAGCGATCTGGTAGGGCGAAATACGGCTCTGATCGGATGCTTCTGTGAACTCCAGCACCGTGAGCCAAAAGCCTCTCATTCCCGACCGGGCGTACGCTGCTTTCAGCGCCGCAATCTGATCTGACGTCATCCCTAGAAGGGTTTCCACCTGCAGATACTCGGCCACTGACTGGTCGAGCAGTCCCTTTTGCCGGTAGGCCACAGCGAGCTGGTTGTGCGCGTCGGGCAGGCTGGGATCTGCCTGCAAGACCTTTAGATATTGCGGGATTGCTAGATCGTACTGCCTGGCGGTCAAGTAATGAAACCCAAGGTGAAGCTGCATCGTCGGAGATACAGGATCGTGCTCCAAAGCCCGCCTACTCACGTCAAAAGACTCTTGTATGCGTCCCATCGACAGGAGGTAGTGGGAATACATATGCAGCGCATTGGTGTCATTGGCATTCAGTTCGATGGCGCGTTTGAACTCGGTTTCCGCACCCGCCCAGTCCCAGTCGTTGACGAACTTGACTTGAGCGAGCGCGGCGTGAGGCTCGCCCAGAGTGCTGTCTAACTGCAATGCCCTCGTCGCCGCAGCCCGCGCCCGCCGAAGCGACTCTTCCGGAGGAAGCCCCGCGCGCCCCCAAGCGTAGGAATCGGCCAGCCCAGCATAGGCAAGGGCGTAATTCGCGTCTTTTTGGATGGCTTGTTCGAAATACTCTCGTCCTACTCTGGTCCCTTCCTCGGTCCATTTCTCGATGAAGTATCGGCCCTTCAGATACGCTTCGTAGGCTTCGGGATTTACGGCCCCGGGATTCGTCAGATGCGCGCGCTGCGCCGGTGCGAGCTTTAGGCGGACTTCGTTACCGATCGCATCTGCAACTTCACTTCGTTACCGATCGCATCTGCAACTTCACTGTGCAGCTGAAGAACGCTCTGCATTTCGCGGTCATACTCAGCCGCCCAGACATGGCTCTGGTCACGTACCTGGATGAGCTGTGCTGTAATGCGCACTCTTCCGCCCTCACGACGCGCGCTTCCCTCGAGGATGTAGTTCACACCCAGTTCGCGGCCGATCTGGTCCACCGCTTTGCTCGAGTGCTTGTAACTCATCGCTGAGGTGCGCGCGATGACTCCGAGTTGCCGCGGATCGAGCCGGCCAAGCTGCGTGATCCATGCCGATTGCGCCTCTTATTACTTGATAGACTCTCTGTTAATGATAGGCTCGTGACAGACACGGCGGCGCTGAAATCTTCCTAGCTGATCTTAGGCCTGCTGCAATGGGGTACGCAGCCAGTGGGCGAAGCGTAACGCATGGAGCAGGTATGCCTTTCTACAAAGACCATGTCTATCCTTATCTCGTAAGCGTACTGGGAAACCCGAAACCGATCGAAGACATTCGACGGCGCATCGTCCCATTGGCCCAAGGGAGTGTCCTTGAGATCGGCGTGGGTCCCGGCGTCAACTTCACTCACTACGACCCCGCGAGGGTGAGCAAGGTCTATGCTCTCGAACCCAATCCGGGGATGCTTCGGCGCGCAGAGGAACAACGGCGGAGAACGGGGGTAGAGGTCGAGTTTCTCGATCTGCCCGGAGAATGCATTCCGCTGGGAAACGCAAGCGTCGATACAGTTGTGAGCACGTTTACGTTGTGTACGATTCCTGGCGTGGTGGAGGCGATTCAAGGTGTACGCCGGGTCCTCAAGCCGGACGGCAAACTCATCTTCTTTGAGCATGGTCTGTCGCCCGACCCTTCAGTGCGTCGCTGGCAAAAGCGATCCGAGCCACTTTTTCGCTGGGCATTCGAAGGCTGCCACGTGACACGTGATATTCCGTCTCTCATCGGCCGGGGCGGATTCAAGATTGAACAGATGGACGCAGGGTACATCTCTCCATTTCCAAAGTCAGGGTCGTATTGCTGGTGGGGTGTAGCCAATCCAGAACCACGGAGTTAACTCAAGGGATCAGTGATCCGTACTAAGGTGCATTGTTGTGAACCCAATATTGCTTAAAGTGCTGTTTGCTCTGGTGCCCACCTGTGTGCTGTTCCTTGCTTCGGTAGTCATGTTCGTGAGAGAAAAGCGGCGTGGTCTGTTCTACAACTGCTTGGTACGGGCGGTCTCCTGCAATATGTTTCGGAATTCTTCGTGCGGTCCCGTTCCCACGTCCGTCAGATCTCGATGTGCATGGTTTGGGTGCAAAAACTCGCGGTACAAGGACGGTACAAGGTAAATCTGTTCCTTTGCGTTCTCACCGGTTCCTTACAGGGCGTTGCAGAGCGACCGCTGCCTTGTAGTTACAACGTGATCCGGCTTGTTTGCGCCCTTTCACGGCGCAAACGCGGGTTCAAATCCCGCCGGGGACGCCATATTTTCAATGGTTTGCACGCGAAAGCTCTACGCTAGGTTCACGGAACATGCTCATCGCGCTGGTATACACCGCTGTTGAAGCAGCCTGAAAGGCATTGGGCGACATAGGGAGCCGCGTTAACGTGAGTGCGTTCGGAGAAGAGCGTCGAGAATTCGAGCTGCTAATTTCTCCAAACGAACAGCACCCGGGTCGCAAATTTCGCCGCCGCATCCAATCAGGCATGCGGGAGTCGAACCCGCCAAACTTTTGCAGGAACGCAGAACGTGGGATTGGAACAGGTCAGCCAAAGAGGAACGTCGCAGCCAACGCCGCAGGATTTGCGCCGCGATGAATGACGGAGCACCTGCAGGCTGAATTCCCGCGAAAGTGTTGGCCAATTCACTGAATCCAGGAAAGCCAGAGCCAGCCAAACAACAGTGTCAGAAGGGTGACAGGCAAACCGATCCGAAAGTAATCGAAGAAAGTGATTACCGCCTCTTTCTGTGCGCGTTCGACAACGATGATGTTGGCGACGGAGCCTGTAATCGTCAGGTTCCCAGCAAGCGTGCTGGCCATGGCCAGAATGAGCCACGCAGAATGAGGATTGGCAAATTGGCTGACCAACGATTTCAAAAGCATTACGGCGGGCACGTTGCTCACAACGTTCGAGAGGATCGCGGTGACGAGCGTAAAGACCCCGAGATGTTGCAGATTGAAGCGCTCGCCAAGACCGAGTAGGTGGCGCGTCAGGCCCGCATTTTCCGCCCCTCCAACGATCAGAAAGAGCCCGACGAAAAAGACGAGGAGGCCCCAGTCGACTTCCTCGTAGACCAGGTGCGGGTCGCGAGTGCGTGTAATCAGCAGAACGGCTGCGCCGACCGAGGCGACCAAGGGCGGCGAGAAACCGGCGAGGAAACCGGCGAGAACTAGCGCGGCAACGGCAGCTGCCTTAAGCAACGCCGCATGCTCAATTTGCACAGCGTTCACGACAGGTTCAGTTCGCACATCATGGACCCGCCCACGGAAGTAAAGCCACCACAGCACAAACCAGTCAAGGAAAAGACCTCCCAGAGCAACCGGACCTAGGTGCAATAGGAAGTCCCGGTAACCGATACCCGGAAGTAGATCCCCGGCGCCAGCGACGGTCGCCCCAGCTTCTCGTGATAGAACTTCTGGCAACGTGCTTCGCAGAACTCATCGAAGCCCGCCTGATCCAACAACTCGTTCAGCCGCCGATAAAAAGGATGGCCCGGAGCTTCCGCCAGATCCCCGCGGTACCAAAGCTCCTCTTGCCGCTGACGCTGCCTCCGCGTTCCCATCGCCATGGCAAGACACTACCCTGAATCATCCGCGGCGCAAAGTGATTAACGCGACTTTAGACACGGGCTGCTAGGGCTTGTTGGTTGGCATGGCCGTTATCATGGGCATTACTATAATTGTAAGCAAGCAAGGAAGTGCAGAATAGGAATTTGTTTTTAGGGAACTCAGACCGACAATCGACCCTTGAATAATCTCGCTACTAACGCGTGCCCGAGTCGCGGTTTGCTCAAAGGCGTCACATACTAACTCTCGTGGGCGGGTGTCCCTCGTTCCAATTTGGTCGTTGTGTTGAGTCAGGATTAAAGCTCGCAGCGAATGCAGTGGACTTTAGCCTGACCGGTATGAGTACCCAAGAACCACCTGAAGAGAAATTTCCTAAGTGCATTCCGGAGAAGGCGGGTTGGCCCACCTTTGCCGGGTTTGCTTTTGGGAGGCAGCAAGTTTGAGGCTGTCCCTCGATAAGAGCGAAGGCGTTGTCAAGGACAAAGATCTCCTCTGCAGTGCCGAGCACCGCGTTTTCGCCAGGAGGTTGAGGACCAAGACTCTGGAAATCTCACGTTGAATCACATCTCGGTGGAAGATCGTTTCCACCAACCATCGATTCGGCCCC
>QIAA01000170.1 GCA_003224905.1 Acidobacteriota bacterium
TCGAAAGTAAGCCCGTGCAGCTCTTGCCTGCAAGCGTGGGGGAACTGACGAGCTTACGAAAAAATCCGACTGGTAAGTTAGTGCTCGTGAACTTCTGGGCGACATGGTGCGGTCCATGTCGACAGGAAATGCCGGATTTCCAGACAATTCATCGCATGTATGGTCACCGCGCCTTTGAGGTTGTTACGGTCAGCATCAACTATCCAGACGAAAAGCCCGGCGTGCTCTCGGTTCTCAATAAACTGCGCGCTACGAGCCGGAACCTTCTTCTGGGTTCTAGCGATATTTATTCGCTGCTAGCCGCGTTTGATGCCAATTGGAATGCTGCCGTACCCTACACAGCGCTGATCCGACCTGGTGGGGAGGTCGTGTATCAGCGGCAGGGCACGATCAACCCGCTGAAGATTAAGCGGCTAATCATGGCGAACTTGGCCGATGATGACTACGTTGGCCATCAGGCCTACTGGCTGACCGACTCAGACAAATGAAGTACCGATCCTTGAAGAAACGACTTACCATAGCGCGAGAGCGGGATTCGCAGCAGCTCTCTTGAAATCAGTGCTGGCGCCAGGCAGAAATTTCTGGTGTCTGCGGTTCGCCATGCGCAATTAGAAAACCATGGGCCCATCGGCGCTCTGTTATTTCTCAAGACGTGCAACTTTCCCTCGCAATACGGAAACCGAAGCTTTCGGCAACGTGAAAAATGACTCTGTACTCGCCGAGATGGTCGTGGCCACCGGAGGATTGTTAGGATCCGGATGACTGTTACGTCCGTCATTAATCCATACGTACTGCTCGCTGCCGAAGGTAACGAATGTAATTGTCCCGGAAAATACAGCCTCCCTGTTGTTGCCCGAGTCCGCAAATGCGATTCGCACCGTATGCGCATTGTTTTCGTCACGATTAACCAACATCAAGGACCAATTGCCGTCAGGGCGTAGCAAAGCGTACGAGGTGACCAGCACATTTCCTGCATCGTCCTTGATATCACTCGACGAAGGGAACATTCGATGCACACCAGAACGGTGCTGCGCCCACTCCAGGTTGATCATGTGCGCGGCATAGTACGGTGACGTGTATCCCTTGATGTTGTAGTTTTCGTCGGACACGAAATTCGACCATGATGCCCAGCCCAGGCAAGTGTTCTGTATCCCCTGGGGCTGGATGGGCGAATGATAGAAAGCCGTGCCTCCGCCCTCAAAGAATGAGCCCACATTGTCGGCGAGCCAAAGAGCGGCGAAAATTGTCGTCATCGGACCCGTGAGCTCAGCGGCCAGGTGATTCTCAGTGACCATCAGGGGCAGGTCGTGCGGGACGCCATCATCCCTCCATACCTGCAGGACGTGTTTCATAAGCTGTGGTTCGGAATACAGATCCTTCCAAGTGATTGTGCACGGTTGAAATGGGTAGTGCTCGAAAGAGACGAATGCCAGGTCAGAGAGCCTATTATGGGCTTTCAGATAAGCCACGAAGCGCCCCATCCAGGAGGTCTTTCCCTGTGCGTCGGGCCAAACCCGAATGTCGTCATTGACGCCCTCGAAAATCGGGCCTCCGAGTTTGAGCTTCGGGTCCACCTTGTGAATTGCCGCCGACCACTGCAGGTACAGCGCGCCGTAGTCTTCTGGCATGGCGTGCTTGCCGTCGGGCTCTTCACCCATCTCGATATAGCCGATTCTGTAGCCCCGCTTCTCGAGGTAAGCGATCTGCGCAGCTGCATCGTCGGGCGTGCCGTACAGCATAGTCACAGGGATCATCGCTGGAAGATTGTTAGTGATTCCGCTGGTAAAGAACGTGTCAAATCCTGTGTGTTGGTAAAATCCATCGTCTCGCACGTCCTCAGCTGAGTGCCAGGGATCGATAGAGGAGACGCAATAGCTAGTGCGCCGCTCGCCGGCGTTCTTCGACACTTCAGTAAATGTGCCATCGGCAGCAATCGTTCCCACCGCAATTTGCTGAATGGCATAGCCAACACAGTTGCGAACATCTTCAGAACCGTGCTCGTCGCAAGTGTTGGACGATTCCGTCATCAGGATACGCACAAATCGAGTGTGCACTGGTGTGCCGGTCAGTTTGAGGATGATGGTCCCGCCTCGCGCATTCTTTAATACGCCAGAACCGAAAACCTTCCATTCACCTTTCGGGCCAGCGTCAAAGTCGAGCGCGTGAGTGCCAGTCCAATATTCAAGTTGATAATGCGTCGCATACGGATTGTCCCAAAGGATACGGACGGCGTTCACCAGCTTTTCAGTTTTAAGGTCTACGACTACCCACTGTGGATGAAGCGAATCACTCTCTCCAGTGAACCTACTTGTGAGGTAGGGATTGCTTTTCCAATGACTCAAGTTTGGGCCAGGTACCGGGCGATCGCCGCTGGTCGCGAAACCACGGTGCGGCAGAGCATAGGCGAGGATATACCTGATCGGATCCTTCAGTTCGGCGCTCCCGGTGAAGTAGCCACTCCGGTGTGCCGCATCACTCCAGCGTCCGTTCTCGGTCCAGTGCCATGCCGCCATACGAAGCTCAGTGTTGTTGCGGTAGGTAATCGGGCCCCATCCCGCCGACAGCGCCTCCTGAACGATGTGCGGCGTGAAAACTTTGTTGATGTCCATGCGCGAAAGCACGTCAATGGAACTACCCAGTGCGCCGTCAGGATCGAAGGAATTGATGATATGCCCCGGTGTTGCATCGACGCGGACCAGGCCAGGAGCGGGTGTATGAGTTTGAGCCTCAGCGGTAGCTTTGGCTGCCATAGAAATAAGTAGAGCGAATGCTGCTGTAATGGCGTTCGCTTTTTTTGAACTGCAAGTGCATAGCACGAACTGCCTTGCTCGTATGAATCGATTCGTCATTGCTCCTCCATTGCGCACAGGCCAAGGCACGACGTTGAAGATACTTCAACTCCTTCGTTCTCGTATGTTGCTTCCTTCATCGCTGCGGCCGGGATACTATCGTGAACAGGAAGTGCGCAGTGTACGGTTTGTTTATGGTGAGAGGAAGGGATTATTTGGCTACCGGCACTCCTGGTTGGGACTCGTGTTACGCCGAGCCCCAGGTGAGGCCGAAATGAAAACTGAAAAAGCCAAGCGAGGCAGCCAAGATTATGAGTACGATTCTCTATCGACGCATTTGGCTTTCTCCTCGTAATTGGTGGACTTAGGGCCACTGCTTCCTCCGCCGCACGCTGCCTGAAAAATTAACCCGGCCAATGCGCAGCCCGCGAAGAATAGGGGCCTTCTTTTCCTGGAATAGCCGCAACCGACCCTGGTACCCAATAAACCCAAAAGTGTGAACATGGAATGGGATCGCCGTGGTAAGGATGAGGAACCATGAGCCCGGCCGCGACGCCCGACCCCGCAGTGATCGTCACCGTGGCGGTGGGTCCGCTGGAATCGAAGGTGACGGAATTTGAACTGAACGAGCAAATTGGTGAACCAGGTTGGGCTGGCTGCACGCTACAGGCCAGCGACACAGGATTGTCGAATGCGTTCAGCAGAGTCAAGCTCAGCGTTGAGGTGGCACTTTGGCCGGCGCTCACACTGCTCGGGCTTGGTGCGGATGCTGAGATCGAGAAATCCGTGCCTGTATTCAGCAACACACTTATCGAGTTCGAGCTCGCATGGTTGCGATCAGGTCCGGCGATTATCACTAAGAGAGTGTTGCGAGCATTCGGCTCAGGCTGTGCAGAATGACCATCCGTAGCAGCTTGTGGGCTATTGTTGCCCGACTGATCTCGCTACCGGCCCACTCCGCTGAGCAGGAAGGTAGCTGTCAGCGTCATCACTCCACTTTGGGTGGTTTTTTCGCCGCCATCTCCCGGCTTGCGTTACCATAATTCGCCCTTAATCCTGACCACATAATCCCCATCCTGGTGCGATGCCATGGACCTTGCCGGACGCCGCAGCTTTTTCCGCAGCGCCGCTACAGCGGCTGCTTTGACCTTCACTTCCCACATGTCGGTTTTCGGCCGGACTCACAAGCTGAAAACCTCCGCCTGGTTGAGCGGCGCGGCCCCGAATCTTCCCGACCGCCTGCCACCCGACTGGTATCGGCGCAAGATCGCCCAGGTGCAGCAGGAGATGGAGAAGCGCAAACTGGACGCAGTTGTCCTGCTGCGCGCTGCGAACGTCATCTACACGACTGGCTATTTTCATCTTTCGACCGAGCGCCCGCTGGCTGCACTCATTCCGAAGTCTGGTGATCCCGCTCTCTTCATCCCCGGACTTGAGTCCGATCAAGTGAAGTTGTGGTGGGTGAAGGACTACGAGGCCTATTTTGACTATCCCGGCCCAGTGAATCGCATGCGCTGGATATTCGAGCGCATTGCCAGTCGCGGATTTGCGAAGGCCCGCATTGGCGTAGAAGAACCGACCCCCAGTCGCATGAAGCAGATCAAACTCGGTGCACCCGACGCCGAGATCATTGAAGCCGGCGATCTGATCGAAGAAATGCGCTACATCAAGGACGAAGACGAGGTCAACATTATGCGTCGCGGAATGTTCTTCAATGACTACTCGATTCAGGCCGGCCGGGATTTTGTGCAGGCGCACGGTGCGGTCACTGAAAATGAGATCCTGAAGGCTGCTGATGATGCCTTGGCCGACAAGATGGCGGCAGAGCTAAAAGAGGTTGTCGGCGTCGCCATCGATCCGCCGTTCGGCGGCTTGGTACCTTTCGGCAAGCGTTCCGCTTTCCCACATGCCGTCCCGAGCAAGGACCGCCTCAAGAAGGGAGACGCTTTAATCCTCAGCTACACGTGCCAACTTGGTGGCTATGCTGTTGAGTGTGAGCGATCGTTCATCATCGGGAAACCCACCGACTATGCCAAACGCCTCTATGACGCCATGCTGGCGGCCCACGATACCGGCGTCGAGAATCTGAAAGAAGGAGCGGTCGCCGAAGAGGTTGACAGGAAAGCACTCGAGCACATCCACAAGGCCGGCTTTGAGAAGTTCCTCAAACACCGAACCGGACACGGGATTGGCTTGGAAGGTCACGAAGCTCCATGGATTGCCGATGGGGATAAGACCATCCTGAAGCAGGGAATGACTTTCAGTTGCGAGCCTGGAGTCTACGATCCCGACTGGGGGGGAGTCCGCCATTCAGACACGGTCGTGGTCCGCAAAGACAAAGGGGAAGTGCTGAACAAGTATCCCACTCGTCTCGAAGACATGGTCATTGAGATCTGAGCTTTGAAAGTTGCTTCGCAGGGCGTCTCAGATGGGCGACCTTAACCCCGTAGCGCTGAGACAAGGCAGGAGGGAGAGGCTGCCTAAAGGACGGTTTGCCTCACCTGTCCGAGTTTGCAGCGTGCTGCTGGCTGACTAGGCAGCTTCTCGTTTTGTTTAGGGTGATGCCGCGCCGGTTCATGCGGATCAAGTAATCAATTAAGTATCGGACAGTCAGCGGTTCGCCTGTGCCGCTTTGCATGATTTCGTCCATGGTCTGTTCTGCCCCGCGAGAATAGAAGTATTTCTTTAGGTACACGCCCGCCTTGTAGTCCCACCGAGCTCCGAATTCCCGATCTATCGTGTGCGAAATTTGATGCGCGACAATATCACCAACCACATAGCTCTGAAGATAGATAGGATCCGATCCGTACATCGGATTGTAAGCCCATACTGGCGTACCGTGCATGTCGACTCCGAGATACTCGGTATGAATGCGGTTGTACAGGGCCGCAAGGTCCTGATTGGGTTCCGCGTAACCCTCGAACTCGAAGAGAGAGTCCGCCATGGTGCGCCGGATTTCAAATAATGTCTTCCATCTGGAGATTTCGGCAACAAGCTCTGCTTGCTCTCGAGTAAGGCCAAACAACTCAGTCCCCACCTCGGGGTGGTATAGTCTCAGCGCTATAACTTGAGCTAATCCTTCGTCGAATGGCTCAGCATAGTTGTTGCGTAATAAAAATGAGGGCTCGTTCATCATGCTGTAATGTAGAGCGTGTCCGGTAGCGTGCAACAAGCGATCAAAGAAGAAAATACCAGAATAGCGGTTGGCCAGGATTTTCACTTCCTTGCCGTAAACAATCGGGTACGCGGCGCCGGGAAAGCTAAGATCGGCGACTTGCATCTCTACCGGTAAACGCTCCAGGTTGTACCCTAGACTCGCAGCCAGTTTCTTCGTCACCGTCCATCCTTGCTCCGGGACGAACCTTTGTTGTTCGAAGTCGTTGGTGAAAGCCGAGAAATAAAACTCGAGGTCCCAGGGCTCCACAGTGTCGACTCGAAGCTCTCTTCCCATTCGTTTTATTAGTGCCTGATATTCTGTTTCAGTCTGACTCCGGATTTCGTCAAACCATTCAAACAGCTCTTCGGTCTCAAAACCCTTGCGACGGGACATGAATACCGAGAACAGTTCATCGGCGTTCTCTAGCGCGAGCTTATTACGAAGTTTCATCGCGTCGCGTATGCGCTCTCCGTTGATTGCAGTGATCTGTGCTCTTGCTTCCCAAGCTTGCCGACGAAGTCCGGGATCCGAGCTGTGGGCTACGAGATCAGTCAGCGCCGCTCGCGTCAACTGCCGATCGCCTACTTTGTAACGGAAGGAGTTTTCGTCACGGGTGATGCTTTCAACGAGAGCTGTCAGCGCGGGATCGTTGGAGATCTTGGTATAGGCAGCTTCTTCAAGGAAGAGATCACGCCGCCGCCTTAACGAGGGGCCCTCAAGGCGTGTCAACTTCAAATCATGTAAGAATTTCTCATCACTCATGACCATACGAATGCGCTCCTGAACCGGACGCGAGGTCAGGTATTCATCGCCACGCGCGATGTTGTACTCAGCACGCCAGTACTCGGCATAAAGTTCTTCTAGCTGTTTTTCCTTAATATCCAGTTGGAGTGGAATGGGACTCTGTTTCTGGGCTGCAAGGGGAGAGAGCACAAGCAGAAGCATGAGTAGCCCACGCCGCACGATCATATTTCCGATTTTACCCAGACTGGCTGCGCGCCAAAGTTACGCTAGTCATCTCCTGCCTCACAGACGCTGCCACGACTGTTCACCGAATCGGAATCGAAAGAGGCCACTTATATTCGCTACTCATGAGGGGGAAAAGGTGAGACGTATTAATAACTTTCTACGTGCCTTGACTAGGTGCGCGCTGCCGGCCCGGATGCGCAAGCCGGCGCCGCGGCGAACGCGGCCGTAGTAGGCGGCGCCGCGCGCCACGGCACTTTCCACGGCTGCGTTGTCGAGGATTTTTGGCCGCCTACTCTCACCGAACCACGCCGAGATCGCCTCGGCGATCCGCTGGCGAGTGACCTCCGGCGCGCAGGAACCGCCGTTAAAGAGCACGGCATCGGGTCAGCCCGCAGATTCGATGATGATTTGTTCATGGCCGCCGCCGCGTGCGTTGGAAAAGCTGCCAGGTGCCTGGTGATTGCGGCATCGGCGGCGTAGGGCAAACCAAATTCGCGCAGTCCGGTGGTGCGGCCGCGCACCGGCATCTCATCAGGCGCGGTGATCGGGAGGAATCCGTCAGTCAGCGTTCGTAGAACCTCCTCGTGGGTCAACTCAACACTGATCGCCCCTCCGACCACGGTCCGGCCGCTGCCCAATATCGTGACCGGCACGCGCTCGAGAGACGCATCACTCAGAAGTTGTTCCTTGGGGAAACAGCAGGCGAGACGCAACGCATAACGCTGCCGTAACGTAAGCCTCACGTCTTTGAGCTTTTCTTCCACCAGGCGGGCCAGTGCAAGGCCGAGGTTGTCGCCGCCAAGCAGAAGGTGCTCCCCGATGGCGGTGCGCTCGAAGTCCAACTCGCCACTGGTCAAGCGGGCGCGCACCAGGCTGAAATCGCTGGTGCCGCCACCGATATCGCAGATCAGAATCAGTTTGCCATCGCGATAACGCTGCCATTTGCTTTGTCCTGCAAATTACGCGCGAGGTCGCCTGCGGGAAGCTTGGGCTTGGGCTGAATTTTCGCCCGGAATTTTTCTCTTCCTCTATATTCTTGAGGACCTCCGGAATGAGGACATCAAGAGTGTTGGTTTCGGCTGCGGCGATGTTCAACTGAAGCGGTGTTTCGGCGCTCTCCACCATGTTGAAGCATGCGTCCATGTCGGCCATGCACCAAAACCTCTCTGGTCTCGGTAACACCGCAGGCATCTTGCATACTTTCATCGACCAACTGGCCACGGTGGTTGTGACTTGAGCCCGACTACCGCAAAGATCCCGGGCCGGGGTCGTGATAGTGTAGTTGTCCGGAGGCGGTGTGATGTCCGCTAACGGAATCGTCCAACCACGTGAATCAAACACACCGAGACAGGGAGCGCGCCGTTGGCTGTCGCGTGCGGTCGCAGTTGTCTATGGCCTGGTGATGTTCGAGGTCGTAATCATGGTCAGCCCGTTTGCGTTCTACTTCTATGCCGCTTATGGGCCGACGCTCAAATGGCTGAATTACTCACCCGCTACCGCATGGCTTACCGGCTTTCTGCTCCCGCATGCGGTCTTCACTACCAGCCCGTTCCTGGAATTTCTTCGGTGGGACTTGGGCCGTTACGCCTTTGGGCTGGGATTGGTGGCTTTCGTTATTCTGGCTGCCCAAGTCTATGGTTCAAAACTGTTTGGCCGAAGAATAGTCGAGTCTGGCGCCTATCGTTACATCAGACACCCGCAGTATCTGAGCCTTGGGCTTTCCGCTTTTGGCCTCTTCACCATGTGGCCGCGCACGGTGATCTTTCTGCTACTTGTGGGAATGCTGTTTGCCTACTTCTTCCTAGCGCGCGTGGAGGAGCGACGCATGCTGGCGATTGATCCCAGCTATGCCGATTACATGCGCCATGCTGGCATGTTCCTGCCCGGCAATCCTGGGGGCCGTCTCTACCGACTGCTGTTTGGAAGCCTGCGCGACCAAAAGCTCGCGCACCGGTTGGCACTGATGATTTTGCTTGTGCTGGTTCTGCTGGCAGGGTTTGGGCTGCGTGCTTACACAGTGAGGCATATCGCTCGCACTGTCACCTTGCCCAACATGGAGGTCGTCTCCGTTTATCCCACGACATCTACGGCGATGCACCAAATTTCTTCTTTAGCACTGTCGGATCCCTCGGTTCAGCAGGCCATACGGAGGGAGGGAGACGCTATGTTTGTCGCCCATCTTCTGCCGCGCGACTATGGGATGATCGGGATGTTTGCCGATGTTGGAGACCATCACATGACCCCTGGGAATATCCGATTGTCACGTTTCACGTATCTGTGCGATTGGCTTCTGCCGTTTCTTGATTCTCACGTGCGCACCGACCTCATGGGATCAAATGGACAGGAATACCGCGTTGTCTTTTCCCGAGTGGACACTCCAGGCGGGCAACCCGTATCGCCCACCCGGCTATTGGGCCTCAGCGCGAAGATGACGCCGGTTTACATCGCGGATGTCAACGTTCCGGCTCACCGGGTGAATCGCACTATCGACCCTCCACGCCGCAGCTTTTGGGGTGATGTCAAAATGCCAATATTTTAATCGCAGCCGACGCATGTACCCTTTCGAAGGGTGGTGACTTGTTTCGTTGACGAGATCTAGAAGCGGTGTGTGTTCGTCCCCAATCCAGCAAATGACTCGCCGACCTCCTCTCCATCCGCGTTCGTAGCCTCAGTGGTTCCATCTGTAGAGTACCAGCGTGTCACCTGGAGCAAGGTATACTTCAGCAATTTCGCAACGCCAGTTTTCAAACAATCCCATCACGGTGCTGGTAGGACGCAGCCACTCCACGTTCGGTGCCTCCGAGACGTGTGCTTGCGACCGCAGATACGCCGGAGGGAGTGGGGAAGATGTCCGCAATTCGCGTAGCGGAGCTTGCGGCTTGTGTCGTATTCGTATTCTTACGTGAACGAAGGCAGGAGCAGGGTAAGGTGGGAGCCTCCGATTAGGGATAGGAGAAAATTCGCCGGGAAGCAAATCAGCATCCCGGCCTCTAGACTCACTTCGAGTGTGACAGCCGTTTGGAAATTAGAGTGGCGTGGAGTTCATCTTTGTCCCAGGTGCCTTTGACGATCACCCGATCACCATCTTTGACCTGACTGGCATCAATGTCATTGACCTGCTTGCTGCCGTGCTCCTGGCTGACCCACCGAGTCGAGTTGTCGTAGTGTACCGTCCTCTCAAAATTTGAACCCGATTTGCGGACTGTTAACGTGGATTTATCCGGACTGCTCCTGACGACTTCTCCCTCCCATCGGGCTTCCTTCGCCGTCTTGTCCATCTTTTTCTCTTGAGCTGGAGTCTCCTGGGCAAACGTCGCTGTTGTAAGCGACAGGGCAATCACAGACGCGCACAACACAGCGAACAGCCTCTTGACCATGTTGACCTCCTTGAAGTCAGCTGCTTTGGTGCAGAAACAATAAACCTGGACCGCCTCAAGGGCAAGTCCTGGCAAAAACTGTTTCACGGCGCATTCAATCTTTATGGCTCCCGACCTGATTACAGGACTGACGCAATTCAATACAGCACTTCACCTTCGCCCTTTTCTGAGATCAGCTTCTGAAAATACGCCACGATCTTGTCTCGTCGTGTCATCAGCGCTTTAACTTCATCCTTCGGTAGATAATGCTTAGTTTTTTCCGACAGTTCATTCCCATCCAGCGCCTTCGTCTTTTCCAGCAAATGGCGTTCGCAGCGGACTAGATGTGAGGCCGGTCAGAGTACCACACTGACCTTCACGTTCACTCCCCTGGCAAGCGGTACCGATGCTGCTAGCATTTACTTCGTCAGCAGTGCGTCAAATTCTCCGACCCTTGAATCTCTGACGGGTACAGGTATTCTTTCGCAGCCGCATAGAGTCGACCTTTCCTGGAACCCGAGCACATCCGCTGTTGGAGGGTACAATATTTATCGCGGTGAAGCATCCGGCGGACCTTACACCAAGATCAACTCTGCATTCAACGCAACCACGACCTACACTGACGATAAAGTTCAAGGTGGGCAGACCTACTTTTACGTGACGACAGCGGTAGACGCGAACGGAACAGAAAGTACGTATTCGAATCAAGCGCAGGCCGTTATTCCCGCGCCATAAGCAGGTAGTTGGGCGCCTAGCGTTGCCGGGTGCTGATCTGGCAACATTCACAGCGCATATTTCGCGCGCTTGCACGCACGTCGCTACCATACAGATAAAGGCAGAACATCTTCGGCAGGTAAGTTCAGAGAAATCGTCGAGGCCTATTGTGGGTTGAGTGATCCTGCACGTCGACAGCAGCATGATCTCGGCGTTTCGCGACAAACAACACGGATTCCGGACCCCCTACGTACGCCCGCTTGGTGTACACCACCTACACAGTCGCGTCTGACAATTGATGCTTCTTCGCTGATTTCATCCGACTCAAATAGTGCGACGCCAAGCAATCAGGAAAATTCACGGTCGTCTACGCCCTGCCGGGTTTTGAGCTGCTAGAAATCCGCTGTAGCGGAAACTGTAGTGAAAACTCAGATTAAGATGGGAAAAAAGAGGCGGCGTGTTTTATCGGAGGCTTTTCCCACTCACCCCACGCCGCCCCCGCTCGCGCTGGTTTGCGCGAGAGCTTCATATAATGTGATTGCGCACGGCACCCACTCAGTTGCTTCGCGCCTAAAGCGCGAACCCCGAATCCCGCGCCAGGAGCCCTTTTACCCCAGCTTGGCCGCCAGCACGTGCCAGCTAGCCTCAATTGTGCCCGGGACCTTTAAACGCAAAATGGATGAAAATAGCCTAATTCCTGGCTTGTAAGTACCTGTGTTTACAACACGGAATTAGAGGATATTTGGGAGTCAATCTGCAAAAGTCCGCCCGGCGCACTTTCCGTTGACTGGCCCTGCGGCCTACCATTCTCATCTCGTAGCAGTGCAGAGGCCACCGTAGTGATTGGACAGTGCCATTTCGCACTACCGTGTGATCGAGAAGCTGGGCGGTGGCGGAATGGGAGTGGTATACAAGGCCGAGGACACCGACCTTGGCCGCTTTGTAGCGCTGAGAGTTTCTTCCTGAACAGTAGCGCGAGACCCGCAGGCACTCGAACGTTTTCGGCGCGAAGCGCACCCGATTGCTGATGTCTGACGCAGGAGCGCCCGCGAGCGGCTGCTGTTGTGCCGCTCCGGGCCCTGCAGAACCCAGGTCTTACCCGCAACTTCTCTTTCAAAAACTACGGCTGCGGGCCTTTACAATTGCCAACGGAGGTCACCAGCGTGAGTACCGTCGGAAAAATCGAGAGCTTGTGGCGCTATCCGGTCAAGAGTATGCGTGGGGAACAGTTGCAGGAGGTCTTCCTCGGGTTTGCGGGCGTCTACGGGGATCGCCTCTACGCCTTTCGTGATGCGGCGGCCCCGAAAGGATTCCCCTACTTGACCGGAAGGGAACAGGAATCCATGCTGCGATATCGCCCCATTTATCGGCATCCCGAGCGCGCGTCGAAGCCCATGAATCTGGCTGAGGCAGAAGCCATGGCGCCGGGTGTGACGCCCGTGTACGGCGACGGCGACGATCTGATTGTCGATGTCGAAACACCCTCGGGCGAGCGCCTTCCCGTCGATGATCCCCGGCTAATCAGCATGCTGTGTGAAGGCATTCGGGAAAGGCATCGGCTGACCTTGGCGCGATCCGATCGGGCTATGACCGATTGCCGCCCTGTCTCCCTGTTCTCCATGCAAACAGTGCGGCAGCTCGGCGAAGAGTTCGGTATAGATATGGATAAACGTCGTTTCCGCGCGAATATCTACATCGAGCTCGAATCCGACGATGCGTTTGGCGAGAACGAGTTGGTCGGCAGGAGATTGCGCCTAGGGAACAAGGTGGTAATCGCTGTGACGGATCGCGATCCCCGCTGCAAGATGATCACGCTTGAACCGGACACGGCGCAGCCCAATCCTGAGGTGATGCGCTGCCTCGCACGGGATCATGAGGGCAAGGCCGGTGTCTATGCTGCTGTTGTCGTCGAGGGAACGGTCCGGCCTCAGGACAAGATTACGCTGCAGGACTGAGACGCGATTCTTGATGGTGCACCGCATTTCGATCGGCCTGCGTTGTCCCAAGAGCACGTCATCCGCGCCGACAACTCGGGGCTCTCGAACAAACCCGCGTCGATGCCGGGCACTCGACATAGGGGGCTACACGTGTCAGGCTCTAGACCTAAAATGTACTGCCGATTGACAGCCAGTACAGAGCGTGATGAGGTTTTTCTCTACGTCCTCGCCCGAGTGGCTGCGATATTGTTGATGGTGTACAGTCAAGTTGGTGATTGAACCGCACACCTGGCAGCGCCAGCCATCTCGTCGTAGTACTCGAGTACGCAACTCGCGGTAATGCTCACCATCGAGCCTGAGCGGAGTGTGAATTGATGCTGCTGCGTGCCTGCTGTTGCGGAGATCACGGCTGAAGAAAGCAAAGTGTTCTCATCAGCGCTGACGGAGCAGCAGTCTTCGATCGAACATCTGTGCCCCTCCGGGCAGCAATTCTGTCTGGTTCCATTTGCTTCCAGTTTGACACGCCAAGCTCGGCGGTAACCTCGTCCGTCCTGTCCATCATCGAGAATCAGATGAAGCTTTTCACCTGGCAGTCCACCCGCCATCGATCAGAATCGTCTCGCCCGTAATCAAGGAAGCCGCGTTAGAGGCAAGGAATACCACGGCTCCCGCAACGTCCATTGGCTCGCCAATACGGTGCAACCCAGCAATGCGTTCTATTACGTCGGAATGAAACTCAGGATTTGCCAGGCAGGTCTCCGTACCCGGTGTGTTGATGAATGTCGGAGCAATCGCGTTTACGGTGATGTTGTACTTTCCCCACTCTACTGCAAGACACTTTGTCAGGTGCGCAATCGCGGCCTTCGTCATGCAGTACACTGACTCGGAAGGCAGGGCTACGAATCCCGCTTGGGAACTCAAGTTGATAATGCGCCCACGTTTCTGCTGGATCATCACGCGCCCCGCCGCCTGACTGGCGAAAAAGGTCCCTTTCAAATTAACGGCGACGGTCAGATCAAAGTCTTCTTCTCGGACATTCTCGGCGAGATTGTCCGGCGCGAGCCCAGCGTTGTTCACCAGGATGTCGATCCGCCCTAGGTGCTTGACCGTTTCATTTACGGCATGGAATATCTGGTCTATGCGTCGCATATCCATTTGCAACGGGATGACCCGCCGTCCCATAGCTTCAATCTGAGCAACCAGGTCTCCCCGCGCGTTGATATCTCGTAGGCCAAGTGCAATATCTGAGCCGACATTAGCCAGTGCGAGCGAAATAGCCTGGCCTAGACCGCGAGCGGCGCCAGTTACCAGCGAGACATTTCCAGTAAGGTCAAAACTAGGGAAACCATTCATGTATACCTCCCGTAGTTGGCTCAGTTTCTGTTCGCGCGAAAATCGCAGTTTTTCCTGAGTGATTGGGCAACCATCCAAACGTACTGGTAATTCCTTTCTCATTTGAACTCTACACAAATCATCCAACAATCAAAAAAGTTCGATTCACGGATAAGACTTTTGTCATAAATCTGGGCATGACGCAGCGTACGTCACTCCACTCTTCTCAAGAGTTAGGGCTGAGCACTTTCGGAGGCGTGACGTCAGCTGGTCGGACTCGGGGTGGCGTGGATTCGAGGTTTGCGTTACCTTATCAGGCTTGGTCCAATTTGCCATTCAGCGCTACGAGGACTGTTTCCATGAAATCTGACCTCATTCTGATGGCGGTTCTCTTCATGGTTCCTGCGCAGCTCTTGTCGCAAGCGCAGCGCTTGGAGCAAATGCAGAGCAAGACGATTCTGGTGTTTACGCCACATCCAGATGACGATGTGTTCGGCGCCGGTGGCACGATCGCTCTTTTGAATCGCAACCACAATCGAGTTTACGTAGTTGTTTACACGAATGATGATAAAGGGTCCTACGATCCTGAAATGAGTTCTCAACGTCTGGCCGGAATCCGCAAGTCGGAAGAAGAGGCTTCGGAGGGCTTGCTTGGCACTGCCAAAGAAAATATTTCCTGGATGGGTTACGACGACGGCATGCTGGAGTATGCGCCACAGCCCAAGCTCACCGAAGAGGCCACCGCAATCATCCGCCGCATTCGACCTGATGTGCTGCTTACCGTTGATCCGGGCGAGTGGTTCGAGCGCTGGCACAAGACCGATCATCGCATGGCGGCATTCAACACTATCGACGCAGTCCGCGCCGCCGAGTTCTGGCTCTACTTTCCCAACCAAAAACTTCAGCAGGAACTGCAACCTTATAAAATCCCCGAGATGTATTTCTTTTATCCAGCGCCGCAGGAAGCAAACTATTACGTCAACATCGACAGTGTTGCCGAATTGAAGTTCGAAGCGGCGGCGAAACAGGTGAGTCAGTTCGAACCTGCGGTCAACAAGTACCGCGCAGACTGGGAGCCGGCCGATCTGGAAAAAGCCAAGAAGGAAATGCGACAGGAGCAACCTAAGAAAGATGGACACTATGTCGAGGCTTTTCGATACGCAACTGGATTCAACCAGTTCTGAACCTTCCAAGGAGATGATATGCCGGAATTAGCACTGCTCGGCGGCGCCAAGGCTAAACGCAAACCGTTTCCCGAGTGGCCACAGTATGACGAGAACGAACGTCGCGCGCTGAACGAAGTGCTCGAAAGCCGTATCTGGTGGCGAACACCGGGCACGCGAACACTCGAATTCGAGCAGGCATTTGCCAAATTTCATGGTGCTCGCCACGGCATCGCGGTGACCAATGGTACGGCCGCGCTCGAAGTCACGATGGCAGCATTAGGAATCGGCCAGGGTGACGAAGTCATCCTTCCGAACTTTACATTCGTGGCGACTGCCAGCGCCGTTCTGTTCGCTAATGCGCTGCCTGTTCTTGTGGACGTCGATCTTGAAACCTATTGCATCGACCCCAAGTTAGTTGAAGCCGCAATTACTCCGCGTACCAAAGCGATCATTGCCGTGCACATGGGGGGGCATCCAGCTGATCTAGACCGACTCGGCGAAATCGCGCGGAGTCATAAGCTCGCTTTGATCGAAGACTCTTCGCATGCCCATGCCAGCGAGTGGCGCGGCAAACGTATTGGCGCTTTCGGCAGCGCCGGCACGTTCAGCTTCCAGTCGAGCAAGCTGATGACCGCGGGCGAAGGCGGAATGATCATCTCGAACGACGATCACTTCGAGCGTCAGGCACGCAGCGTGCACGATTGCGGGCGCATGCCGCGCGAATGGTTTTACAGCCACTTCATTTACGGCTCGAACTATCGCCTGAGTGAGTGGCAGGGCGCAGTGCTTAACGTCCAACTCGGTCGCCTGGATGAACAGACGAGACGCCGGCACCAGAACGCGCGCCTATTGGACAAATTGCTAGGCGCGATTCCCGGAATTACACCGCAGAAACTTGGTTCGCGCTGCACCCGCAACGGGCAGTACGCTTATATTTTTCATGTGAACAGCAAAGAATTCGCCGGAATCTCGACGGAACAGTTCATCTCCGCCATGAACGCGGAAGGCATTCCCAACCAGGCGAGCTATCCGCCGTTGCACGAGCTGGATATGTTTCGCAATGGCGAGTATCGCAAGCGTCTCGCGGGAGCTCAGTCCACAGAAGATCACGCTTTCCTGCGGCAGAAATTTCCGCACACTCAGCGGGCGGCGTGGGAAACCGTTTGGATTCCGCAACCGGCGTTGCTCGGCGATGAAGAAGACATGCACGAGATCGCCGCAGCAATCGCAAAAATTCAGAGATGCGCGAAGGACATTGCGGCTCAATCCGCTGCTCCGGCGCGTGCGGCTCATTGACTCGAAAGCATGCTGGAGAAGATCTCTTATCAGCAATGGAACAACACTTATCGGATTTTCAATGACGCTGTCGAGCTCATCGTCCTGGCGGATGTTGGCCCCCGGGTAATCCGTTACGCATTCCTCGGCAGCAACAACATCTTTCACGAAGTTCCGGAAGACACAGGCCTGGTCGGCGGAAATAAGGTTCGTCTCTACGGCGGTCACCGCCTGTGGGTGTGGCCAGAAACTGAGCGCACCTACTTTCCTGACAATCGTCCTGTTTCCGTTTCGCGCAATAACAACTCAGTTCTCTTCACTGCACTTGTGGAAGACGCGGCTCCCGGTGCAAATCTGCAGAAGGAGATCGAGGTCGCGCTGGAGGGCACCGGCTCACGCATCACAATCAGCCATCGCGTTACGAATCGCGGCAAAATCGCCACAGAACTCGCCGTCTGGTGTCCTACGATGATGCGCGCGGGCGGGAGCGCCATTCTTCCGCTTTCGCCGCGGGCTGCGATGGACAAGGATCATTACCAATCAGTCGGCCCACTGACGCTTTGGTCCTTCACCGATCTCGCCGATCCGCGCTGGATTCTGGGAACTGAGTTCATCCAGTTACGGCAGCAGTCAAGCCCACAAGGTCGTTTCCGAGAACAGATGACCGGCACTTACAATCCTGCAGGTTGGGGTGCTTACTACTCAGAGGACATTCTATTCGTGAAATGCGCGAAAGTACTTCCAGGGGTGTATCCGGATTTCGGCTGCAACTTCGAGATCTTCACCAATCCGGAATTCCTGGAATTGGAGACCCTGGCGCCCATTGTGCGCCTCGGCCCCGGGGAGACTTGCTCCCATACCGAAACATGGACTCTATTCCGCAATGTGCCGTCCGGAAAGAGCGAAGATTGGATTCGATCCAATGTGGTTCCACTCGTACGGAGCAATGAGTAGCATTGCTTAGTTGACGACCAGTGCACGGCGCAGTATCGTACGCGATTCCCACGTTTCACAGTTTTAAGTTACCGTGTCGCACCTTTGCGGAGGATGCATGACATTTGCACACGATTGCAACGTTCGGTGGCAGTTATCTTGTCTGCTGGCAATTCTCACGCTCTGCTCGCTGAACCCGGAGCGAATGTCAGCACAAAAACCGCTTCCTGAAAAAGTTCCTCCTAAACGCTCTTCGCAGATCAAAGACGGCTTCGGCATCAACTCTGATCTGCCACGAGATCCCTACCTGCCATGGAATCGCTGGTGGTGGACGCGCATGTTTGACGCCGGATTCAAGTGGATTCGTATTGGCCAGTATGAAAACAGCTCCGACCGCACGAGTTGGGACTGGATTGAACAGAAGCGCGGTGTGTTTGCATCTTCACCCGAACTCGAAGATCAAGTCGATTCGCTTGTCGAGAACGGAATGCTCATCCAGGTGCAGTTGCTCTACGGCAACGTAATGTACACGTCACCGAGCGGCAAACTTCCGGACGTGAGCGTGCCTCAACCGGGTTCATTCCATAACGACGATCGAAGCTTATATTCCGTGTTCTGGCCTCCAGCAACGCCGGAACAGATTTCGGCATTCAACCGCTACGCGGCATGGATGGTGGAACATTTCAAAGATCGGATCCACTACTGGGCGTTGTGGAACGAACAGGACATCGGGTACTGGAACTCATGGGGCAACCCCGAGCAATACGGAAATCTTCTCGGGCCTTTCGTGCAGGCAGTACACCAGGCCGATCCTAATGCCAAGGTGATCTATGGGGGCCAGGCCGACCCTTCGCGCGAGTTCACGCAGAAAGCATTGGACACTTGCAAATGTGCTTCGGGAATCGACGTGTACGCTTATCACACATATCCGGGCTACGGGCAGAATATGCATCCGGAGAGCATGGATTACGGCGCGTATCTAAATGAGTCTCCGGGCGCGTTGCGAGACCTGGTCTCACACTATTCTGGCGTCAAATCCGGCATTCCTTTTTTTGACGATGAATTTAATTCCATCCCGTCATGGGTCGGATCCGATGAGTCGGTGCAGGCAAAGTATGTTCCGCGCGGAATCATCTACAACCACGCAGTGGGAGTGAAGACTTTTGTGTGGCTGCTAGCGGCAGGGACCGATGGCAACGAATATGACGACTTCGGGTTCATTCACGGCCTCACGAACCATGACTACGATTTCACGCCGCGGCCAGTGTTCTTCGCGTTGCAAAACACGAATGCACTGTTTTCCGATACAAAGCTGGATCCCTCTATCGAAGTTGTCAGCCCGGATATTCCGGCGTTGCGTCGCAAATCCGGTTTCCCTTTTATGGGATACGGATTTCGCTCTGTGAAGGGAAAAGCAATTGTTGCCTACTGGCTCGCCGCACACAGCCTGCCGGGAAATTCCTTCCCTCCGCTCTATGCCAGTCTGACTTTGAAGAACACGGGCATCACAGACCCGGTATTGGTCGATGTGGTTGCCGGGGACATCCGACCGCTGCATTGGAAGGAGGGCACTACGGACACAGTGGATGGGTTGCCCGTCACGGACAGCATCCTGGCCATTACCGATGCGAATTACTTCGATTGGCCCGTTCTGCCGGAGGTGCCGAGCTCTCTGAACATCGCCGTGGAAGGCAGCTCTGCCAAGCTGACGTGGGAAAACCACGGTGGGAATCCGACGAAGATAATCTTGGAACGTCATGTGGAAGAAAGTGGCGGACGCGGAACGTGGCAGCGCCTCGCTGAAGTGGGCCCGAGCGTCACGCAGTATACAGACACTAGCCTGAAGAAAGGCCAGACATTGGCCTATCGTGTTAGTGCTGCCAATTCCGATGGCAAGTCTGCATACTCCAATATCGTGCGAATCGCGGCAGCAAATCTCTCGAGCAGCCGCTGAAAGGATGCAGGTGTCTACTGTACAGTGGCTCCCGACGTGGTAGGACTCCAAAGTGCGGTAGTAATGGAGATTGCGGGGAGCTTGATGGGTAGCAAACGCCCACGTGAAATCAGATTGACGTTAGCCTCCCAGTTACGGCTGTTCATCAGTTGGCTGACTATGTGGCCGTCCGGCGAGCGGAACGAAATGACGCGCACACCATCATAAAGACCGGTGGTCTGCATGCGAATCGCACCGGGCCGCACGAACCTGCTGAAGTGTGTCAGGTAATAATAAAGACCAGTATAGGTTACTCTTTTGGTCTGCCGATCCACAATTACCACTGGGTGCTGCGCGTTGGGGTCCGGATTGCCATGAATATAGGAAATTGACCATGGACCACCCTTTTCATCCAGGATCATATTCCAATAAATCCACGCGGCAGCACCAATCTCTAGATCATTAAAAATCTGGTTCCCCCAAAAGTCGCCATCTTCGAAGTCATAACGCGGCAGGGGCACGGACTTGGGCGCACCGGCTTCATAGGCCCAGCAAACCTCTGTCATCCATAGTGGGAGATCCGGGTAACGCGTGTGGAGCTCGGCTATCTTTTCGAAATTTTTAAAGTCATAACCGTGATAAGGGGCTGCCGCGACGTACTGTCGGGCAGCAGGATCATCGAGCACGATGGAATAGTTGTGGTATGCATCCTCCCGCTCGGGTGCTTCGCTAAGCATGATCTTGGTGCGCACGCCTGCTTTTTGTAACAAGGGACCTACGTGGTCGCGCAGCAGGTCGCGAATATGTTCATAAGGAATTTTGGTGTAAATACCAGGCTCATTGAAGAGGCTTAAATAATCGATAAAAACTCCATTTTTTTCGTACTCCTGCAGGTACCGCAAATAGTAGAGCGCGAGCGCCTCATAGTATTTGGGATTAATGTCCTGGTTGGTATCGACATCAACGAGCATCCAATCCGGCGGGTAGTCCATCGGCGCCTGCAAAACAAAATTGCCGAACCGCCGGGCTCGCCTAATAAATGTAATCAGGCCGTTCGTGCCCAGATCGCGTGAAATGGAAAAGCTTTGCATGTGCAGATCGCCGGGAGTGGGAGCATAACTGTAGAACGGTCCTGCCGACATGAAATCTGTGCCCGCGATGACCGTCTTCATAGCGGAAAAACCGGCGCCCTCTTTAGGATCAAAAAGTGCTCGCAGCAGCTTCTCTTGTTCCATCGGAGGTAGGTCATTAATACAGATCAGCCCGGCTTCGAGCAGGGAGGCGCCGAAGCCATCGATTTTCTGATAGTTCACCGCGTCATCGACGTTGAAGTTGTATTGGCCCACCCGGACGCCGTCTACAAAACGAAGGTTTGGCTTAACGGCGATGCGATCTCCAGCCTGCGAAGAAACATAAATTTGAACATCCTGGCCGAATGCGCTCCAGGCAAGTTGCAGGCTTATCGAAAACAGCCAGGTAATTTGTAGGACCTTGCACCTAAGTAAGAAATACTTCCAACTCCTCATGATTTTCCTCACCATAAATGCGGCTCGCTGGCCTTCCTCTCAGTTGCCTGTGTTAGCGCTTCCGCTAGACCAAGCATTTCCAGGTGCAAACGGCAGTCGACGCTCCGGTTTGCCTAGATCTTTAGAAGGTCCACTTTAAACCGAGCTGGATCTCACGTTGATTGTCGGGCAACGTGCTAGAGATGCTGGCCCCTCCGGGTACATCCACGGTTCCATCAGGCAACGCGAACTGGGGAGTATTGGAAAGATTGAAGAATTCGGTCCGAAACTCCAACGCGTGGTGTTCCGTAACATGGAACTTTTTCAGAATGGCAAGATCGAAGTTGCGCTGATCGGGCCCACGCAGTGTGCTTCGTCCACTATTCCCAAAAACGTGAGCAAATGTTTGACCCGGAGCCAGGGGCGAAAGAACAAACGCTGCCTGATTGTAAAAACAGTCGAGAGTTTGGTGCCCAGGCGAACTACAACCCAGCGCAGCTTGCGTGGCTATATCAAAAGAGAAGTCGTACGGGTCGTGGATGCGATCCGGCCGCGGTGAGTTACTTCCGGTGTTGGTGGGATCAAACGAAAGCCCAGCAGTGTAGGCCTCCCCACTTCTCCACAGGGTAATACCTGAAATCTGCCAGCCTCCGAATACTGCTTCTAGTAAAGGTGAAGCGTGGCCCAAGAATGGTTTACCGCGCCCAATTGGCAGTTCGTAGAGATAACTAACTACAAACCGATGACGAAGATCGGGTGGAACCGGCCCTTTCTCTGCGGCAACATTGTAGGCGTTCTGGATCGCCACCGTACCCACATTCCCATCCGCGGTGCCGAGGTTTTTTCCGAAAGTGTAGGAGGCTTGAAGATTGAGCCCATTGGAGAAGCGTTTGGTCAGCGACGTTTGCAGCGAATGGTAGAGCATGCTCAACTGAGGGAAGTTGAAAGGCAAGACGGTGTCTAAGTTTGGAAGCCGATCGAAGTAGGGGCGTCCAAAGTTCCCGGTTTCATCCGAGAAGTTGGAATCGAGGGGTCGAGGAGGCTGGTTCAAGTTGGTGGACTCGTGATTCCATAAGCGCACCCCTCGAGTGCCCACGTATGCGATTTGAGCTACCCAGTTGCGCCCAAAATCGCGCTGGATATTTAAGTTCCACTCCAGAATGTATGGGATGGTGTGTTCCGGACCATTGGTGCGTACTGTTCCTTGCGGAAAATTGGGATCGGGAAAGGTGACGGTCGCGGGAAAGCCGTTAGACACCGATTGTGATGGGTCTGGGGCAATTCCACCGTTGAAAAACTGAGACTCAACTGATAAGTAGGGTGGACTGAGGCCTAGATCGTCAAATATGTTTCCCTCCGTCGAGTAGAAGACACCGAAAGCGCCACGCAGAACCGTACGCTTGTTACCGAATGGCGTCCAGGCCACTCCGACCCGTGGTCCCCAATTGTTCTTGTCGAACTTGACGCCAGCGTGTGGAACACCATTGGGACCTTGTGCATTGACCACTTTCGCGGTTTGCAAATCAAAGTTTCCGATACGCCCGCTGGCCGGCGAAAAGACCTCATATCGCAGGCCAAGATTCAGCGTCAAGTCTGGAGTCACATGCACGTCATCCTGAACAAAACCGGCCAAGTCCCAGTAACGCGTGGGGTATTTGCCGGCCAGCGTGTCCTGCTCCAAGAACTGCGGAATCCCCAGCAGCAGGTCAGCAAGACCATTCCCGCCGGTGCCGGAGGCTGGGTCTTGAGTGTAGGCTCCGGTGAATTGGAACCAGCCTCGCGGAGCCGTGGTCTGGAAAAAGTTTCGCTGTTGTCGGCGGAAATCGACGCCGAACTTCAGGGAGTGTTTGCCTCTTACCCAGCTGAGGGTGTCAGCGATCTGAAATATGTTCTCGACTGCGAACTCTGGGGTCCAGAGTGAGTCGCCGAGACTCTGAAAGCCGGAAACTTCAATGAACGACAGTCCCGAAGAGGTCGGGTCGCCACGATTTGCATTAGGGATTCCCAATCCTTGGGAAATATCTTTTCCATAATTCAGCGGGAGACCATTGACCACATAGCGGAACGCACCACCGTGCAGATCATTCAGCAAGTTTGATTGGAAGGTGTGGGTCCAGCCTAGACCCAGATGTTGGGCCCGATTGGTCGAGTTGCTGGGACAGCAGTCTTGTCCTCCCACATCGCCGAGGGGTGCGGGTCTCAAACTGTCAACATTGCTAAAACTGTAATGTCCGAATACCTGATCCTGTTCTCGAAAGCGATGGTCCACGCGAATATCGAACGCGTTTTGGTTATTCATCAGCTTTGGGTTCAGAACAAAGTTGTCAAATAAACCCGCTCCCGGACGATTCGGCAGAGGATAAAGTTGCACGATTGCTTGTCCTACAGCGTTGATGCGGTTAGTAGGAATCACAAAAGGGTTTGTCGGGTTAATGAGCTGCCTCATGCTACCAGTTGAAGCGGGATCGTAGATCGGCGTCTGCAGTTCGGAAAAATCCCCGCCACGCATGCTCTCGGTCGGAACCGTGGATACGAAGGTCAGTCCTTGTCGGATGCGTACACCCTGATAATCGCCGAAGATAAAAGTACGGTCCTTGATGATGGGGCCGCCTAGCAGAGCTCCAAACTGGTTACGATGAAAAGGAGGCTTCTCCACATCGAAGTAATTGCGCGCATCCAACTTGTCGTTGCGAAGGAATTCGTAAGCCCCTCCATGAACTTCGTTTGTTCCTGATTTAAGAGCAACGTTCACGGCCGCACCGCCGCGGCCAAACTCGGCGCTCATTGAGTTCTCTTCAATACGAAATTCTTGAATCGCATCCGGAGGAGGAAGGACAATCGTACCACCCAGTCCAAACTCGTTGTTGTCTACACCATCGAGCAAGAAATTGTTGTTGGAAACGCGCAAACCGTTTACCGACAAAGCTTCATTGCCGCGTTCATTCTCGAACACACCTCCGCTGGCATTGGTGCCCTGCTGTCCCGAATTGGCTCCAGGTCCCAGGTACGCTAACGCAATAAAATTTCTTTCGTTGAGTGGCAATGTAACAATCCGTCGCTCCGTTTCAATCGTTCCTAGTGATGTGGTTTCCGTCTGGATGAGACTAGGTGCGGCTCCGACCTCCACCGTCTGAGTCACCACACCCACTTGCATGCGGAGATCGACCCTGACCACCTGATTTACGCCAACCTCCACATTTTCTTGGACGGTTTTTTGGAATCCGGATTTTTCGGCGGTCACTGTGTACTTGCCAATGCGCAAAAGGTTGGCGACAAAGCCCCCAGAATCGTTGGTCGCATATCGATTCGCCTGGTTTGTCTCGGTGTTAGTGATAATTACTGTGACACCGCCCATTACAGCCCCACTAGCGTCAGTCACCGTGCCCGTGATAGCCCCACGATCAACCTGGGCCATAAGTAGGAAGTTTCCGGAGCAGATCAACCAGAGGGTGACACAAATGACAAAAGGCAAATGACTCCGAGCCTCACGTACTTTCATACATTCCCTCGTTAAATCAGGAGTGCTAACTGGGGACCGAGCCTAAATACGCCAGTTTTGACACGATTGTCAAGGATGTTCTGGCTTGTATGAAATCTCTGCGAATTCAAGAACGGGTGCTCACCGATGTGGCGCTCCTTCAGCCGGCCCAGGTGAAACTGCTGAGGAAGGCGGCTGTGCGAGGACAAACTGAGTAATGGTACTACGGGTTTGCGCCAACTTGTCGCGACGGTTTCGGGAAAGTTCCACATAGCGGACCAACTCTCGTTCGGCTGCGTCTAGTTGGTTCAAATTTCGATAGGTTTGAGCCAGCCGGTAATGTGCTTGGTCCGAGTCGGGATTGAGCCGGATCGCTTCCAGGAAGTTAGCCACTGCTTTCTCAAATTGACCACGGATCTGATACAGAGTAGCCAGTTCGAGCTGTGCCTCAGCAAAGCCTGGCTTGAGACGGATGGCTCGCTCGAGCAGCGACTGTACCAAGGTTAGCGCCGATTGGCTGTGTGACGATATGCTGTGTCGGAAAAGGGCAGCTGCATAGCAGTAGAGCACCTGGGCGTTTTGCGGGTGCAGCTTGGCCAATGTTTCCAGGCGGGGCCTTATCGTTTCCCACTCAGCCAATCCCACAAAGGGCGGTAGAGCATTCCAGGCCTTGAAGGTCGTGGGAGAAGATGGATCGATCTCGAGAGCGCTGAGGAAAGATTCGGCAGCCTCGCGGTATCTTCTTAACGAGAAGTAAGCCAATCCGCTTCCGATGTGTTGGCGCGCGGAGCGAGGAAACTTCTGTGTTCCCAGCTGAAAAACCTCAAGAGCCGGTTCAAAGGTGAAATGAATGAGGTATTCCGCACCTAAGTCAAAATAAAATTGCTCGTTAGCAGGTTCCACTTCTACCGCGCGTTGGTAGTGATGAATAGCGTCTACATAGTGTCCCGCCTCTTCTTCCAGGGAACCAAGAAAGTTGTACAACTCGCCAGTCGCCCGGCGCGCAATTGCGCGCTCAATTACTTCAATCGCCAACTGAGCTTTTCCAGTTTGCTTGTAGGCCAATGCGAGATTGTAGCTAGTCGAGTAGCTTGTGGGCTCCATGCGCAGAGTTTCTTCAAACTCCGGGACGGCTTGGGCGTAATCGCCTGCCGAGGCAAAAAGTAACCCTAGCGCAAAATGCTGCTCGGCGGAAAGCGATGCCGGAGCTGGCGGCAACGATTGAGCTGAATTTCCCGCGCCGATGCTTGTACGCACTAGAGCGAGATAAGTTTCAAAGGCGCTTGGTGCAAGTTCGTAGGCACGAGCATAAAAACGACTGGCGCCTTCCCGATCTCCAGATTGTTCAGCAACTGCACCGGAGAGCTTATAGAACTGGGCTGTCAGGGATGCGTCTTGCGGCGGGGTGAGTTGCCGGAGCACCTTCTGGGCCTCGGCGGGCCGGTGCAATTCATGCAGCGTGCGGGCCCATTCATATCCTGCCCGAAAGTCTTCAGGATGGGTAGACCAAGCCTTCGCCAAATAAGGTGCGGCATCCTGGTATTTGTGCAAAACGGCTAGGGTTGCTCCTAGACCTTCCAGTGCTGTGAAATTATTGGGTTCACGGGCCAAAGCTTTGGAAAACAGCGATGCTGCTTCAGCGTAATGCTCCAACTGAGAATGCAGAGTTGCTAGGTTGTTGTACCCCAGAGCCGCGCGAGGCAGTAACTCGATAACTTTGTCGAAGCTCTTTGCTGCATCATCGCTATGCCCTAGACGTGCGGCCGCAAGGCCGCGAAGATTATGTAGAGCGGGATTCTGAGGCTCTTTCGCCAAGGCGGAATCGATTTCGATCAAGGTTTCCTTCACCTGTCCCTTTTCGAATAATGCAAAGGCTTTGTCGTAGGCGCTGGAAGACATGCCGGTCGGGTTCTGGCCCATACTTTGAGCGCACGCGTACCGGCTCGTGGGCACAAGCAAAAGCAGAGCCAGTGGTATAGCGTTTCGCCGCAAAGCTCAGAAAACTTCCTGGGAAATAATTCCCTTATTTTCCTGGATGGTTACCAGCCGATTGGTAGGCACGTGCTCGAACACGTCCTCCGTACCGCCCAACCACTTTATGGTGACCCGTGTCACTTCTCGAGCGCGGCCGAGGCCGAAATGCAATCGCAGATCATTCTGGGAACAAAAACTTCCTCCACTTCGCACCTCTTGAACTTGCCGCTGAGTCGCAGTCTCAACAATCCCGCGCGACCCGATCGCCGCGCGGTTGGTCCGAGTGCCCACCAGCTTCAGCAGGAGCCAGGAATTGGTTGATGGTGATTGGTTTCGAAGCAACGTGGGATAATCGTTCATATTGTTAATCACGACATCTATTTGACCGCTACGAAAAATATCCCCGAATGCGGCACCGCGGCTGCAGCGCGCTACTCCCAGACCAGGCCCGCCTCGGGCTGAAATGTCCTGAAAACGACCATTGCCCAAATTGCGGTACAAAATCTTTTTACCACTCTCTTCGGCTCCAGCCCGACGTTCACCCAAACCGGGGGGATAGATCGCTCCAGTCACAATGAAAATGTCGGGCCGACCATCGTTATTGAAATCCAGAAAACCAGTGCCCCACTTGACAGAAGAAGTTTGGCCGGCAAGGCCGGCGGAAATAGTTTGCTCGGTGAAGAGTCCTTTGCCATTGTTGTGGTAGAGAGAAATGGTTTCGTCGGAGAAGTTGGTCTTTATGATGTCCAGAAAACCATCGCCGTCATAGTCAGCAGCATCCACTCCCATCCCACCCTGGGTGCGCCCGTTTTCATCGAAAGCCACTCCAGCAAGCATGCCCATTTCTCTGAATGTGCCGTCGTGATTGTTTTTAAAGAACAGGCTTGGAGTCGAATCATCCGCCACATAGATGTCCGGCCAGCCATCGTTGTCGTAATCGGAGACGCAGGGCGTAAATCCATAGGTGGGATCAGGCCTCCACAAACCAGCGGCTTTCGAGACATCCGTGAAAGTTCCGTCTCCATTGTTGCGATAAAGAATATTCCTTGTACCTTCGAGACCAGCCACACCGTAGAGCACGGGAGACTGAGCCCCCATTAAAGAAGGATTGTCGTCGTAGAGCACAACCCCGTACTTGTGTCCGAGATAATTGCTGACGAAGAGATCAAGATGGCCATCACGGTCATAATCAAGGAATGCCGCCCCTGAGTTCCAGTGGTCTTCCGCCTGAAGGACGCCAGATTTCTGGGTCACATCAGTGAACGTTCCATCTCCGTTGTTGTGATACAGCACGTTCTTGCCGTAGTAGGTTACGAACAAGTCCAGGAAGCCGTCGTTGTCGTAGTCTCCTACACAGACGCCTTGGCCCCAACCAGAGTGGAGTAAGCCTGTAGCTGCGGTAACATCGGTGAAGGTTCCATCATGGTTGTTGCGATAGAGGTGGTTGGTTGGCTTTTGGCCTTCGGGAAAATCCGTTAGTCCCCAGCTGTTCACGAGGAAAATATCTAACCATCCATCATTGTCATAGTCGAAGAGCGCCACGCCACCGCCCGTGGTGGACAAAAGAAAGCTCTTATTTGCATGCCCGTGAATCACAGTCTTCGCAGTTAGACCAGCTTTCTGTGCAACATCAACGTAGTAGGGAAAATCGTCCGTTTGCTGGGATTTTTGCAGAAGATTTGAAAAGTTGAATCGGGAATAGATTCCCGCCTGCAGCAAGACTTGAATGCACTGCCGCCTGGTCACCCCCGGCGATTATACTCCGCAGTGATGCAGGGGTCGGGCATACCGCTCGGATAACTTGATGCCGATATTTTGCATTCGCATTGCTCGAGCGAAAGTCATTCGTGAATCATGCGAGAGAATTCGTCGGTAGGAACTTAGGAAGAGGGGCTCGGGCAAGTTCCCGATATTTGCCTGTGAGGCGCATATGAACATCAAGTGGAAGTATTTATGGATTCTGCCAGCATTGATGGGCACCGCTGCAGCCCAGAACTCTGTGCCCAAAGTCAGTGTGACTCGCTGGCCGCAAGATCGTACTGCTGCCATTTCCCTAAGCTTTGATGACGGCATCAACACCCATCTCGACGTTGTCCGTCCTATCTTGAGGAAGCATCACCTGAATGGGACCTTTTTTGTGGCCACGGGAATGGGTCCCTGGCAAAAACGCAAACCGGAATGGAAACAACTTGCCCAAGAGGGTGACGAATTAGCTAATCATACGGTTCATCATCCTTGCCTGCTGCCCGAAATCGCACCCCATTCACAGGACTACACTCCGGACATGATGGAGCGGGAAATCGCGAGTGCCAACCAGGAAATCATGCAACTGCTCGAGCACCCTCGCGGGCTCACATTTGCATATCCGTGCGGCAATGTGAGTTTCGGAAAACCCCAAGATGAGGTGAAGAATGCGGCGCTGTATCTCCGTTACGTCTCAGAACACGCATTTGGCGCCCGGGGTATAGGTGCAGGCCCCGAGAATCCGGACGAGTTGAATGTTTTGGACATCAGTGATCTGGGCCCTACTGCGGGGAAAGGATTTCTGAACCTACTCCAGTTGGCTGAACCGGCGCTCCAGGAACACAACTGGGGCGTGTACTGTTTCCACGGAGTCGGAGGAGATTGGCTGTCGATCACTCCCGAAGCGTTGGATGAGCTGGCAGGGTATTTTGAGCGACATTCGGAAATCTGGACTACCACATTTGGGGACGTATTGCGGTACATTCAGGAACGAAAAGCCGCGTCCATCGATATTAAACAAAACGAAAACAGCTCTCTTGCGCTAACCCTACATTGGCCGATGGACAAACGAATCTACGATATACCGCTGACGTTGAAAGTAGAAATACCTGCAATCTGGGAACAGGTTCGCATAGAGGGTGATGGAAAGCCGTTAAGCTCCAAAGTTTCCGTGCAAACAGGGATGACAATTCTCCTTGCGGATGTTCCCTCACAAACTATGCTTGTCACAATCACAAAAACTGAGCGCGAACATGGCCAAATCCAATAAACGCAGAAACTCAGCAGCGGCGCATCAAAACAGCTTCGCGAAAAGTTCCGCCCATCTCACGCATGAAGCTCAGCGGACCGCCTTAAGAAACGTCAGAAGATCCGCCATTTGACTAACGCTGATTTGCTTCTCTAGGCCTTCCGGCATCATAGAGACTCTGCTGACGCGCATGCTTTTGATGTCTTGGCGAGCAATGACTGTCTCCCTTCCTTGCTCTTGCCGCAGGGTGATCGTTGCGGAAGTCTGCGCGCTCATGATCCCATCCACGATGTCTCCGGATGCCAGCTCAACCACATAGCTTTCGAAGCCGTGTTCAATCGATTTGCTGGACAGAAGAATGTCTTCCAATAGTTCCGACGCGGGATGATTGCGGACTGTCTCGAGGTTGGGACCGACGGCCACGCCCACACCGTCGAACGCATGACATCTTGAACAGACGCGTGTGAAGGTTTCTTTGCCGCGCATGACATCGCCGGCCATGTTCAAGGCCGCCTGATATTCTTTCAAAACTTGCTCGCGCTGCGCCGAGCTTTGTTCGAAAAGCGACCTTGCTAACTGTCGAACAGCAGGATCAGGGT
Source organism: Acidobacteriota bacterium (assembly GCA_003224905.1). GTDB lineage: Bacteria > Acidobacteriota > Terriglobia > Terriglobales > Acidobacteriaceae > QIAA01. Next base: position 30,110 of record QIAA01000170.1, read on the forward strand.
CCATGAACAGGCGGGGCTTGTACGGCTCGAGCTGCCAGGTTTGAACATCTCCGTTCTTCACGGCCTCCAAGACTTGACGGACTCGATCTGAACCTCCGCTTAGGAGCGTGTTGGTTGCCTCGGCTCGAACGGTAGCGCTCATGTCATTCCACTTGGCCAGCAACAGACCGCCTACTTTGGCGCCTTTGACTGAGGAAAGCGCCTTCACGGCTGCGATTTGGACGGGGTCGGGCTCCTGGGGGTTCAGCAGGCTTTCCAGTAAATGTGCCTGGTGATCAGATTTTGCAAGCGCCAATAGCTCCAGTGCGTCAGCTCGTAAAGCGGCCTCGACCTTGCGATCTACGGCTCTGGCTTCAGCACGCTTGAGCGTTTCTGCCGCAGCGGCGTCGTCCGGAAGGCCGAGTACAGCCAGCAGATGAACCGCGGCGTGGCCCACAGAACCTGGCCGGTGCTCGAACATTCGCAGAAAAACATCGCGATCTCCCTTGAGAGCTGCTTTGGCATCAGCACCTCTTGCGCGAACGCCCTCAGCCACGCCGTCGAGGGTGGCCCCGCCCCACCAATCGGAATTGCGGTGAGAGCTGTTCGCCACGGTTACCATGAGTCGCCGCATTTCTTTGGCGTCCGCTTTCATCCCCATCACAGAGCCCACTTGATGAAAGAAATCGCGACGGCCCTTGGTTTCATTATCAGCAAAGCGAGAAACTGCCACCTCAAAATACGGCAGCGCGCGACCTGGGGGCGCAGTCAGGGCAGCTAGCTGCATCCAAGGGTCCTCAACGCCATCAGCCAAAAGCTTATTCTGGGCGGCTGCGGCCTCGGCAGAGTCGATGAATCCGAGGGTGCAAAGGAGTTGGAATCGAACCTTTACATCAGGATCGCCGGCCATGTGCGTGAGCTTCCGCGACAACTCTGGAGCTTTCAGCAAGTAGGGCTCAGCCAGGCGAATTGCGTTTTCGCGGACACCCGCGACGGGATCGTCAAGTCCCTTTGCGATGAGACTCGGGTCAAGTTTTCCCAAGCCGTCGAGTGTCCACAAAGCATGAACGCGCCCCACAGGGGACGTGCTTTCTTGAAAAAGTCGAATGAGGAAGGGAACGGCGTCGGTGCGATGACGCTCTACGAGCAAACGCTGAGCCGTCCGCCGCCACCAGATGTTTGGGCTCGCCAATTTTTGGACAAGCTCTGCGTCTGACGCTTGACCGACTCGAATGTTTTTAGGCAAGGGCAGCGCCGACTCTGAATCGGGAACAATTCGGTAGATTCGACCGCGGTCTTGCCCGTTATAAAGATATCCGGCGTGATAGGTGTCCGCGGCCATCCATTCGGGGTGCTCGATGGTGTTGCGATAATAGTCGACGAGGTATAGAGCCCCGTCCGGACCAACGTACATGTTAACGGGTCTGAACCAGGCATCTGTCGAGGCGACGAACTCGGCGTTCTGTTCCAGGCGGCGGGCGCTGTAGGTTGCGCCCGCATCCGACCATACATCGCAATGCACCATATTGTGCGCAGACTCAGCCACACAGGCGACGCGATCAAATGAAGCCGGGAATGCACCGCCCATCGACGGTAGTGTGATACTGCATGAAGAAGTGAGGGTGCCGACATCCGTCAAGATTTCGAATCGCGGCTTCCGCGTGATCGGGAAAACTTTGTTGTTCTCACCCGTGGAAACATCCTGCTGAACGTTCGGCACCAGGAGAGCGGGATTACGTTGCAGATAGCGCGCGGCGATGACGTCGTGGCGTCCATTGCTGTCGTTGGTGATGGTGAAATGGCGGCCCCAGTCATCAAACGCCTGCCCATATTGCGACCAAGCGGATAAAAACTCCAGTTGGTGTGTATCTGGCCTAAAGCGGACGCTGCGCGGCGCCATTTTCAATCGCGGTCCTTGCCCGTCTGCGAACCGAATGTCGCTGCCGCGGTCTCCAAATTGGTCCTGGAATACTACGGTGTGAATCGGCCCTTGGTGGTTGAGGTAGATCCAGTTGTCTGGGCCGTAGAGCGGACCATTGACCATGTGCTGTGGATTTGTAAACGCGAAGCCTGTGAGGATTTTTTCGCGGACGTCAGCCTTGCCACTTCTGGTTGTGTCCTTGAAAAACCACACGTCGGGAGCTGCGGTTACGAGGATACCGCCCTTCCAGCACATGATGCCGTTAGGCATGACGATTTGATCAGCAAACACCGTGCGACGATCGGGAATTCCATCGCCGTTCGTGTCCTCGAGCAGCGCGATGCGCCCTATGGGCCTGGTGTCCAGGGGATAGCCTGTATCCTCGGCGACGTAGATGCGCCCATTTTCGTCCCAATCCATCGCGACTGGGCTGCTGATCAGCGGCTCCGCGGCAAAAGGCTCAATACGAAACCCCTTATCAATTCGAATTGTCCGGAGAGCTTCTCTCTGGCTGTAGGGCGGACCCGCTTGGCTGCGAAATCGCCAAAAAAGACCGCCCACGAGGATGCCAACTATCAACAGCGAAACAGCACCGACAAGCCAAGCGCGTCTGCGGGATAATGAGCTTAGAAGAAGTAGCATTTTACGTGATAGAAACCTTGCGACGAGGTAGCAGGCGTCGCCAGAAGTCTACGCTCACATCTTGAGATTTCAAATACGACAACTCGCAACCTGGCGGAGGCTATGTGCAACCCAACCGCCGTCCAGGACAGCGAAGAACGTGAGCGGAATCCATTGCACGCTTGTAGCAGCACCCATGAATGCGTGCCGGCGACCGTGCGAAGGGCGACGGTGGTAGCGCACCCCTTCTCAAGGCGAAAGCTCGTCTTCGGGCACGATTCCCTCCATCAGATTCGCCCACGCTGATCGACGTCCCGCACGATTCCAACCTTCACCCTTGCGATGCGCCCACGTTTCGCAGACTTCGGTGCCGTACGTCAAGCGGAGGCACTAGTTCGCAACGACGTGAGCTCTCAACTATGAAAGGCCATTTTAATCAGGAGCCGCCGAGGCTCCTCACTTAGGCAAGGGCATTACGTTAAACTGCATCACGTGGCAAATGCTGACAAATCGACTGGCTACGAAGATGTCGCAGCAGAGTTTATAGCCGGGCGCGGTAGTAACAGTTCAGGTATCGGGGCATCGGTGGTGGCTGACTGGTCGCGGACACTGCCCAGTGGCGCAACTGTTCTCGACTTGGGATGCGGAACGGGCGTACCAATTACGCAAGCTTTGGTCGAGCGCGGGTTCAAGGTGTACGGAGTGGACGCCTCACCCACGATCGTCGCAGCGTTCCGAGGCCGTTTTCGAAACTTGTCCGTGGAATGTGCCGATGTAAGAGATTCGGATTTTTTCGCCCGAACTTTTGATGGCGTGGTCGCCTGGGGCCTCTTCTTTCTGCTCCATGAGGAAGTCCAACGCAGATTGATCAAGAAAGTTGCCGGTGTGTTGCAAACTGGTGGGAAATTGCTGTTCACGGCTCCGAAGGAAAGCGGTTCTTGGCCCGATGTCATGACTGGGCGATCGCAACTTTCTCTGGGCTACGAGGAATACCGAAAAGCGCTGGAGGCCGAAGGCATGTTGTTGGTTGGAACACAGCGTGATGAAGGCGACAACCACTACTACTTTGCGCAAAAGCGAGGCGCAAAAGCGAGGCTTGGCTAACCTTTGTTGATGGCATCAACACGCATGTCGATGCTGTCCGTCTTGCTCTGAGGAAATTATTTGGATGGATTTCTTGTGATCACTGGAATTGCGACAGATCAGCAACGCATGAGTGTCGAGCACGAGCCCTTAATGCTGCACTGCAACGATCGTCAATGGCGGATGACATGAGCGTTCAGAATGAGCGTGCATCACTGCGATCGCGTCTTACCGATTCACCACTTTGACTGACTTCTCGAAGCAAGGTACAGGGGAAAAATGAAAATAAACGTGTCATACAAATTTAAGCGTCCTGGAATTTTAACTGTTTTCCTCCTTCTTTATCGCGTGTGGGCGCAAGTACCCACGGCCCCAGCAAATCCGCCAGCCGATGAACGCTATAAGACAGACATTCTGCTCATCGTTGCGCACCCGGATGACGATAGTTTGGCGGCTCCGTATCTGGCCAAAGCGATTTATGACGAACACAAACATGTCTCCGTAATCTATGGCACGCGAGGTGATGCTGGCGGCAATGCGGTTGGCAATGAACAAGCCGCGTCCCTCGGTGCAGTTCGTGAAATCGAAGGACGCCGAGCTTTAGCTTCCATGGGAATACTTAATGTTTGGTTCCTCAATGCTCCCGATACTCCAGGTCAGGATGTACTGCATTCCCTTGAGACCTGGGGGCACGGAGCCTGTTTGGAAAAGGTGGTCCGCCTCGTACGGCTGACGCGCCCGGAGGTCATTCTCACGTGGCTGCCGGTGTATGTTGCGGGAGAAAATCACGACGATCACCAGGCCGCAGGTGTGCTCGCCACGGAAGCCTTTGATCTTGCTGCTGACCCTGTCGCATTTCCCGAACAGCTGGCAGCACCACGTGATCGCACATCTATTGGCAATTACGGAGAGGGACTGCATCCTTGGCAAGCAAAGAAAATTTACTATTTTTCCGATGCAACTCATTTCGAATTCCTGGAAGGCCGTGGCCCGCAGTACAAGACGAGCGAGGTGTCGCCCGCTAAAGGCCTTTCCTACGCCACTATTGCTACCAATGCATGGATGAGTGATAAGTCGCAGCTACCCCCGAATGCAACTGACTTGAAAAAATATTTAGATCAGTACTTGTCCGAACCGGTCCGGTTTGTACTGGGAAAATCTCTGGTCAAGGGAAATACGACCGGCGACGTGTTCCAAGGGATTTCACCTGGCCCGATTCCCTACCGGCGAGCACAGGGCTATGAACTCGGCGTCAAGGAGGGAATGTCATTACAACTTGGCGGACCGTGGGCCTACTACCGTGAATTTTGGCGGGCACACCAGCTGGAGCACCTTTCGCAACTACTGTCACCGGAAACTGCCTCGGGCGGTCCTGACAACACGATTTGGGTTCCACTTCTGATTCATAATGATACCGACGCGACCAGGCAGGTGACACTGCGGTCGGTCTTGCCCCCTGGCTGGGCAGAAAAGCCGGGGCCGATGATATACACCGTTGCCGCGCACGATGCATACCCCGTGCAAGTCAATCTGGTTGCTGCCGCATCCCAGAAAGGTGCCTGGCAGCGTGTAACCTGGACCGCCGAAGCTGATGGTCAGTCGGTCGGTTCGGTCACGCTTCGAGTGCATGTAAATTACAATGGAGTCCCGCAGTAGGGCGTCAAGGCACGTTGATCTTCTTGACAGTAGCCGACCACGAGTGTAAAGCTTTCGCCGCCCATATTGTTCAACCGGCTGCCGTTTACAACTGATGGCCGTGGGAACCGAAGCTTTGTTGAGGGTTTTGTGAGGGCTCAGCAAAAGCAAGTCGCAGTGTCCTGTTTATCTTGTGTGCTCGCATTCGTGAGCATCAGCAAGAATGTTGGCGCGCAGCAAGCACAGCGATCCGAAACCGATATCGAAATTCTTTCAAAGCAAGCCCAAGAGGCAATGGCCACGAAAGACTGGGCAGCGGCCGAGAAGTCTCTGGAGAAACTTGGCCAATTAGCCCCGAATGTGTCTGAGGTTCAGGCTAACTTGGGAGTAGCTTACTATTCTCAGAACCGAGTTTCGGAAGCTGCCAAAGCGTTCGACCGCGCACTTCAGTTAAACCCGAAAATGAGTAAAGCCGAGACGATGCTGGGTCTGTGCTATGCAGAGCTAGGTCGGAATCGGCAGGCGATTCCCATACTGGCGTCAGCATTTCGCCGCCGCCCTGCGGATAGCCAGATGGGACGACTAATTGGGCTAGACTTGCAGCGCGCTTATGCTGGATCAGAACAATACGACAAAGCGATTGCGGTTGCTGACGAGTTGCTCAAGCGGTACCCCAACGATGCCGAGATTCTCTTTCAATCTTCGCGCCTGCACGCCGACCGTGCGTATGAGTTGATGAATCACCTGATGCGAGTATCTTCCGATTCAGTCTGGGTTCATTATGCCAAGGCAGATGTACAGGCGAGCTTGCAACATCATGACTTGGCGATTACGGAATACCGGAAGGTTTTGGAAATGGAACCGAGAATGCCGGGCATTCATTTCCGGATAGGACGGGCAATTCTCCAGAGTTCCAAAGAAGCTACCGCCGCCGATGCGGCCTTACATGAATTTGAACTGGAGCTGGCCATTGCGCCAGAAAATTCCGATGCCGAATATGAAATCGGCGAGATCTTCCGCCAGAAAGGTCAACTCGATGTCGCAATGGGCCATTTCTCCAAGGCGGTAAACTATCAGCCAAATTTCGCTCAGGCTCGTATCGGCCTAGCAAGCACGCTGATGAGCACAGGGCAGATGCGGGAAGCGCTTGCCCAATTGCTCGAAGCTGTTCGGATTGAACCGCAAAACGAAGTTGCGCATTTCCGACTGGCATCGGTGTATAAGTCTCTGGGCGACACAGTGAACCACCAGAAGGAGATGGCGTTCTTCCAGAAGCTCCATTCTGCGGAATCGTCCGGTGAGCTGTCGTTACCAGGTGTGTCCGTGACCCAGCAAACTATTGATCCATGAAATCGTCGCAGAGGAAATCAGTAGATACGTAACCGTAATTAAAGCGCAAGCGGAGGTTTGTTATGCATCATCTGAAAACGATCCTCGTCGTGCTAGTCATGACAGTACTGCTGTGCTTTGTTCGTCCTGCGTTTGGTCAAGCGGTATTCGGCAATATTACTGGCACGGTGACCGACCCCAGCGGCGCTGCAGTGGCCAACGCAGAGTTAGTAATCACGGACCTCGAACGCGGTATTAGCTACTCCGTCAAGACCAACTCCGTCGGCAACTATACTCAGACTCACTTGTTGGCGGGACGCTATCAAGTCAAGATCAATGCAGGCGGGTTTTCTGAATTCTCAGCAACTGCGGATGTGCAGGTCGACGCGACCACACGCGTCGATGCACAGATGGCCCTTGGCAGAGCGGCAAGTACTGTAACCGTCACTACCGAAACGCCTTTGCTCAAGGTAGACCGAGCGGACGTTAGTAATACTTTGACAGCGAGCGAAGTGGAACGCTTGCCCATTCTCAACCGCAATGTGACCACTCTACTTTTGGCTCTGCCGGGTTCGCAGCTGAACGGTTTTCAGCACGCCTCGAGTGAGAATCCTCAAGGTGGTTTGCAGGTCAATGTAAATGGTCAATATTTCTACTCCAATGGATTTGAGCTGGATGGGACAGAGAACCACAGCAATATCCTTGGCATCGCTGTCGTCAACCCCAATCCAGATTCGTTGCAAGAATTCAAAGTGACGTCCAGCAACTACGATGCAGAGTTCGGAAATGTTTCTGGGGCGCTACTTCAGGGAACCACGAAGTCGGGCACTAATCAGCTTCACGGCTCGCTTTTTGAATATCTTCGCAATGACATATTCAATGCAGCCGATCCATTTACTCAGCTCAAGCCTCCGCTACGCTGGAATCAATTCGGAGGCTCGCTGGGTGCTCCGATCGTAAAAGACAAGTTGTTTGGCTTCTTCGATTATCAGGGGACACGACGCCGGACGGGCGGAGCTCTTATCACCACAGTCCCTACCGCGGCAGAACGTGGCGGCGACCTTAGCGCTCTGCTTGGTGATTACATTTGCGCAAACGGTACGACGTCGGCCTCGCCATGCGCCAATCCCTTCAATGTAACCACTACCGAAAATGCTGTGGTTCCAGCGCGAGCGGGAATGGTTTTTGACCCCACGTCGGGAAATTTTGATCCCGTGACTGGTGTTTTCGACGGGACCGGGCGCAAAGCGATTTCTTCGGGAGGGCGGGTCAATGTACTACCCGTTCCGAATCCTTCGATGGTAACGTTGCTTGGTTTTTTGCCGATGCCGAATTTCGGGGGACCAGATGATGTGGCCAATAACTTCGCGGCTGCCTTCTCTGAGAAATTTGATACCGACCAATACGATGGTCGAATAGATTACAACTTTTCTGAGCAGCACCACTTTTTCGGACGCTACAGTATTGCCAATTTTACGAAGGATTCGCCGGGCGCATATGGAGAGGTGGCAGGAGGGCCAACCGCTTTCCATTTTGCCGGCCGCTCGCTGGCGCGCAACCAGAGCCTCGCTTTGGTTTACACATACTCTTTAAATCCAACGTTGATAACCGACT
>QIAA01000278.1 GCA_003224905.1 Acidobacteriota bacterium
GTTCTCTGAATTTCAGTTCTAAATCCCTTAGGGAAATAGAACTGTGAGAATTTTCGGTTATCGGGTGATTGGGTGCTGAAAATTAGCGAGCGGTCTGAACTAATGAAACTTCCCACCCAAAGACCGAAACGCCATCGCTTTCAGCTCAGTGAGTTTCCTGGAAACATTAGCAGCGAATACTCTCAGAGGATTCGAGGTCGGCATTGGGTACGCTTGTCTCACGCTTTCGCGTTCTCTTTCTGCTCGCCAGGGGTCATGCCACTTTATATGAACGCTTCTCTTCGATTGATCTTCCAATTCTGAACCTCCAATTGACTATGATTCGCTCCGCGAAAAATAATCTCACGCTGTGAGCGTTTCCTTCCCAACCTGCCAGGTTCGGTTCAGGTTGGTTGCCTGCTCCACGTAATTAGCGCGCACCTGACCCGCCAGATCTTCAAATTTTGTCTTCAGTTCACCGTGTGAATGGGCTGCTCGTTCTTGTAGCAAGATAATTTTCGCCTCGGCCTCGCGCTTCAGCGCTCCCGCACGGCACTTTGCCCAATTCTTTGCACCCCGTAGCCTTATGTGAGCCGCCTCGATTTTTTGCTTCAGTTTTGCTTTGGCATTCCCGGTTGCTTCCTTGAGCTCTGCCTCAAGGCTCTCGATTTCCGCCTGGAAGGCGGCGATGTCTTTCTGAATCTGAATGTCATGAAATTCACTCCGAACGCGGCGGAAGACCACCCCACCCAAGGTTTCCATGCGAATATCCGCAGGCATTATCCTTTCTTCGTCGACTTCGGCGACGACGGCTGATTTGCCCGGTGTTAGATAGTGGGCTACCTCGTCCACAAAGTCGGCACCGACGCTGGCGTTAGCGAGACCGTCGATGATCGAGCTCACTAGGATCCCGCCGCTGGCCGCTCCATCAGCGATGCCCACCGATCGCCCTAACAACTCGATTAGACTCGCCGTTGCCGTCCCATGTAAGACACCCAGCGCGTCCTGGCCGAATGCTTGGCTCGTATTCACCAGCCCATCGGCATGTTTGACAATCACGGCAACCGCATAGGTGACGAGGCTCCCCCGATCGTGTAGCTCTCGAAGGGCACGAGAGCCTTCGAATGCCTTGGTTTCGCTATCGAATACGGCGACAAGCATCTTGTCCATAGGTGCTCTTCTCCTTCATAAAGATATTGCAGCACAGTTTACGTGCTTAAGTTTTTGAACGATATCAGGCATTGCCTGATTTTCGATTCTATTAGCCTTGGCTGGCTACCTGCAGACGGTAGATACCATGTTGAATCGAGTCGCTACGACGCTATTCAGATTGTACGTAAGCGTCGCGCGGCCTAATGCGGCATGTGATAAGCCTGAAAATCTTGCAAGATTCGTAAAGAAGGTGATTCGGGAATGTGTAAGGACACGCTTCGCTGGTAATGCAGATTCGAAGGGATTTGTTGTGATGTTCTAAAGGCGCATTTGAAACGCCCAGGGCGCCCAGTGACTTCTTAGAGAGATGCGATCCGCGTAATGGCTTCGAAAGGCAAGATCAGGCCTTTGGATTTTTTGCCGGGCTATCTTCGGTTTGAGCCTTGCGCTCACGGTTGGTCGGCTTCCGGATGCCGAGTTTCTGCATCCGCGATCGCAGTGTGCTCGGCTTCAAACCCAGTATCACCGCAGCTCCACGCGTCCCCTCGATCCGCCAATTCGTCTGCTCTAAAACCTGCACAATGTATTTGCGGTCCAGTTCCTTCAGTGACGCCTCCTCAACCGTGGCCCCTCTGGCAACCTGGCCCAGCGGAGATGACACTGATCGCTCCCCCGTCAAAGTCGATGCCCATCCCTCCGGTAATTGAAGCACTCGCCCTGTTGACGTCACCGCCGCTCTCTCGATCACGTTCTGCAACTCTCGGATGTTTCCTGGCCACCCATACGCCTGCAATGCTTCCATCACCTTCCCGGATATTGGCTCAAAGCTCTTTCCCAATCTCCGTCCGGCCTCTCGCAAGAACGCGTCCGTCAGCAAGGGTATGTCCTCTTTACGCTCTCTCAACGGCGGCACCTCAATCGGATACACGTTCAACCGATAATACAGATCCGCTCGAAACCTTCCTGTCTGCATCGCCTCGATTAAGTTGCGATTGGTGGCCGCAATTACCCGTAGGTCCACTTTGAATGTCTTGCCGCTACCCAAGCGCTCAAACTCGCCCTCCTGCAGCACCCGCAACAGCTTCACTTGCAGCCTAAGAGGCATCTCCCCCACCTCATCGAGAAAGATCGTTGCCCCGTCCGCTAGTTCAAACCGCCCCGCTTGCCGACTTGTCGCTCCGGTAAACGCCCCTTTCTCGTGCCCGAACAATTCGCTCTCGATCAGCTCCGCTGGCAATGTCGAACAGTTTACTTTCACCAACGGCCGATTCCCGCGCCCGCTCTTGTCGTGCAACGCTCGTGCTACTAATTCCTTCCCTGTCCCTGTCTCCCCCAAGACCAACACCGTCATGTCCGTCCCCGCAACCTGATCCATCTGCTGCAGAACCTTCCGTATCCTTTCGCTCTCCCCCAGGATCTCCCCATCACGATACGCTTGCGAAACCTCCGAGCGCAAATACACGTTCTCCGCCTCCAGCCGCTCTCTCAGCTGCTGCACCTCCGACAATGCCGCCTTCAACTCCTCCTCTCCACGCTTGTGTTCGGTAATGTCAGTCAAAGATCCTATCATCCGCGCCGGTTTTCCACTCTCGCTTCGCACTATGAAGCCGCGCTCGTGTACATATGCATAAGATCGGTCGGCGCGGCGCAAACGATATTCCGTCTGATACATGTCTCCTTCGCCCTCGATAATCGCCCTGCGGTCCGAGGCGTGTAACAGCTCAGTCAACCACCCCATGTCGTAACGCTGTTCGTGGCATTCATATCCGAAAAGCTTCTGCCCATTTTCATTCCACCACAACCGGTCTGCCGTCACGTCCCAGTCGAAAATCGTGTCCTCGGTTGCACGCAGTACGAGTTGAAAGCGCTCTTCGTTCTTTCGCAACTCTTCTTCTGCTCGCTTGCGTTCCGTGAGATCGATGGCAAACACAACAGAATACGGGGGGTGCCGGGCAACGTTCCGCCCCCAATCAGGACCGGTACACGATTCCCGCTTTGCTGCACGTACTCCGTCTCGAAAGGAGTACAAACATCCCTGTTGATGTCCTCTTGGATAGCCTGCGTATCCAGATACCGCTGTTCCGGCGGGGTAAGCTGCCCGCAATTGAGCTTACCCTCTTCCAATTCAGTGCGGTTGTAGCCGGTTAGGCTGAGGTACGCATCATTGGCATCCGTGATCTGGCCGTTGAGATTAAAAAAAGCGATCGGCACGACGTTGCACGCATAAATTCCCCTGAACCTCGCCTCGCTTTGCCACAGCGCCTCTTCGGTCTCTTTCCGCTCCGTGATGTCGGTGCACAAACCCAGTACCCGTGCCACGCGTCCGTCCGGGCCCAACACAGGTTGGCCCCGGCTGGCGATCCAGCGGATCGTACCGTCTGGGCGAATAATCCTGTACTCAACGTCGGCATATTCCAACGTCTCTATACACCGTTGCGCTTGCAAGCGGGCTCTCTCACGGTCCTCCGGGTGAACTAGAGCCAAAAAGGCGGCACGCGACCGGGGCAAGCTTCCGGGAGGCACACCGAAGATCCGCTCGAGACTCTCAGAGCGTGTCAATTTGCCGGTGCTGAGCTCCACTTCCCAGTATCCGATGCGGGCAGCCTCCATTGCCAGCCTTACCCTTGCCTCGCTTTGCCTCAGCACATCCTCGGCTTGCTGGCGCTCGGTGATGTCGATTACCGATCCGATATAGCCCAGAAATTCGCCATTCCAGCCGAACCGCGGTGCCGCCGAGTCCATGACCCAGCGGTATTTGCCATCGTGGCGCCGAACGCGATAATCCATACGAAAGGATTTCGTGTTGCTGATGCACTCGTTGAATCTTGCTTGTACCATTGGACGATCACTCGGATGCGCACTGTCGAGCCAGCCAACGCCGAGTCCTTGCTCGAAGGTCGTTCCGGTAAAATCTGTCCATTGCTTGTTGACGTAAGTTGCCTCGCCCACAGGGTTACTGACCCAGATCATCACCGGCGCGTGGTCGGCCATGTTGCGGAAGAGTTGTTCGCTTTCGCGGAGCGCACCTTCAGCACGCTTTCGCTCTGTAATGTCAGTAACAATGCCGCCGATCGCGTAAATCTTTCCCTCCACATCGAAGAGCGGAAATTTGCAAACGACGCCGATATGTGATCCATCATCGTGGACAGCCGCTTCCTCGAACTCGAGTGGAACACCGGCTTCAAGCACTTTGAGATCATTGCTATGAAAGACCGCGGCTTGCGCGTGCGGAAAGATTTCGAAATCGGTCTTGCCGATGAGTTCATTGACCGATCGATGAGCAAACTCAGCGAATTTAAGGTTGATATAGATATACCGGCCCTGAGGATCCTTGAGAAATATCATAGAGGGGCAATTGTCCGTAATCATTTTTAGTAGCGTTTGATTCCTTTGTAAAGCTTGCTCGGCCTCTTTGCGCCGAGTAACATCCCGCACAATGGTCAATATTTTGTCGCCGTTGTGGCGAACCATGCGAGCCTCGTAATGGCGCGTTTGATCATCGTAAGGAAGGACATACTCATGAATGACCGGTTCGGTTGCTTCGGCCGCCAGCTTAAAGCATCGACGAAATTCCTCGGCTAGCTCTCGCGGCAGCACCTCGTTCATATTCTTGCCGATAAAACTCTGGGGCGGCAGACACAGATCGCCCGGATTTCTGGCGTAGTAATCGAGATATACTCCCTCTCGTGTCTGGACAAACATTAGATCGGGCAAGGCATGTAAGATGGCGCGAATTCTTGCCTCGCTCTCGTCCGCCCGGGTGTATGCCACGGCCAATTCCAAGCGCTGTTTTTCGGCGACCGAGTCTGCCAGACGCCTTCGCCGGCGCTGCACTAAGAGAGCAATAGTGAATAGTGTTTGCAGTGCCAAACCGGCCGTGATTGCAAGCAATTCCCAGCGGTAAAGCTTCCAAAGAGATGGTTTCCGGAATTGTCCGAGTGTGCCCGGCAGGAGCGCATCGTCGCGCAGCCCCACCGCTGGAGCTGGCGCCCGTCGACCGTTGGCAGGAGCATGTTCGCCCCTTGCAAGACCAACACGCGGGGTGACTCCTCGGCGGACGTGATTCCCACGGCATCAAGACGCAGCAGACCGGTCAGTAGGACGACAAGCAGTGTCTCGGAAATGTTGAGACCCGTTCTCATCGCAAGTTCTCGGTGCCTTTGTTGAGATTGGGCGTCTAATACCACAGCTTGGCTCTTCTGCTCCAGCTGATTTCCCGACGACTACGCCCGCGTAAAGTCACATGGTTTTCACTCCGGTAGTTGGCTGGACATGCACAGCGAGTGCAGTCAAGGGACCTTCAACCCGCGAAACGCGCTCGAAATCGTTCAGTATATCCGGCGGGAGAGAAATAGTTTTGGCTGGTCGCCTTGTGGAGCTTCAATGGGTAATTGTCTGCTTTTCGCGCTCTCCAAGATCACTGGGAATGCAAGGCCCGACGCGCTTCTTCTTGGCGCATTCCTGCAGTTTCATCGCGGCAAGCAAACCAATCACCACGACGCCCCCGGCGGAGTTTTGTCGGTTAGCGTCAGTCATCCTCGTTGTCGCATTCGTATTCGATTGCTTTTCACAAGCAGTAAACAAGCTCAACGCCG
>QIAA01000023.1 GCA_003224905.1 Acidobacteriota bacterium
GAGCTGCCAAACTTCTGTCCCGACAGCTACGGAGAACTCAGTTATCACGCTCGCCGAGCATTACGACGGATGCGCCGCCGACCCATGCTGGTCTGCGCCTTTTGGCAGCAGGCGGAGCTGTTTCCTCTGTAACTATATTATGTGATACTCAATAGAATCACAGAATGAAACCTCCAACAGCGATCAAACGTACTACTTACCTTTATGGGCCAAGTCGAGGAGCGAGGTCAAGTGAAAAAGAGCAGTGGTTAGTGATCAGTGGCCAGTTCATGAATGGCTACTTTGGTGGGCTTGCGCTTAATGGCGCCGGGACGAATACTGCGCGAAGAGAGGTCGCGTCTGGAGGACGTTGGCAGTGGGTACTGGACGCTACCCCTCAAGTAGTCGAGTGGCTCGCTACGAGGTCCTTCGCTTGGCTCAGGATTTCGCCAGCAGGCTCCTGCTTCGCTCACGCCTGCTGTACGCCTCAAGTTCGAGTCCGTCGTCCTCCGCACGGCTGCTCGACTTGGTATCACTTCGTATAATACTTGAGTTGAAGGGTAGCGTACTTACTGGCATTTTGCCGAGCCCCGCCTGACCAGCGGGGCTTTTGGTTTAGCGCCGAATCTAAGGAAGTTGCTTGCCCGACCAAGTCTGTGTGAACACACCCACTTCTCGCAAAGAACGCGAGAAATGGGCACCTTCGGGTTTATCGGCGGATGCAGGCCACCCGGACCAGTTCGCAGTTCGTCGAGGGTTAGGTGATTTGTGTGACTGTCGAGGAAATCAGGTGCCGCTGGAACAAGAGTGGCCTCGGTCGGGATTCCTACCCTTGGAAAACCCGAAGGGTGGGGCGCAGCAGGATAAGACAGCTCGCGCATTTTTCCTTGAAGCTCGGGAACCGCGAAGCCTGCGCCACCCCGTCCAGTAGCCGTCAACTTCCCCGCTTGCTACGATCTTCCAGGTGGATAAGGATGGTCAGGAAATTGTTTACGGAGCGTCACGGCGCAGCGCCCGCGCGAGTTAAGGATGTACTGGACGAAGGTAGGGGCTGCTGACGCTCGTGCAGTCTAGGATAGAAGAGCACTGGTTTGGCGAGTCGTTCCAATTCCAGTGTCAGGAAGGGCGTGGAAACGCCGGGTGCGACTCGAATAAGCTCGAGACAATGCTCAAGGCCTACAAGGTCATCGTGCCGAAGGATTACCTGCGCTGGCGTCCCGAGGACGAACAGCCGCTCACGGATGGCCAAGTCTTCGACTTACTCGAATTCAGCTATGAGCATGTAGCATTCCCGATCGAGGAGAGCCAACATTCGTACTGGGGGCACTCGCATTACGCCTATGACGTCGATCTTGGCCGCGCGGGCTTAAAGGAAGACGTAAACCGAATATTCGTTCGAAACGGCATGGCGTTCGAGATGGTCGATGGCGAAGTGGTCCGCCTGGCGCCGACCGTCTTGGCTGAGGAGTTATCAAGCAGCGTGTTTCACAGTGGAGATCAGATCCTCGATGAGCTACTCGCCACCGCACGTACGAAGTTTCTCAACCACTCGCCTGATGTGCGTCGCGAAGGCCTTGAGAAGCTGTGGGACGCATGGGAGCGCCTGAAGACAATCGAGCCCGGGAGCGACAAGAAGGCGCAGGCCGCAGCGTTGCTGGATCGTGCTGCGGCCGGGGACTTCAGGCAGCTGCTCGAGAAAGAAGCGCGTACGCTTACGGAGATCGGAAATATTTTCATGATCCGCCACACCGAAACCAACAAGATCCCAATTACGGAGTCCGGTCAGATCGACTATCTCTTCGCGCGCATGTTCGGATTGATGTATTTGCTGCTGAAGTCGACCGGGCGATTGCGGTAGCGAAAAAAGCGGCCTGGGCGACGGGCGGACGAAATTCGCGGTGTATCTCTCTGGACAAGACTAGGAACATCACCCCCGACCCGCAGAAGGTGGAGCAGCCTCCCTCTTGCGCTTGCTCTATCATGTGGTTCAGAGTCACGAGACTCTATGCCCCAAAAGGTCACACTCCTACGAGTTTTCGCTTCTTGTCCAAACGACCTATTGGCCGAGTTGAATGTACTTGAGAGAGTTATCCAAGAGCTGAATCCAAGGCTTCGCGATGCTTATGAGGTGGAGTTTCGTATTTTGACCGCTGGCAACGCTGTAGTTCCCGGAATCGGAACTGATCCACAAGCAATAATCAACGCTCAGATTTCTGATCAGTACGACGTTTACCTTGGAATGTTGGGTGCGCGCTTCGGAGCCCCGACCCCGCGGGCCGGGTCGGGAACCGAGGAAGAGTTCCGGCTGGCGTGCGATCATTGGGTGAAAGCTCCAGACAGCGTGAAAATTCTCTTCTACTTCAAGGGCACGCCGGATGTGCCGGTGCAGGACTTGGACGTTCAACAACTAGCGAGAGTCCAGGAGTTCAAGGCCTCGATCAAAAAACAAATCTTCTATGCAGATTTTAAGGCCACTGACGACTTTCTTCCTCTTGTCCGGGAGCACTTATGGCAGCTGGTTGCCAGTCAGTGGGACGGAGATAAGTGGAAATCCGCAAAGATGCCAACTGAATTAGCGGCTGCGCTTAACGTAGGCGAAGGGGGAACGGACCAAGCCACAGTTTCTATAGGCTTCGAGCTTGCAAAGATAGATGGACCAATCGCGGAACTTGCGCGGGACGCTGACGACCAGGAAAAGGATAAGGATATGGAGCTGCTTGACGCCCTCGTGGAAGCTCAAGATTCCATTCAGGCGGGCTTAGCCGCTCTCGATCGCATCGCAGCCAGTACCCGGGAACAAAACGACAAGTTTGTTCAGCACGGCAGGATAATCAATTTTGTCGCCGCAAAGGGTGACGCCAAGGCCAAGGATCTTAAGATGGCGGTTGATGCGGCAGCGGATGACATTGCGTCATATGCACAAGCTCTCCGACGCGAAGTTCCAGGTTTTACATCGGCATTCACGTCTGGTCTCAACGCGTTCGACTTGGCAATGAACTCATGGATTCGAGAGAAGCCACCGGCAGAGCAGATTGTTGGAGTGCGCCAGATGCTCGAGCAGGTCATTCCAGTACTGCGGTCCGCCCGAGATCCCGTCATCAGCTTCCGCGACGCAATGGCAAAGATGCCCACTCTAACGTCTAGATTGAAAAAGGCTACACGAGCTACTCGTATCCAACTCGACGACTTGATTGCAGGTCTCGCCATTATTTCCGATCGCGCTGTCTCAATCAGTGCTCGACTGAGCGGGTCTGAAGATTCAGGCAATTGATAAGCCCCCTCGCAATGACGTTCTAGAGAAGCTTTGCTGCTTTCTAGGTGAGCGGGTGACATTGACTGAGGCGGGTAGGCCCAGCCTTGCCGCTCCGGCTTTTTGGAAGCAGCAATTCTGACGCTGCCCCATTCTTTGCGCCTTTCGAAAGGTGGGGATTACTAGACTCAATTCGCCCATCAGCTGGAAGGGCCAGCACAAATAGCAGTGGCTCCGGAGATCCGGAGCCATTCAAAAACCCGCAGTGTTGGCACTCTGTCAACGTCAGTATTGATGATGCCCACAGCAGTGTCAAGTTACTTTGGGGAGATTATCTCTGTATTGTCTCTCCTCAAATAAGGCCATCCTCCACCAAGGGAGAATGGACCCGGCGGGAGTCGAACCCGCATCTGCGACTGTGACAGAGTGCCGTGTTCCCATTACACTACGGGCCCTGAGCGGAGTTTTTCGGTTTCATGGAGATGATGGCAAGGTTAGAGATCACAATTTTCCGGCACGTGCCGAATTGGGAGAAAGGTCTGAATAAAGAACCCGCGGGCGAGGGCGCCCGCGCCACACGCAAACCTCGCTAATCCGAAACCTGCCGAGCTGTGCTCGGCCTGGACAGCCGAGGGCGGCTGTCCCCACATGCCTGTGGTCGCACGAACAGGACGCTCGCGCCTACATCTTCAAATGAAGAATTCGCCGACAAGAGTGTCCGGGCCACACGGCTAGTTCAGAACTCCTGTTTGCTGGCCGACTTTCTTCAGCATCCGAAGTGCCTGGTCGAGCTCATCTTGCGTATGTGTGGCCGTCATGATGGTGCGAATGCGGGCTTTGCCTTCGGGAACTGTGGGGTAGGTGATGCCGGTGCCGAGCACGCCTTGTTTGAAGAGCTCGCGGGAGAAGTCCATGGTGAGTTTGCCGTCGCCGACGATGATGGGAGTGATTGGCGTCTCGCTCGCTGGTGTGTTGACGCCGCCGATATTGAAGCCGAGCAGCCCGAGTTCTTTCTTCCAGAAACGCGTGTTCTCCCAAAGTTTTTGGATGCGCTCGGGTTCCTGCTCGAGGACTTCGAAGGCTGCAATGCACGTGGCGGCGACTGAGGGCGGATGCGAAGTGGAGAACAGAAACGGGCGGGCACGGTGATAGAGAAAGTCGATGAGATCGCGGGTGCCGCAGACGTAGCCGCCGAGCGCTCCGATGGCTTTGGAGAGCGTTCCGACCTGAATGTCGACGCGGCCGTGGACGTTGAAGTGGTCGATGGTGCCGCGGCCGTTGCGGCCAAGCACACCGGAGGCGTGGGCGTCGTCGACAATCATAATCGCGGCGTATTTTTCGGCGAGGTCGCAGAGGGCGGGCAGGGGACCGATGTCGCCGTCCATGGAGAAGACGCCGTCGCTGATGAGCAGTTTTTTGCCGGGCTCGTGTTGGACGCTGGCGAGTTTGGCGTCGGCGTCGGCGATGTTCTTGTGCTCGAAGACGAGAATTTTGGCGCGGGACAGGCGGGCGCCGTCGATGATAGAAGCGTGGTTGAGCTGGTCGGAGATGATGAAGTCGTCTTTGCCGAGGACGGCGGAAACCGTGCCGGCGTTGGCAGCAAATCCGGATTGGAAGACGACGCAGGCTTCGACGTTCTTGAAGCGGGCGATTTTTTCTTCCAGCTCCATGTGGATTTTCATGGTGCCGGCGATAGTACGCACCGCGCCGGAGCCAACGCCGTATTTGCGCGTGGCGGCGAGCGCGGCTTCGCGGAGCTTGGGATGCGTAGTCAGGCCGAGGTAATTGTTGGACGCGAGATTGATGACTTTTTTGCCGTCGAAGGTGCAGACGGGGGCTTGCTCGTCTTCGAGCACGCGCAGGCGGAAGTGGGTGCCTTTGGATTTGAGATCGTTGAGCTGGCCGGTGAGGTAGGAGAGAGGGTTGGCGCGGGTGGCGGTCGGCATGGCAGCGAATAGTCTATACCGGTCAAGAGCGGCCGGAAGACGAGAGCTCCGCAAGACTCTTCAGGTCGGGTATCTCGAGATCGGGCTGACTGCTCGCAGCTTTCGCCGCGCCAGCACTGGGGCGTGGTGAAGGGCGATTCACCCATGCTGTGGCAATGCCGAGTGACTTGGCGGGAATGACATCGTGATAGATGCTTTGGCCAACATGCAGCCATTCGGATCGCGGGATTCGAATGGTTTGTTCTGCGAGTTGGAATATTTCTTTGGATGGCTTGTACGCGTGCGCCTGTTGCGCGGTGATCACGAAATCGAAGGGGACTTCGAGTTTGAGCGCGCCGTGAGCGAAGAGATCATCGTCGATATTGGAAATAATTGCGAGACGATAGCGAGCTTGCAGTTTTCGCAGCGCGGCGACGGTATCGGGAAATGGTCTCCAAGTGGCGAGTGATTGGGGTAAGGAACGAAGTTCCTGTTTGCTGGGTTTGAAGCCGAGGCGCTGGCCAAATCCACCGACAACACTTTGCAAGACCTCGCGGTAAGGCTGGAATTCGCCGTGCTCGGCTTCAGCTTCGAGATCGGAGTAGAGCTCGAGGATTTGAGCGTCGGATAAGGACTTTCTGTGCGTCGCAACCATCGGGCGCAGCACAGAGAGGATTCCGGTCTCCCAATCGATAAGAGTGCCATAGCAGTCGAAAGTCAGCGTGCTGAAGCGGGCGAAGTCGAGCATGAACGCGGTGGTCGTTCGTCCTCGGGCAGTATACCCGGCGCTGGCGTCGGCGTCGGAAACACCAGTTCTCGGTTCTCAGTTGCCAGTTCTCAGAGCGAAGGACGGCCTATCTCACTTCCAGCGGCTGCTCGAGTTTGAAAGTGAGCGCTGACTCTGCGGGCAGCACGATGTCTTTGTTGCCGGTGAATGCTGCGCCTGCAGTGCCGGCGCCACCACCGGCCAGCGCGCCGATGGCTGCGCCCTTGCCTCCACCCGCAAGTCCGCCGATCAACGCGCCAACTCCTGCTCCGCCGCCAGCCATTACCGCAGTGCGTTTACCTTTCCCCTTGGCTGAGCGCACAAGGGAAGACGTTTCGACCGGGCGGTCGGAGCCGTTGACGTTGATGGAAGTCAGCTTGAGTTGCAGCACGGCGCCGCCTTTGAAACGGCCTAGTGGTTTGGCATCGACGACGGTGCCGGAGGCGCTCACGCCGGAGGGAATTACGGTCTTACCTTCGACTTCGACGGGACTGGCTACAGTGGCCGAGAAGCTCTGACCAGGCTCGCTGATCTTGGATCCCACCGATTCGCCAAGTCTCACGGTGATCATAGTGCCTGCGGGCACAACAACGGGTTTTACGGGTTCGGTCTTTGCCTGCGATTTTGGTGGTGCAGCTGGCTCGGTCGACTCCGGTGCATTCGACGCGGGCGGCTTACTGCAACCGAGCACAATGAAAGTGAGATAAAGACTCAGGGTGAGTGCTGCCAAACGCGAGCGCATAGATTCCTCCGTGTGCGGAAGGTTTACCAGAAAGCGGAAGAGTACGCAACGAATAAACTAACCGAAACTGTGTGTCAGCCATTCTCGTCAGTTCCGGCTGCTGTTGCACTTGCGGCTTTAGTCTCGGCAGGAGGAGTAGCCGCACTCTCTTCTGCTGCAACTTCCGGTTTCTTTTCACGATCCTTCTCTAAAAACCTGGCCGAGTTCAACAGCGGGCGTCCGAGCGAGGAATTGTATCCGGTCCAGCCACCGTCCAACTCGGCGGCACGTTCGAAATGAGTACGCATGGCTTCCATCTTCGAATCGAGATCGTCGAGATAATGAAGCACCAGCGCTTCCGGGAACATGGGAAGCTTGGGCGAGCCGAAGTCGTACTGGCCATGATGACTAATAATGAGGTGCTCGAGCAGAGTCTTCACGTCGCCGGGGAAAGCGGGAATCTGGGCTATTTTGGCCTGCAACATTTCCAGTTCGATGATCATGTGGCCCAGCAGCTGGCCACGAGTGGTGTAGGAAAACGAGCGGCTGTAAGTGAGTTCGTGAATCTTGCCGATATCGTGCAGAAATGCGCCGGTGAGCAGAAGATCGCGATTGATTTGCGGATAGTTGCGGCAGATGAGATCACAGGAACGAAAAAGAGAGACCACATGGTCGAGTAGGCCGCCAATGTAAGCATGATGCAGGCTCTTGGCGGCGGGAGCAGTGCGGTACGCCTCGGCGATTTCCGCTTCGGACATGAAAGCTTCCACCAGCGCCTTGAGATGAGGATTCTGAAACTCGGCGACGAAACTGGCCAGAGTCTGCCATAGCTCTCCGATGTCTTTGGTGGTTTTGGGCAGGTAGTCGGCAAATTCGACTTCAGAATCCAGCAGGCGGCGCAGCTTGTGAATGGTGAGCTGGAAGCGGTTCTTGTACTTATTTATTAGACCCTTAACCTTGATGAAATCTTCCTGATCGAAGGCGTCAATGGTGTCAGCGACGTTGTCCCACATTTTGGCTTCGAGGTGACCGCTGCGATCGCCGAGGGTTAGCGCAAGGTAGGGTTCGCCGCTCTTTTTGGGTTTAACCTGCTTGGCGATTACGACAAAGCTGGAGATGACGACTTTGTTTTCGTGCTGCAGGCAATCGCAAACAAAAAAGTCTTTCATGATCGGCGCTTCCGCGCCGAACCCCAAGCGAGTCCGGCTAAGGCACAGCTTAAACTAGATTATGCCGAGCTTCTTCTTCTTTTTTTTGAGTTCCTTTGCGCCGGCTTCCTGGCTGGTAGTTTCTATCGGTTTGGTCTGATTGGGGCTGGCGCCCGTATCTACATACCCCGGCTTGCAGCAATCGATATAGGCATCTTCGCGCAGCTTGGTCAGATAAGCCCGCAAAGCGGGCTGCAGCTTCTGCATGTAGATTGCATCCTGCACTTTCGGTTCGATCTGGCTCAGCGGAGGGATGCCAGCCATCTGATGTTCCGCGACCTTTAGTAGCACGAAGCCCTGCTTCGTGCGAATAACGTCGGAAACATCGCCAGGCTTCATGGCGAAGGTCCTGTCTTCGAGTTCTTTGGCCAAAGTACCGCGCTTGAAATAACCAAGATCGCCGCCCTGAGCGGCAGTCGGGCCATCGGAATTCTTTTTGGCGATCTCATCGAAAGCTGCGCCTTTGCGGATTTGGGCCAGCAGGTCGTCGGCTTTGGCCTGAGCAGTGGCGAGCAGTTGCGATTCCTCAACGATGGGTTCAGCGCTCTTCTTCTCGGTTGAAATCAGGATTTCGCTTAAACGGATCTGCTCCGGTTGTTCCAGTTGGTTCTTGTGTTCGTTATAAAACTGCTCTTCTTCCTCTTTGCCGATCGACATTTTCTGCCCGACTTCTCTTCCGATCACCTGTTGGGTAATGATCGTGTTGCGCAGGTTCTGCTTGTAATCCTCAAATGAGACGCCCTGGGCGGTGGCAGCTTTCTCCAGATCCTCCATGCTGTCAAGATTCATCTCCTTGCGCATCTGGTCCATGCGCTTGATCACCTCGGTGTCGGCTGTAATACCGAGGTCTTTGCCCTTCTCTAAAAGCAGTTGTTGATCAATCAGATCTCGGAGAACATCCTTTTCGCGCTCGGCGACAATCTTGTCAGCGTTGGTGGGATCCTGTTGCTGGGCTTCTTGTCTTAACTGATCCTTGCTGCGCTGATATTCCGATCGTGTAATGACCTGATTGTTTACGTGGACAATGATCTCCTCGACCACGGTGTCTGGCCGGAGGGTAGCGGGGATGGTCACGAACAGCGTTATTAGAGGAAGAACCCTGCGCATCTCAGTCCTGCACCTGATAACGGAATTCTAACGCCGGCACTGGGTGTACTGCCAGCGGCAGGGGATGGACGCCACGCAGGTAATAGCGTGACGGAAATTATCTGCGCACAAAAAGGCGCGCTGCTCAGGGTATAAGCGCTCTTGCTGCTCGTCCCGAAGTAGCGCGCTCTCCTACGTGCTCAATCAGAATATCGCGGCGGCTGACAACCCGAAGCGCCAACATGCGCCAAGCTGCATTTACTGCGGACCTGCCCCAAAATTGATACCCGAAATCCTGTAGACGGTGCTATCGCCCACTGTGTCTGGTTCCGAACAAAGATACCGTTCTTACCCGATTCCCTCGGTGGACTCACGCGCCTAGCATCCATCTGAGGTTGAACCTATAAAAAGTGAGACCTACCCAATGGCGAAGCGAATTCTGATAGCGGACGACAGTCCCTTCTGGCGCGAGCGGTTCCGAGCTGTTCTCGAGCGAGATCCCAGTTACGACGTTTTCGAAGCGGGTGACGGCTCCGAGGCAGTCCAAAAATCAATGAAGTTTCACCCGGACCTTGTGGTCCTTGATTATGCGATGCCAGTCCTTGACGGACTGGGCGCAGCTCGCGAGCTGAGACGCACGATGCCGAAATTACCAGTTATGCTTTGTACAGCCGACAAGTCAGCATGCCTCGAAGATGTGGCCCGGGAAAGCGGAGTTCCAGTGGTATTTTCGAAGACGGACTGGACGGAGATGCTGAGCTTCATCAGGCAAGAGCTTTCCTCCGGGCCCAGCGCTTCAGAAAACTATCAGCCTACGGTTGCATAAGCGGGCAGCAATTGATGAGCTGTTAACCCGCCACCAGATTAGCCATCTCGCTCTCGTTGATTACCTTCACTCTCAATTGCTTCGCCTTGTCTAATTTTGATCCAGCATCGTCACCGGCGACCACATAATCCGTCTTCTTGCTGACCGAACCTGACACCCGGCCGCCTGCGTCTTCAATCAGCTTCTTGGCTTCGTCGCGGGTGTAATGCGCAAGCGTGCCGGTCAAGACAAAGGTTTTGCCGGCCAGTTTGGTGCCACGCTCTTTCTTCTTTCCGGATAATGTCAGCCCTGCACGCCGAAGCTGCTCGACGAGTTCACGGTTCTTTGGCTCTTGAAAAAACTCTCGGATGCTCTGCGCGATTCGCGGGCCGACCTCCTCGACTTCGAGCAGATCTTCTTCACCGGCATTCATCAAAGCGTTCATGGAACCGAAATGCTCCGCCAGGAATTGGGCGGTACGCTCTCCTACAAAGCGGATACCGAGTCCATAGATAACGCGGTCAAGCGGCAGTTTCTTGGACGCTTCAATCTCATTCAGCACATTCTGGGCTGACTTATCGGCAAAGCGCTCGAGTTTGAGAAGGTCGTCCTTAGTGATCTTGTAAATGTCGGCAACGTTTCTTACCAGGCCACGGTCGGTAAGTTGGTTGACCAGGGCATCGCCCATGCCGTCGATGTTCATCACTCCGCGTGAAGCAAAATGCAGGATGGTTTCGCGAAGCTTGGCCGGACAGTTGGCGTTGACGCAACGATGGTCAGCCTCCCCTTCGGTACGAACTACCTGCCCGCCGCATACGGGGCAGTTTTGCGGCATGCGAAAGGTTTTGTGACCACGCAGGTGGTCCTTGTCTTCGACCACGCGATTGACTTTGGGGATTACATCGCCGCCGCGCTCGACTTCGACCCAATCGCCGATTTTTACGCCCAGCCGCACGATTTCATCCATGTTGTGAAGCGTGGCTCGGCTCACTGTGGTGCCGCCGATGGAAACCGGCTTGAGCATGGCCACGGGCGTAAGCTTGCCGGTGCGGCCAACCTGCACGATGATGTCTTCGATCTTTGTGA
>QIAA01000284.1 GCA_003224905.1 Acidobacteriota bacterium
GACTTGTGTCCAGCCGCGCCACCACCTGGCCCTGCCGCACACGGTCACCTTCTTGGACCAACACGGCGGCTATCCGCTCGCTGTTGTTAAACGACAACTGCACCTGCCGCAGATCCATGTTGCCGTGCAACATGAGTTCGCCGCCCGCCGTTTCTTCGTGATTCAACCACCACAGCCATCCGGCCGCTCCTGCGGCGACGAGCAGCAGCGCGATCAGCATTATCCGTTTCATAGCTCACCTGCTACCATCATCACCGCATTGCTCTTTCATTTCGTTTCCCATCCGCCGCCCAGCGCCTTATAGAGTGCCACCAGATTCGACGCCGTCGTCGCTTCGCTCTGGGCCAGATCGTTTTCTGATGCATAGAGCGAGCGCTGAGCGTCAAGGACGTTGAGAAAATCATTGAGCCCTCTGATGTAAAGTTGGTTGGCCATCTGCAGCGCGCGGCGGTTGGCGGCGACGGCATCGATGAGCGAGCGGTGGCGCGCCTGTTCTTTGGAATAGTTAACCAGGGAGGTCTCCACCTCTTGGAAAGCAGTCAGGACCGTCTTTTCATATTGGTTTAGCGCTTGCTCCTGCTGTGCGTTGCGCACCTCGATGTTGGCTCGGATCTTTCCCGCGTCAAAGATGGGCCAGCTGACCGTCGGTCCCACCGACCAAAATCGACTGCGGCCCGTGAACCAATCGCTGGCGCTGATACTCTGCAAGCCCGCAGCGCCCGTCAAAGAAAATTTCGGAAACAGGTCAGCCATGGCGGCGCCAATTTGTGCCGTGGCGGCATCAAGCTGTCTTTCCGCTCTTCGGATATCGGGACGGCGTCTGAGCAGTTCGGAAGGCAATCCGATAAGCACTTCCGGCGGCGGAGCCGGAATGGCTTTCTCATTGGATAGCTCGTCCCAAACAGACCCGGGTTGTAATCCCAGCAGGACATCGAGCCGGTAGGCGTCTTGTTTCAGAGAACTTTCCAACGCGGGAATTTGGCCGGCGGTGGTATTAACTTGCGCCTCGGCTTGGGCCACGTCCAAGTCGCTGGCCAACCCCGCTTGAAAGCGGATTTTTGTGAGATCCAGGGTTTCCTCTTGCGTTTTGAGATTTGCCTGCGTCACTGCAAGCCGGCGCTGAAAGCCGCGTAGATCGATATAGTTCTTGGCGACGTCTCCGAGCAATGTCACGAGCGCATCGCGCCGGTTCTCTAGCGATGCCTCAATGTCGGCATCGGCCGCCTCAACGCTACGCCGCACGCCGCCGAAAACATCGATCTCCCAGCTGGCATCGAAACCCGCTTTGTAGAGGTTTTGATCCAAGTCGATGCCCGGAAACGGCGATATTGCGCCGCCGCCTTGAAACGGCAAAGAGAGCGCGTTTTTGCTGAGACGATTGCGCGTGTAGGAGCCGGAGACGTCCACAGTCGGCCATTCTCCGGCGGCGGTGACGACGCGCGCGGCGCGCGCTTCGCGGAGGCGCCCCTCGGCGATGCGCAAGTCCAAATTGGATTGGACGGCTCGTTCAACCAGGGAATTGAGCAGCGGATCGTTGAAAGCGGTCCACCAGCGCGTAAGCTCGGCCGATCCGGCAGCAAGCCCGCCTTGCTGAGATTCCCGCCAATTTGCCGGCACGGCAAAATCGGGTCTCCGGTAGTCAGGACCAACGCTGCAACCAGCGCTCAAGACAGCGAGAAAGAAAGTCAATGGCCCCTTGAGCCTGTAATGACTTGGATGAGAAACCAGCTTTCGGAACGTGATCTCAAACCAAGTCATGCTTTCGACCTCCCGCGACCGGTGATCACGCCCTCAAGCACGACGGATATGATCGCTGCGTAACCCGTTTGCGGCGTGAGACCGAGCTCCGAGATCTTTTGCGGATTCATTATTGCCTCGGTGGCGCCAACTAGAATCTCGATGATCACCTGGGTCGGGATGTCCTTGCGAATAATTCCCGCCCGGCGACCTGCGCTGAAAAATTTTCCGAAATGGCGCTGAATCAGTTCCCGTCGCCGGACCTCCACCAACCTGAACATCTCCGGCGCCTCCCGACGAATGTCTCGCACGAAAGGCGGTTGAATCTCTTCCGTGTGCCGCTGCATGCAGGCGAGCAGTTGCTGGAGCGTGGCAAGTGCGTCGGCCGGGAACTCGGACGTAATCCGCTCGAGGTCCGCTTCGACGCTCCGAAACTTATCCAGCAGAACCGCCCGTAGGAGGTCAGATTTACTTGGAAACGACACATAAAGGGTTTTCTTGCTCATGCCGAGTTCTTCGGCGAGATCGTCCATGGTGACGCTGCGAAAACCATGGATAAAAAAATGACGGCGAGCCGCGGTGATGATCCGCTGAGCGGCGGGATTCTCCACCGGTGATGGTTTCGGCTCAAGCTTGTCGCGGCTTGGTGATTGAGTGGTCATATACTTAAGAAACTGCTTAAGTATTATCAGTTTCCTAACGCGAGTCAAGAAGCCGCCCCATTGTTGATGATTCAACGAATCGGGTGGCTTTTTTAAGGTGACGTTTTGCCGAACGAAAGATCGCTCACCACGTTCGGGATGACAGCCTTTTTGTCATTTCGGACGGAGCGAGAAATCTGTTGTTGAAGGTAGCGACGGAAGTCGCATGGGAGATCTGATATTACCGCTAGTTTAGGTGCTAGCCCGGATTATGACTAGTGACAGCGATCGAGGGATGAGCCCTCCAGAGCGAAGTCTGGCTGCGAACGACCCGTAGCTATGAATCTAACGAGAGCCGCTAAGCTCCTTCCGTCTGTTCCCTGTA
>QIAA01000171.1 GCA_003224905.1 Acidobacteriota bacterium
AGGAACTTAAGCTTGTTAATGATTCGTTTGGCGCGCACGGGTGCGCGCAAGCAACCGCATTATCGTGTAGTGGTGATTGAGAAGGAGCGTGCTCGTAATGGGCGCCCGGTGGAGGTGGTCGGGACCTATAACCCCCGCACGAATCCTGCCACGGTCGAGCTCAAGCGTGATCGCGTCGAATACTGGGTTTCAAAGGGAGCCAGGATGTCAGACCGGGTCAGCAAAATCGTGTCGCAACCCCTCCCTGCTGCTCAGTCTGTTGCCTGAACCGCTTCTTCCACTTCATACCTGATATGAACGAGCAAACCGGCAATGCCCAGGCTTTGATCCAGCAGGTAGCCAAAGCGCTGGTCGACGAGCCAGACCGGGTGTCGGTGGAGCAGGTCGAGGAGGAAGGCGTTTCGGTTCTCGAGCTGCAAGTCGCCGAGAAAGACCTGGGCAAGGTGATTGGCAAGCAGGGGCGCACTGCCCGCGCCATGCGCACCCTGTTGAGCGCGGCCGGAGTGAAGCTGCACAAGCGTTTCGAGCTGGAGATTCTGGAATAGCCGACGAGTTCATCACGCTCGCGCGTGTGGTCAAGACGCAAGGACGTCGCGGCGAAGTAGCACTCGAGTTGCACACCAGTCTTCCCGACCGTTTCGCGCGAGGTTTGCGACTGTGGGCGCTTGCGGAGAACAACCAGCGCCACGAGTTGCAGGTTGAAGAGATTTGGCCCCATAAGGGCGGTGCAGTAGCGAAGTTTTCGGGCATCGACTCGATCTCGGACGCTGAAGCCTTGGTCGGTTGCGAACTGCAGGTACCGGCTGGGCAGCGTGCTCAGCTCGAACCTGGATGGGATTACATCAGCGATCTGGTCGGATGTGCGCTAGTCGATGCAGGCCGTGAGATTGGGAAAGTGAAGGATGTACGATTTAGTGGCGGCGAAGCGCCGCTGCTCATAGTGGTGATCGGGCTCGCCGAATATGAAATCCCGTACGCCGAGGCTTATTTGCAGGGCGTGGATCTTGCTCGTAGACAGATTCGAATGTCACTGCCTGAAGGTATGCTCGAGGTAAACGCGCCCCTGACAGAGCGCGAGAAGCAGGAGCAGCGGGGCACCAGGAAATAGGTCCCGTGTACGATTGCCAGCGTCGCGCTTGTCCAGGCCCGCAATGAAGATCGATATTCTCACGATCTTTCCGGATTTTTTTCGCGGGCCGCTGGATTATGGCATTGTTCGTCGCGCGCGCGAAGTTGGTCTGGTAAGCATTGCTGTTCATGATCTGCGCGCTTTTGCGCATGACAGGCATCGCACCGTGGACGATCGGCCTTTTGGTGGCGGCGAAGGCATGGTCCTTAAGGCTGAGCCGATATTCGAATGTGTGGAGTCGCTCGAAGTCGCGCCACGCCAGGAGCGCACGGCGGGAAGAAGCAAGCAAAGCGTTGTGCTGCTTTCGGCACAGGGCAGGCGCTTCGATCAGGGCATGGCGGAAGCTTTGGCCGCAATGGAACGGATCGTTCTCATCTGTGGCCGTTATGAGGGCATAGATGAGCGCGTGAGTGCGTTCCTTGCGGATCGGGAGATATCCATTGGTGACTACGTGCTGAGTGGCGGAGAACTGGGAGCTGCCGTGATCATGGACGCGGTCACGCGCCTGATTCCCGGGGCGGTGGGTAATAGCGCCTCCACGCGGCAGGAGTCGTTCTCGGGCGCTAAGGAGTTGCTCGTTGGAGATGGGCCGACTTCGACCTGTAGTTCAGGCGGATTGCTGGATTATCCGCATTACACACGGCCTGCCGATTTCCGCGGTATGAACGTTCCGGAAGTACTGGTTTCCGGGAATCACGATGAAATCCGGCGCTGGCGGCGCCGCGCGGCGTTGAAGAAGACACTAAGTAACCGTCCAGATCTTGTGCAGCGAGTGACGCTGAACGAAGAAGATAAAGCCTTGCTGGCACAGGTTGCTGGCGACGACTCTGAAAATTGAGGAAGACTTTATGACGAACTTAATTATTGAAAAATTGTTGGCGAAGACGAAGCGCAATGACCTTCCTAATTTCGTCCCAGGCGACACCGTGCGCGTTCACGTGAAAATCAAAGAAGGTGATAAGGAACGGCTGCAGGCGTTTGAAGGGGTGGTGATCGCACGCTCTCGCGGTCCCCAGGCCAGCTTCACCGTCCGCAAGATCAGCTTCGGTCACGGCGTGGAACGGATCTTCCCTGTTCACTCGCGCGTGATCGATAAAGTCGACCTGGTCCGCTCGTCGCAGGTCCGTCGCGCTAAGCTCTATTATTTGCGTAAGCTCCGGGGCAAAGCGGCGCGGTTAAAAGATGTGGAGCGGGAACGCGCCACAGCTGAAGTCGCGGGGCAATAGATCTGGTCGTAACTCGTGGGCGCTACTTTGTCCTTCCACCCTCGACTTTGAGTTTGTCTGAAGCCGCCGCCTGAGCCGCGGCGAGCCGTGCTGTGAGTACGCGAAATGGCGAGCACGACACGTAGTTCAGGCCAGTCTGATAACAGAACTCCACGGAAGAGGGCTCGCCTCCGTGCTCGCCGCAGATTCCCACTTTTAGATCGGGCCGCGTCTTGCGGCCGCGTTCGGTCGCGATCTTCACAAGTTGTCCAACGCCATCGCGATCAAGCGCTGCAAACGGGTCCTGCTTGAGGATACCTTCCGCGATATATGTCGGCAGAATCTTATTGACGTCATCACGTGAGAAGCCGAATGTCGTCTGGGTCAGGTCGTTGGTGCCGAACGAGAAGAACTGGGCTTCTTTGGCGATTTCGTCGGCTACAAGCGCTGCGCGCGGAAGCTCGATCATGGTGCCCACCAGGTAATCCACTCGGGTTCCCTTCTCCTTAAACACTTCCTCGGCGACACGATTCACAATCTCCGCCTGATTCGACATCTCCTTGAGTGTGGCAATCAACGGAATCATCACTTCGGGATACACTTTCACACCTTCTTTTGCCACCGCCACAGCCGCTTCAAAGATGGCGCGGGCCTGCATCTCGGTGATTTCGGGATAGGTGATGCCGAGACGGCAACCGCGATGCCCCAGCATTGGGTTGAACTCGTGCAATTCTTCGACCCGGCGGAGCAGGACAGGCATAACCTTTTTCAAATCGCCGGCAGCCTTGGCGCCGTAACGGCGGTATTTCTCTATAAGGGACTTCTTCTCCTTGGCGCTCGCATGAGGAAGAACGGCTATATCTACCATCAGCTCTTCTCGACGCGGCAAGAATTCATGCAGCGGCGGATCGAGGGTGCGGATCGTGACCGGGAAACCATTCATGGCACGGAACACGCCAATAAAATCGGACCGCTGCATGGGGAGCAATTTCTTCAGCGCGGCTCTGCGGTCTTTTTCGTTACCGGCCAGAATCATGGCCTGCATGTGCGGAATGCGATCCTCGGCGAAGAACATGTGCTCAGTGCGACAGAGCCCGATTCCTTCCGCACCGAACGCACGCGCCTGGATGGCATCGCGAGGAATATCGGCATTGGCGCGCACTCGCAGTTTGCGGAAGGGCTCTGCCCAGCTCATCAGCTTGAGCAGCTCGGGATCATCTGCCTTAGGAGGAATCGTGTTTAACTTGCCCTTGATCACCCGGCCGGTGGTGCCGTCGAGGGAAATCCAGTCGCCTTCTTTAAAAACCTGGCCTTTCACGTGCATCTCGCGGTTCTTCTCGTCCACGTGAATGTCGCCGGCTCCTGCCACACAGCACTTGCCCATCCCGCGAGTGACCACCGCGGCGTGGCTCGTCATCCCACCACGCGAGGTGAGTATCCCAACAGCGACTTCCATGCCGTGAATATCTTCGGGCGTAGTCTCTGCTCGCACCAGAATCACTGGATTTTTGCGGTGGTGCCCAGCCTTCACTACCGCCTCATCTGCCGTAAACACAATCTGTCCTACCGCAGCGCCGGGCGATGCGGGAAGTCCTGTCGCTAGCACTTCAACTTTTGTGCTCTTCTCGTCCAGTCGCGGCACCAGGAAGTCGTAAAGCTGGTTTGGTTCCACACGGAATATTGCTTCTTCCTTTGTGATTAGCCCTTCATCTACCATCTGGATCGCAATACCCACCGCTGCCAGGCCCGTGCGTTTGGCGTTGCGTGTTTGCAGCATGTACAACTTGCTGTCCTGAATGGTGAATTCGAAGTCCTGCATGTCGCGGTAGTGCTGCTCCAGTCGCGTGGTGATCTGGTGCAGTTGGCGGTAAACCTCAGGCATGAGCTTTTCCAGTTTCGAAATGTCCACGGGTGTGCGTATGCCAGCCACAACGTCTTCGCCTTGCGCATTCATCAGGAATTCGCCGTAGAACTCTTTTTTCCCGGTGCCAGGATTCCGCGTGAAACCCACACCTGTCCCGCTGTTCTCTCCCAAGTTGCCATACACCATCATCTGAACGTTGACTGCTGTGCCCAGGTCATCGGATATGTTGTTGATGCGGCGATAGTGCTTGGCGCGCTCGTTCTGCCAGGAGCGGAAGACGGCGTCGCGAGCCATCACGAGTTGCTCATGCGGGTCCTGCGGAAAATCGCGCTTCGCGTGCTTTTTGACAACTTTTTTGTATTCCTCAACCACCTCTTTCAAAGCCTTCGCATCGAGATCGGTATCGAGCTTGGCTTTTCTCTGCTTCTTCTTGGCATCAAACACTTCATCGAAAGCTGATTTCGGAATCTCCAGCACCACGTTTCCGAACATCTGAATCAACCGACGATAAGAGTCCGCCGCGAAGCGTGGATTGTTCTTGTGTCGCGCCAAAGCTTCTACGCTCTGATCGTTTAATCCAAGATTTAAGATCGTGTCCATCATGCCCGGCATGGAAAACTTCGCGCCGGAGCGCACGCTGACCAGCAGCGGGTTATCCCCTTTGCCAAGTTTCTGTCCCTGTAACTGCTCTAACCGCGCCAGGGCGTCTTCCATCTGGCGATCTACTTCATTCGAAGTGTGGCCACTCCGCATGTATTCACGGCAGGCCTCGGTCTGAATGGTGAAGCCCGGAGGCACGGGCAGTCCGGCGTTTGTCATTTCCGCCAGGCCGGCGCCTTTGCCGCCCAGATCGTCTTTCATCCTGCCGTTGCCGTCGGCCTTGCCGCCGCCGAAGAAATACACGTACTTCGTGCCCGGTTTCGAACTTGTTTGCACTTCTGCTTCGGAGAGAGTCGTTGTGGCCATGTCAGTCCTTTTTTTAGCTGGAGGATCTCTTTTGCCCTTCGATCACGATCTCAGAAAAATCGGCGATAGTTGAGAATTCCTTTAGCAGCGTCTGCAGCAGCGCTAGTCGGTTCGAGCGGATTCGCTCGTCGTCCACCATCACCATCACCTTATCGAAAAAGCGGTCTACCGGTTCGCGTGCGGTCGAGAGTGAGAGCAGAGCTTCTCGATATTCCTTCTGTTTACGAAGAGCTTCCACCTTAGGAGCCGTTTGCTCGAGAAATGCGGCGAGACTTTTTTCTTCTTCGGCGGATTCTGGCAATGATTCGAACTGCTGTGCCGGCTTGATCTTCTTCTCATCCGCCTGTCGCAGGATGTTTCTCATCCGCTTGCATGCTGCGGCAATCGCCTGAAACTCTGGCATTTCCAGAACCGCGCGCACCGCCTCGGCCCGCGCTACCGCGTCAACGACGTCGTCTGACCCGGCGCTCAGCACCGCATTCACCACGTCGTAAGCAAATCCAAACCCGTCCCGCAAATAGAACTCCAGGCGTTCCCGAAAGAAATTGCGAAGCGCTGAATCTGAATCTACTTGCCGTGAAAACTTTTGCTCGGCTGGCGACTCGCGGTATGCCTCACGGGCGAAGGCAAACAGGCTGCTGATCTTCACCAGCAGCTTGTGCTCAGCAAGTATTCTGATGATGCCGTTCGCCTGGCGCCGCAGCGCAAACGGGTCCTTCGATCCGGTGGGTTGAAGTCCCAGCGCAAACATGCCGGCGATAGTGTCGGCTTTGTCGGCAATCGACAGGACGGCGCCCTCAATCGCGCGGGGAACAGAATCTTCCATCGACTCGGGCTTGTAGTGATCGTAAATCACGTCGGCAATCAGGGTGCGCGTGCTGTCCGGCATATCACGATCCAATTGCTGCACCCGTGCGTACAGGCCACCCACTATTCCCTGCAGTTCGGTAAATTCCTTCACCATCTCTGTAGTCAGATCGGTCTTGGCCAGGCAAGCTGCCTTGTGGATGACTCCCGGGCGAATCGCCCGTCCGCTCTGGCGAATTTCCTCCGACAACCAGCTACAGATCCGCTGCACGCGCCGTGTCTTTTCGTAGTAATTTCCGAGGTCTTTCTGAAACGTCACCTGCTTGAGCCAGGTCACGCGCTCGCGAAGAGGATGCTTCTGGTCAGTCTGCCAGAAGAAGCGCGCATCGTTGAAACGAGCCCGCAATACACGCTCATTACCATGGCGAATCAAACCGTGCGGATCGCTATCAGTATTCAGGACAGCAAGGAAGTGCGGCAACAGATTGCCGGCTGCATGCTCGACAGCAAAATATTTTTGATGGTCGCGCATCACCGTGACCAGAACTTCTTCCGGTAGCGCCAGAAACTCCGCACCGAAGTTACCCAGCACCACCGAAGGCCATTCGGTGAGGTTCACTACTGTGTCGAGCAGCGCCTTGTCTTCGCGCCAGCGCGCCCCAGCAACGCTTCGAGTGGCAGAATCGAGTGCTTTACGGATCTGCTGTTCGCGAGCTTCGCGGTCGAGCACGTTCGCGTTGCGCAATGCATCTACATAGGGCGCGCCAGCGTGCGTAATCGGGACAGCGCGATTCGCGAGAACGCGATGTCCACGCGATTCACTGCCAGCCTGTACTCCCGCAAACTCGAGGGGAACGACCTGATCGTCCATCATGGCCACCAGCCAGCGCACCGGACGCACGAAGCGCTCATTGGGTTTGTGCCAGTACATGCTCTTAGACCAGTAAATCGACGCAATCTCTTTCGGCAACAACTCTGTCAGGATTTGGGTTGCGCTTCGTCCTTTCCTGGTGACTTTCGCCGAGAGATAGTCACCTTTCGGCGTCGTGGTTCTCTCCAGCATTGCTACGTCCACACCGGCCTTTTTGGCGAATGCATGCGCAGCAGGCGTGGGCTGTCCATCCTTGAAGGCCACAGACACCGCAGGCCCGGTCAATTGTTCACTTAGATCCGGCTGAGCGGCCGGAACTCCCGACGCGAGCACAGCAAGCCGACGCGGAGTTTCGAACGAAGTCACTTCTCCTGACGCCGCCAGCCGTTCCCGGTTAAGCAAATCTCCCACGCGTCGCTGCAACTCCTGCTGCGCGCTAGCGATCATCCGCGCCGGAATTTCTTCGCAACCGATTTCGAGCAAGAAGTCTGGCATGATTTACCTGATGCCTTTGCGGGCGCCTACAAGGCCACGGGCGCCAGTCCAGCTGATTTGTGTTTCTTCGCCGGCTCACTTTCGTCTATGGCGGATGCCGGTTCGCTGCCCTGCTGCTCCACCCACGCCTTGGCAATTCCCACCGCCAACGCCCGCACACGAGCAATGACGCCGACGCGCTCCGTGACCGAAATTGCGCCGCGAGCATCGAGAATATTGAAAAGGTGTGAACACTTGAGACAAAGATCGTACGCAGCCAACACCGGAAAACGTTTTTGGTCGCGGGCGACACCATCCCCGGAGTTTTTCTGTTTGCGCAACTCAGCATGTTTCTCCAGGAGCGTCTTGCATTCCTGCTCGCATAATTCGAAATGCTTCCAGGTTTTTTCAACGTCTGCCATTTCGAAGTTGTAAACGGAAAACTGCAACTCATCCGCCAGCCGCACATCGCCGTAGGTTGTGACTTTGCCCGTACCAGGCTCGCGCGCCCACACAATGTCATAAATCGAATCTACATCCTGGAGAAACGCCGCGATCCGCTCCAACCCGTAAGTCAGCTCAGCGGAAATGGGATTGAGATCGAGCCCTCCGCACTGCTGAAAGTAGGTGAACTGCGTGATCTCCTGGCCATCAAGCATCACCTGCCAACCGATACCCCATGCACCGAGTGTCGGCGATTCCCAGTTATCTTCCTCGAACTTGATGTCATGTTGGCGCAGATCAATGCCCATCGCGCCAAGCGATTCGAGATAAAGCTCCTGAACGTTCTCCGGAGGCGGTTTCAATATGACCTGCAACTGCAGGTGCTTGAACAAACGGTTGGGATTCTCCCCGTAACGGCCATCCGCTGGACGACGCGACGGCTGAACGTAGGCGACCTTGTATGGCTTCGGTCCGAGCACCCGAAGAAAAGTTTCCGGTGCCATCGTGCCTGCGCCCACCTCGATGTCATACGGCTGCTGCAGCACGCACCCCCGTTCCGCCCAGAAGGTCTGCAGGCGCAGGATTAGCTCCTGAAACGTTTGCGGGTTTGGGTTGGATGGATTCATCAATCCCGGATGGTCACCCAGCTTCAGTGCAGTCTCTCAAGCTTTGAAACACAACAATGATGTTGCGACATAACTCTTCTAACGGGGGTCTTAGCTTCTTCACGTCTCCGCTGCGGCTGGTCAGATACCGATCCATGCAGTAGAGAATCTGCAGCGCAGTTTCGCGTTCGATGGCACGCAGGTCAGCCCTTGCCTTCGCTGCCCAGAGGACTGCAATCCGGGCAGAACCTGCAGTCATTTCTTTATTCCGAATTCACGAAGTACTTCGTCATGCGGAATGCCTTCACTGCGTGCCAGGGAGGCGCGTGCCTCCTCAATCGCTGCAGCTGTTTCCTTCGTGACCTCTTCGTCATCCAACGGAACAGAATTCAGCGATTTCGACAGGGGCTCCATCATGACCTCAAGCAGGCTCCGCACTACCGCCACTTTCTCGATGGACAGCAGATCAAGTAACTCATGCGCCTTCTGTCGTTCGTGGGTAGGATCCGGGACCATCGTTGCAAGCCTTTGGAAGATTATATCGCTAAGGGTCCCTCTTTAGAGGACAGCACTAACGATCAATTTTCTCTAGCATTCCCGCGGTCACCAGCTTCTTTTCAATATGCCGCTGCAATATCTGTAAAAAATACTTTCGCAGATCTGCCGTCGGCGCCTTCTGTAACGACAATTCCGAAAAACTCTCCACCGGGGCATGCAACATCTGATTTGCCAATTTACGCGACTCGCCCGATAACTCTGACGATGCCAAGCGCTTATCATTCGGGCACATCAAGCCGTCCGCGAGAGCGTGAAAATATGCCCGGCTGCCATTTAGCGCGTGCCCACAGACGATGCACTCCGAAAGATCCGGCAAATAGCCCATCAGCCGCGTCATCCAGAGCTCGAAATACGTAAGCGGCAGCCAAATATCGCGCTCTCGGAGTTCGGCTAGCACCGCCAGGGCTAACCGGAAAACCGCATCATTCGGCTCATGATCGGGCAGCAAC
Source organism: Acidobacteriota bacterium (assembly GCA_003224905.1). Classification (GTDB taxonomy): domain Bacteria; phylum Acidobacteriota; class Terriglobia; order Terriglobales; family Acidobacteriaceae; genus QIAA01. The sequence goes on from QIAA01000171.1 coordinate 9,373, forward strand.
TCATCCAGCAACTCGGCTACATGGGCCAGAGCCACTGCACGCGGATAGTTCACTTCTGAAGCCAGCGGCGACTCCAGCACTTCGCAGGAATCTAACCGCATCAGGTCCTGACCTTCGCGCTCGTTGTAACATACTCGCACCTCGGTCAGAGGTTCGAGCGCGCCACCGAAACGGCGTTTGGACTTCTTTGCGGAACGCGCCACACCACGAATTTTGCCTTCCATCCGGGTAAAGAGCGTAACCAGCAGGTCCGCCTCACGCAGCGGATACGTGCGCAGGACGATCGCCTCAGATTCCTTCAGCGCCATCGAAACTCAACAGGTTAATGTTTGATTGTAATGGAGCCGGAGAGGGATGCAAAACTCGCTGACAGGGAGAGAACATCTGCGTGTGTCTACTTCAGTCTGGTTCCGACCGGCACGTCTTCTAGAAATCCGCACAATACTGGCTTGCCGCCATCAGGAGAGGCTGCAACGATCATTCCGTTCGAGTCCAATCCACGCAGCTTGCGCGGCGCGAGATTCGCCACAATGACGACCTTCCGGCCAACCAAAGATTCGGGAGCGTAGGCCTCCGCGATTCCAGCAACCACTTGCCGCATTTCAGTGCCGAGGTCTACTTCCAGGCGTAACAGCTTGTCGGCGCCCTTTACCTTTTCCGCGACCTTCACCTCGCCTACACGCAACTCAACTTTGGCGAAATCTTCAATGCTGATCTTTCCGTCGGACGTTGGGGCGGGACTGACGGACGCAGCAGCCTGGGTTGCCAAGGTGCCCTGACTTGCACTCACCGTGGCTGCCACTGGTCCGGCTTCAGTGGCGGCGGGTGCTTCGCGTCCTTCCTCTTCGAGCTTTTGCATTCTGGTAATAGCCGACTTGTCGGCACGCGGGAATACCGCATGAACATCGCCCAGCTTGGTTCCTAGTTTCAGCTGTCCCCACTGCAGTTGGGCGAGATCAAATTTTTGAATGTCTCCCAGACCCAGCTGCGCCCAGATCTTTGCTGTGGAATCCGGAATCACAGGATGCGCGAGCGCACTGACAATTCGCAGAGCCTCAGCTGACGTATAGAGAACCGTTGCCAGCCGTGCCCGGCTGCTCTCGTCCTGCTTCTCTCCCAAGGCCCACGGTTCGTTCTCAACGATGTATTTGTCCACCGCTGCGACTAGTCCCCATGCGGTCTCGAGAGCGCGCGAAAACTGGTATTGCTCGAAGAAAATATGAAATTCGGAAATCGTTCTGCGCGCCGTATCGGCGATAGCATCATCGGCGGCCGTATGAGCAGCGGTGTGCGACGGGTATGGCACCTCGCCTCTGAAATAGCGCGTAATCATTGTCAAAGTACGACTAGCCAGGTTGCCGAGACCGTTGGCGAGATCGGCGTTGTAGCGCTGCACCAGAGCGTCAAAAGAAAATGAGCCGTCCTGTCCAAAGACGATCTCGCGCAGCAGGAAGTATCGCAGGGCGTCTCTGCCCAACACCTCGAGAATCGTGTCGGCGCGTACGATGTTGCCGCGCGACTTCGACATCTTGTTCTCTTCGAAGAGAAGCCAGCCGTGTGCCATGATGCCTTTGGGCAGAGGCAAACCCGCGGCCATGAGGAATGCCGGCCAGTAGACGCAGTGAAAACGAACGATCTCTTTGCCGATCATTTGCAGATCGGCAGGCCAGTATTTGTCAAAAAGCTTGCTGTCGAGAGTACCGTAGCCGAGTGCGGTGATGTAGTTTGCGAGCGCGTCCAGCCAGACGTAGATAACGTGCTTCGGATCGTCGGGTACGGGAATACCCCAGGAAAATGTCGAGCGGCTGATCGAGAGATCCCGCAGCCCGGAGCGCACGAAAGACGCTACTTCATTGCGCCGCGTTTCCGGCCGAATGAAATCGGGCTGCTCGGCGTACAACTGAAGAAGTTTCTGCTCGAAAGCGGAGAGCTTAAAAAAATAATTTTCTTCCTGCACCGTCTCGGTGGGGCGGCCACACTCAGGGCAGGGTGCACCCGGGCCGATTGCGTCCACGTAAAGCTCGTCAAAGACGCAGTACTGGCCGGTGTAGTGGCCCTTGTAGATAAAACCGTTGTCACGAATACGGCGCCAGAGAGCTTGCACGCCCAACTTGTGGCGATCGGATGTAGTGCGGATGAAGTCGTTGTACTTCAAGCCGAGCCGGTCCCATAGAGCGCGGAACTGGGCGGAAACTTCGTCGGTCAACTGCTGTGGGGTCTTATCTGCAGCCTGGGCGGCGCGTTGAATTTTCTGGCCGTGCTCGTCGGTGCCAGTAAGGAAGTAGGTATCGAAGCCCATCATGCGCTGGCGGCGTGCAATGGTGTCGCAGGCGATTGTTGTGTAGGCGTGTCCGATGTGCGGACGCGCGTTTACGTAGTAAATGGGCGTTGTGATGTAAAACTTCTTGCTCATGGGTTCTTAGTTAACCATAGGGAGACAGCGGGGGCACGGAGCGCTATTCTAATCTTCTTCTCTTGTCCTCAAATATCCCTGCACGGCTTCCTGCATAACGGCTTTCAGTGGCACGTGATGCTCGGCAGCGATTCTCCTGCAATCTTCATACTCGGGAGCGTAGTTCGTTACGGTCCCATTCATGCTCGCAAGCTTCATGCGGACTTCACCCCAGCGTGTTGGCACGTTCACCCATTTCCGAATCAGCGCTTGCCGCTGCTCCTGACGGCGGCGCACTCCCAGCGTAGTGGTTTCCGAAAAGATGATTTCCGTGAGCTTTGCCGCATCTTCTGGTTTGGCTAAAACGGTCAGCAGGGTTCCGGGACGGTTCTTCTTCATCTGCACCGGAATGGCGTATGCATCGAGAGCTCCCGCTTGCAGCACGCGGTCCATGACATAACCGAATAGCTGCGGGTTCAGATCATCCAGGGTTGCCTCGAGTATCGTTATCAACTCATCTGAAATGGTTGGCGCATGTGTAGCCGGCGCTTCACCTACTGTGAGCCGCACAACATTGGCGTGACCGGGGAAGTCACGGCTGCCTGCGCCGTAACCAACGTTGTCAATCTTCATCTCAGGAAACTGAGCGAACCTCTTCGCGAGTATCTTGACAATAGCTGCGCCAGTAGGCGTGACCAGTTCAACCTGAATGTCCGACGAGTACACCGGTGCGCCTTTTAGCAACTCCAGTGTCGCGGGAGCAGGGATGGGCAAGGTCCCGTGAGTACACTTCACCGTCCCACCACCTACGTTGAGAGGAGAGCAGACGATCGCGTCGACGCCGAGGGCCTCAGCACCGATCGCTGCGCAGACAATGTCTACGATCGCATCGACTGAGCCCACTTCATGAAAATGGATGCTCTCGATATCCGTGTTGTGGATCTTCGCTTCAGCTGCGCCAAGGGCGTCGAATATAGAAGTTGCAGTTTTCTTCGCGCCGTCGCTGATGGACGCCTTGGCGATGATCTCGCGAATCTCGCTTAATCCGCGACCGTGCGAATGGCCATGCTCGTGTACCTCGGAACCGGACTCACCCTTCCCGCCTTCAGACTGCACCGTCCGGGCATAGTTGTGTTCGCGTAGCTGGACCGGTTCGTTTCGGTGGGCGTGAGAGTGGCCCGAACCAGCATGAGCATGTTCGTGCGTGTGCCCCTGCTGCTCCCAAAAAACTTCGCGCGGCAACTCTTTCTCGCCGTGAACAAACACATCTACTTTAGTTGCGCTGATTCCGCCACGGGTCACGCGCGAAATATCGAGCCTCGCTCCGATGTTCAGGGCTGCTATCGTGTCTTGAAACAGCTGCGGGGATACTCCCACGTCCACGAGCGCGCCCAAAAACATATCGCCACTCATGCCGGAGAAACAGTCGAGATAGGCAATGCGCATAGAAATGAATCCGATTTTTCATCATAGGTAACCACACATCCCTCGTCAAACGCTTGGTCTGTCGCTTGATTTGCTACAATCGCTCTCTCCTTCAACAATTTAGAGGGACCCTTGTATCAGGCTCTGGAACATCGTCTGGCACAGCGTTTGCGCGACTTTCTGCGTAGTGCATATGGCGTCGATTTGCCGAAGATTGTCATCGAGCAGCCGCCTGCAGTGGAGCTTGGGGAGTACGCGACTCCGCTGGCCTTTGAACTTGCCCGAAACCTCCGCAAGCCGCCACGCAAGATCGCGGAAGAAGTTGTTGCCGGCATTGGCCAGATCGAGGGCTTCGAAAAACTTGAGGTGGCCGGCGCTGGTTATATCAATGCTCGTGTGAACCGCGCTGCTTTCGCCGTCGCACTTGCTGCGGACGAACAGCCGCGAGCGGACGGGCCTGTCGGCAAAGTTCTGGTCGAGCACTCTAGTATCAATCCCAACAAGGCGGCACATGTAGGTCATCTGCGTAACGCCATCCTTGGCGATACGTTTGTTCGCTTGCTGCGATTCGCCGGGCGCGAAGTGGACGTGCAGAACTACATCGACAATACCGGCGTGCAGGTGGCCGACGTCGTAGTCGGTTTTCTGAATCTGGAAAGAAAGACAAAATCCGAGGTTGAGCAACTCTCGCGCCATCCCCGATTCGATTATTACTGCTGGGATGTCTACGCCCGGGTTTCACAGTGGTACGAGCAGGACAAGCAGAATCTTGCCGCTCGCCAGCAGGCACTGCACGCAATTGAACAGGGGAACAATGAAACGGCCGCTATAGGCGACCTGATGTCGATTGCCGTCCTGCGCCGGCATCTCGAGACGATGGACCGGCTGGACATTGAGTACGACTTCCTGCCGCGCGAGAGTGAAATCCTTCATCTGCATTTCTGGGATGCGGCGTTCACCAAGCTGAAAGAGGCAGGCGTCCTGTCTCTCGAAACTGAAGGAAAGAACAAGGGCTGCTGGGTGATGCGGCGGGCGGGGACAAAACCCTTAATCGCTGAGAGCGCCGAGCCCGCCAAGCCCGCCGAGAGAACGACTGAGCCGGAAGAAGAGAAGTTGGCTGAGGAAGACCAGAAGGTCATCGTGCGGTCGAATGGGACGGTTGGTTATGTGGGCAAGGATATCGCCTATCACTTATGGAAATTCGGGCTGCTGGGCCGTGATTTCGGGTATCGCAAGTTTTACCATTATCCCAAGGGACACGATTGCTGGATCTCGACAACCGTGGGCGCTCTGGATCATCCCCACTTCGGGGGCGTGGCGGAAATCTACAACGTGATCGATGCGCGCCAGTCTGAGGAGCAGAACACGGTGATTGAGGCCCTGCGGGAACTCGGGCACAACCAACAGGCTGACAATTACACGCACTTTTCCTATGAGATGGTCGCCCTCACGCCTCGTTGCGCCGCTGAGCTGGGCTATGACCTCTCCGAAGAAGACAAAGCCCGCGCCTACATCGAAGTCTCTGGGCGAAAAGGTTTCGGGGTCAAGGCCGATGATCTGATCGATGCCCTGATCGCATCAGCGAAGAAAGAAGTAGATGGGCGACACCCCGAGCTGAATGAGGAAGAACGACTGCGCATTGCCACCCAGATCGCGGTCGGCGCACTGCGCTATTTCATGCTGAAGTTCACGAAATCGTCCGTGATTGCCTTCGATTTCAAAGAGGCGCTTAGTTTCGAGGGCGAAACCGGTCCCTATGTGCAGTACGCAGTGGTTCGAGCAACGAATATCTTTCGCAAAGGCGGTTATGATCCCGAAGACTTCTGTAGAGACGTAGCTCGCTACGTCTCTACAGATGATCTACAAAGCAACCTGAACACCGAGGGAGCCAATGAGATCTGGGAACTGTGGCTTGCTGCTTCCAGGACGTCCTACGTGATTGACCAATGCATTGCAACCACCGAGCCCGCTTACCTGGCCAAACATGCATTCCAGTTGGCGCAGCTTTTTAACTACTTTTATCACCGCCATCCCATCCTGATTGAAGAGAACGAACGCCGGAAGAAATCTTTGCTGGCAACCACGGCGGTAGTTCGCCGGGAATTGCTGCGCGTGCTGGCGGTGATGGGCATCACCGTGCCGCCGGTGATGTAGCGGGTCACTGCTGTGTGAAGTATTGCCGCTCCAACCACAATTGCAGGTCGCGCTTGACACGGGGCTTCGGATCGAAAAAGCGGATTCCGACCTGGCCCTGCTGGTCCATCCAGACGATTTCGCCCGCGATCTTCATGGTGCGTTTCGTACCCGGCAATGCAAAACTGATCTGCAGGGGGCCTTTCACCGGCAAGGGCTTCGGCAGGCGAATGCCCATGCCTTTTTGACTTAAATTCATCAGGTGGGCGCGCGCGCGTTTCTTCGAGCCGTAGGATAGCCACACTGGAATGTCCATCCGCTCACGGTGATAACGTAATCTTTCTTCCAGAATTTGGTTGCGCGCCGCGGAAAGTGTGTGTACGGCCTGTTCCACCGAAATCGGTTTTTGAAAAACGAAACTTGCGCCATCTTCTTCCAGGTGACGGCCGTTTGATCCGCCCAAGATCACCAGGGGGACTATCTGTTGCGCGCTGGCATTGCGTACGCCGCGAAGAAATGCAGAGGCTCCGCTCAGGTCGCAGTCCACGATGAGCGCATCGATTTTGGATTTGGCTAATCTCGCCAGGGCACGTTCCGGCTCCGGTTCCACTTCCACATTCATATGAAGACTGCCGAGGATGCATTCGAGCACGCTGATTTCAGGCCAATCGCGTGAAAAGACCAGAGATGAAAGTGTCATTCCGCAACTGTAGTCTCAGCGCGTAATCAGCCCCTAGATAACCAAGGTAATGACGATCAGGCGTCTACATTCGGAGCGCGCGGATTTGAAAATTGTGTTCCGAGATTGTCAGGTCTGCTATCAACGCTCCGATACCATTCAACCGTGCGGCGCAGGCCTTCCTCGAAATAGATTTTCGGAGTGTAACCGAGATGCCGCTTTGCGCGGGTCAGCTCTGCCAAAGAATGTTTCACGTCTCCGGCCCGTTCCGGCGCGTACTTCACCTCGCCGTTGTAGCCGATGATCTTTTGCAACAGGCGAAAAGTTTCATTCAGATCAACCCGCTGCCCTACGCCGATGTTGAACACGCGTCCCGCAACTTCGGATGCCGGCGCCTTGCAGGCGAGCAGATTCGCTTGCACCGCGTTGTCGACGTAAGTGAAGTCGCGGCTCTGGGTGCCGTCTCCGAAAATCGTCGGCTGTTCTCCACGAAGCATCTGGGTGATGAATTTTGCCAGCACGCCGGAATATGGGGAATCCGGATCCTGCCGCGGCCCGAAAATATTGAAGTAGCGCAGGCAGACGGTTTCCAGGCCGTAGCAGCGGTAAAACGAAGTCATGTAGTACTCGCTGGCAAGTTTGGCGACCGCGTAAGGCGAGATTGGATTGGGCGTCATGTCTTCGTGCTTCGGCAAAGTCGGTGTGTCGCCGTAGGCGGAAGAAGACGCGGCGTACACCACCCGCTTGACCTTCGCGTCCCGTGCCGCTATCAGGAGGTCCACCGTAGCATCCAGGTTTGCGCGATGGCTGGCCAACGGATCCTTTACTGATCGGGGCACGGAGGCAATGGCGGCTTCGTGCAGGATGTAGTCCACGCCCCGGCATGCATCGTGCACCAGGCCAGAGCCGAGCAGGTCCCCTTCGCGAAAGTCGATCTGGGAGAAGATCTCAGAAATGTTCTCCCGCTTCCCGGTAGAAAAATTGTCCAGGCTCCGTACCTGATCGCCTTGTGCCAGAACCTCCCTGGCCAAAGCCGACCCGATAAAGCCCGCCACACCCGTAATTAGGTATCTAGCCATAAGCCGTTCATCATAGCGTACGGGGACAGCACCGCCGAACATACTCCTCTCGTAAGCTATTGAAAGAAAAACTTCCTGCACCATACTGCGGCTGAACAGGCCGTGGATAGAGAATGGCCGCGTCCAGTTCCATGAACTCGGAACTGAAGGAATTACCTGATCGCGTTTATGGCGACGTTGAGAGAACCTTAACGCGGGAGGAACGCCAGGATGAAAAGTGTTTCCATGATGGGCCTTGTGCTTCTGCTGCTCGGGACCTTGTCATTTGTAGTACCGATTCCTCGCCACGAGAACCACGGCGTCAAGATCGGGGACACCAAAATAGGGGTTCAGACTGAAGAGAGCGAGAAGCTGCCTCCAGCGGTGGGTGTTGTTCTTCTCTCCGGCGGAGTGGTCGCGTTGGTGCTTGGATCACGTAAGACCTAGAAATCCGTTTCGCGCTCTCACACAGGTCGCGCTACGAGAACGTTCCCGGTCTCTTTCGGTGGCCGGGTGCCCCGGGTCTCGCCGCCGTTGCGAGACCTGGGAACCCAATACCACTCACGCTCCCTTCCCGATCCTCATCACCAGAATCTCCGTGTCGTTGACCCGCACCGCCCCGACATCCCCATACCAATACCAGCGAAAGCTGCTCCACGCCCACCGCTCCGGAGATTCCACCAAACCTCGCTTCACCGGATTACGATGCATGTACCGCAGCTTCTCAATCCGCTTCCGCTCCGTCCAAACATTGAAGTCATAAAACCGTGCCTCCCAAAATCGCATAGGAACCACACTGTGAGTGTCGGTCCTAATGGGGGTGCCTGAGGTTGGGGTGTCCGAGGTTGGGGTGTCCGAGGTTGGGGTGTCCGAGGTTGGGGTGTCCGAGGTTAGGGTGTCCGAGGTTGGGGTGCCTGTGATCTCTCAACACGTTGTTCCCGAGAAGTGAATAGTCCATTCGAGCAACACCGGAGAAGCTGATGGTGCTGACCAATCCGCTTCGAAGGAGTCGCACGAATGGACCTTCACCAGAATGCCCGACTTACCTTTCGTAGTCGAGAGACTTTAGCCAATAAGACCATGATCGAGAAGGTGACGTTGAAGGCGGCTGCAGCCGCCTTCAACGTTAGCCGAAAGACTGCCGCTAAGTGTCCGCCGCTATCGCAGCCTGGGGTTGCCCGGCTTGCGGGATCGTTCCTCGCGGCCCCTGCGTAGCCCGCGCCGAACTTCGTCGGAGCTGATCGCTCAGGTCATCGGCCTGCGTCGCCAGTTGCGCCCCGCCTGTCACATCGCGCAAGCCACCGGCCTCAGCCCTGGCGGGGCGGGCTGGCCCACCTTTCGCGTTCTTGTTTGCCTGCGGCATCACAAATAAGGGTTGCCCCACCCTTCGCGGTTTGAGGCTGTTACGAAACTCTGAATAAGAGTTCGCTGCTTGGTTCTAAGTGGTTCGGTGAAGTTCTATTCTGGGTTCCGTGTTCTAGTACTTCAAAGGCTCGCCAGAGCCATGCAGAAGGCTGTTCCGCCGATGACTTTCATCATCCGTTTGAAGTTGTAGACCATGGTTGCCAAGCTGATTTCAGTTTGCGCCCCATGCAGACCGCGCAACAGGAACCTGGGGTGGCCAAAGATGCGATACTTTATCGTCGCGAAGGGGTGTTCCACCGTGCAACTTCGCAAGCGCATCACCGTCGGCGTAGCACGGGCATGCATCCGCTGCAGTGCTTCCTCATGCAAATGTCGATTGACCAGGCGGCGCGAGCTCACGGTGCACTGCGACTTCAACGGGCACACCCCGCAGACCTGCGGCCGCCCGGCGTAGACAATCGATCGACCTTTGCGGCCATCGCGACGCAGATGATGACCCGCCGGGCAGAGCATGGTGTCGGTCTGCTCCTGGTAATGAAACCGGGTGCGATCGAACAGGGTGCCATCGCCTTGAGTGTTCACTCCACGGTGCGCTGGTACATGGGGAAAGATCCCTTGCGCCTCGCATGCCGAGGCCTGTTCTCCATTGGAGTAACCAGCATCGGCGACCACATTCAGTACCGCTTGTCCTACCGCCGCTTTCGCAGCTTCGGCCATGGGCAACAAGCTGCGAGTATCGTTGGCTTCACCCGTCACCTGCTGGGCCACGATTAAACCGTGCTGCGCATCCACCGCGGCTTGCACGTTGTAAGCAGGCACTTCTCCCTGAGCGGTGTGCATCAAACCGACTTCCGGTTCTGGATGTTGGCGCAGTTTTTCCAGCGCGCTGGCTACGGCGCTGTGATCAATGACGGGTTCATCCTCGGCATCGGCGGTCTCCATGCTCTCCAAGTAGCGTTGCAACGCCCGGCGCTCATGCACACGGTGGGCGCTGCTCACGGCGCGGAATTTCGAGCCATCAATGGCGATCCATTCTCCGCGCACCAGTCCTACAGAACGCGCAAAGCGAATCAACTCCGCTCCGGTTTCCACCACCGCATCGCGATGCAGACGTCGGAATTCAGCAATGCTCTTATGATCGGGACACAGCCGTCCCAGCAACCACATCAGTTCGATATTGCGCTGGCACTCCGCTTCCAGCCGGCGGGAAGAACGAATCTGCTGCAGATAGCCATACAAATAGAGTTTCAGCAGATCCCGCGGATCATATCCAGGCCGTCCCGTCTCGGCAGCCTCAGCTCGCATAAAGCCTAGCGGCTCCATCTCTAATCGGCCCACAAAGGCATCGATCACACGGCACACATGATCTTCCGGAATCAAATCATCCAACGCCACCGGGAACAATGTGCCTTGCCTACGACCTTCTCCTTGGATGAATCCCATGCAGCTTCTTCTCCCAACTGGGCGGGATGGCCCACCTTTGCCCTCTTGAGTTTTTTGCTGGCAGCATAAATACTGAGGCTGCCCTATCCCTTCGCGGTTTTCGAAGGAGCCTGCCCTGAGCGCAGCCGAAGGGTGGGGACCACAAAACCACGCTGGCGGCGGGTTGGCTCACCTGTGTCCCCTTGAGCTTTTGCTGGCAGCATAACCATTGAGGCTGCCCCATCCCTTCGCGGTTTTTCGAAGGGTGGGGATTTCCGCTCTCATCTCACGCACAAGTGCCGTCTGGGTCGGCATCGAGAGCGTGCTTCCGCGGAGCAGGTCACCCGTTGTCAAATCAGGATGCCGTAGGGCAGCTAACCATCCTCATTCAAGCAACCGAATGAGACGAACCCCAAGCAGGACAACAATTTAGAGACAAAGAGTGACAAAAATAGCACGGTCGTGCTACAAACTGCGCCGTGCGATGGTGAGCGTTGCTTGGGCTTTGCTTTTGAAATGCGCTTCAGTCGAGAACGTCAGGTTGCGCGACTTCGAACTGGCGGGAGACGGATTTGGGCAGGCTCTGTTCCAGTCTGGCGGCAAGCCACTGCTGCAGCACAACCTGCTGCTCCGTCGCGAGGGAGAGGAACTGCAGGCCGGCGCGCTGTTTCTCGTCGCACCAGCAGATTTCGGATTCGACGTTGAAATGAAGTTTCTGCCCCGGCAACGCGAATCGCACTTTCACTTGTGCTCCCGGAGTGAGCGCCGAGCGCACCATCACCGCCAGTCCGCCTTCACTGATGTTCACGGTCTGGCAGCTGATATCTTCCGTGCCTTTGCTCTCGATCTCCGCATCCGCCACAAGCGGACAACGGAAGTAGCGTCTGCATTCGCGCACGATCAGTCCAAAAGCAGCCTTGAGCGTGCGGTTGACCAGAGCCGGGGAAAGCGGCCTCTCCATGACGAAATTCGGCCGCGCCTGCAGGTTAGGTATGGGGCGTCCGTGATCGGTGATGGCGAAGGTCACAGTAGTTTCATTCGACGCAGAGAACCGAATACGTTCCAGAATCTCCGGTGCCTTGCCCCCCAGGCCCAGGTCGAGAACCACCGCGTCAAACTTGCGCCGGTTCAACAGGCGCATGGCAACCGCAACGTCAGAGCAGACTTCAGTATGGATCGCGAATTGATCCATGGTGTCCGTAAGCTGGCTGGTGGTCGCCGGGTCGCTGGAGATCAGCAGTGCACGCAAAAGGGGCGTAGCCGTCCCGGGAGCACTCATGATGTTCGTGGCACCTTCCAGAGCTTTATGGTTCCTTTCGCCGGATTTTCTCCTGAAATAGGATATCGGCAGATTTTTCTATAACTTCGTCGGAAAAGCGGCGGAGCAGCAATCGCGCGCTGCAAGCGCCGTTCGAGCGGTCTCCATCGTTTCCTGTAGTGCGGACCATTGCAGTAACGAGGGCTGTCAGAGTAGCATCCAACGCACGTAACGAAAGTCACATGCGACAAGGTCGCGTGGAAGCGCATGTGATAATCGAGACCGGGCATGAAAATTCTCCAGGCGAGATCGAGTTTCATCGTGCTTCAGGTGCTCGATCTGGTGACCACGCTCATCGCGTTTCATTACGGAGCTTTCGAACTAAATCCCCTGGTCGCACGCTTGACGACCCTGCTGGGACCTGTTGGCGGCGTTTTGTGCAGCAAAGTGATTGCCGTATTGATTGCCTTCCGGGTTCGAAAACTGGCGTGGGTCGTGAATCTCTTCTACTCCGGCGTGGTCTGCTGGAACACGTTGATTTTGCTGGCCCTCGCGCATCTGCGGCATTGATCGATTTTTTCCCGCTTCAAGACCGAATTGATATTCGCAACTTCCCTGAGTACATGTCCTGATTCGGGCGCGTAGTGCCCTCCTTACAGGTCGTTTGGCGACATTTTCCTAGCACAATAACCTCATGTCCTTTTCCCGCAAGAGTGGTCTTCCCATTCTGGGATTGCTGCTTTGTGCCCTGGCGTTTTCCGGTTGTGGAGGAGGAACCGCCACGCAAGGAAACAGTGGCACCGGAAATGGTGGAACCTCGAGCGGCGGCAACAACGGCGGCTCAGGAACTCCAAACACCTCGTGTGCGATGAGCGCCGGCCAAGGCGCCAGCTTGAACGGTTTCCGCCCATTTCCCGCAGACAGCTTGTGGAACACGGATATTTCAGGCGCGCCCGTTGATGCGAACTCTGATGCCATTATCAGCTTCATCGGCCCTAGCATCGGATTGCATCCGGATTTCGGAGCCGGACAGTATCAAGGCTCGAACATCGGCATTCCATATGTGGTTGTCGCCGGGTCGCAGGCGCTGGCAGGTGTCAATTTCACCGCCTACGGCGACGAGAGTGATCCCGGGCCAATGCCGATTCCGGCGAATGGGCCAATCGAGGGCGATCCAACCCCGGGCACGGGCGATCGCCACGTGCTCGTGCTCAACAACAGCAACTGCTTTCTCTACGAGTTGTTCAGTGCCTATCCGAATACAAACGGGAGTTGGAACGCGGGCTCGGCAGCAGTGTGGGATCTTCTGAGCAATGAGCAACGACCCTGGACTTGGACCTCGGCTGATGCCGCCGGGCTGCCGATCTTCCCTGGACTAGCTCGCTACGACGAAGTTGCGGCCGGACAAATCCAGCACGCCTTGCGTTTTACTCTGCCGCAAAGCCGGAACGCATTCACTCCGCCGGCCTCTCACTGGGCGGGCAATTCCACAAATTCGCTTGCGCCTCCGATGGGAATGCGTATTCGGTTGAAAGCGGATTTTGATGTCTCTTCATTCTCGGCAAACCTGCAAGTGATTCTGAACGCGCTTAAGAAATACGGCATGATTCTGGCAGATAACGGCAGCGCGATGTATATCAGCGGCGCGCCCGACGATCGCTGGGACAACAACGATCTGCACAACCTTGGCCAGGTCACCGCGTCATCCTTTGAAGTCGTGCAGATGAATCCGGTGTATACCGCCTCGAATGTGCCGCAGGGCGCAGCTCCGGACATCGTCAGCTTCAGTGCGGATTCAACCACCGTTGCCGCCGGTAGCAGCGTCAATCTCTCATGGAATGTGACTGGCGCAGCTTATCAGATCATTTCACCCCAGCTCGGAGCCGTGCGGGGCAGCAGCGCCAAGGTTTTCCCGGCGCAGACCACCACCTACACCCTCTACGCGACCAATCAATACGGACGATCAACGGCAGCAGCGACTGTCAATGTGCAGTAGTTGACACGTCTGCATGGAGTAGCTGCCGTATACTGCCGCAGTGCCAGCGCCTTCCTCGCGCCTTTTGTACATCGATTGGATGCGAGGCCTTGCCTGCCTGCTGATGTTTCAGACGCACTGCTACGACTCCTGGCTGGGCGGAGAGGCGCGCAAGAGCACGTTTTTCATGTGGTCGCAGCTGGGCGGGACGCTGCCCGCGCCACTCTTTCTTTTTCTGGCCGGTATTTCATTCGCGCTGGTCACGAATAGATTGCTTCAAAAAGGGTCAACGCCTGCTCAGATTGCCCGGACCACAATTCTTCGCGGCGCGGAAATCTTCGGAATTGGGCTCTTGTTCCGCGTGCAGGAATTTCTGATTGCTTTTGGTTGGGCGCCGTGGAGCGACCCGTTCCGCGTCGACGTGTTGAACATCATCGGCGTTTCGATGATGCTGATGGGGTTTCTCTGCTGGCTCGTTTTGTCAAGCTCTCAACAAACAAGTCGAATCAGCTTGCCGGTATCGGCAGTTGGTGTGGGCCTACTAATCGCGTTGCTGACACCTCTGCTGTGGACTTCATGGCGACCGCGATGGCTCCCCTGGCCGCTGGAGTCGTACATCAACGGTGTCCATAATCTGGATCAGCCGCAGCCGTGGCTCTTTCCCATCTTCCCGTGGACTGCTTTTGCTTTCGTCGGCCTCGCCACAGGCTTCCTCCTGATGAGCGAATACGTGCGTAGGCGTGAATCCGCCTTCTTCGTTCTGATCGGCGTGGCCGGTGTCGCGCTGATTTATATCGCCCGCTGGTTCGATCATCAAGGCGGGCAGCTTTATCCCGTTTACGATTTCTGGCATACCAGTCCGAATTTCTTTTTGATCCGCGTTGGCCTGCTTCTGGCGATTATGTGCGGCGCATACATGTGGTGCCGTTGGGGTGCGGCGCAGTGGCGCTTCAGTCCACTGGTCCAACTCGGAAAAACCTCTTTGCTCGTTTATTGGGTGCACATCGAATTCGTGTATGGACGGTTTTCGATTTTGCCGAAGCGCAGCGTTAATATTCGGACAGCATCGTTCGGATTAGCCGCAATCTTTCTATCGATGCTCCTTCTTAGCATTGCGCGCACCCATTTCAAGCCACGGAATCTTCGAGGCTTGTTTAAAAGGAGCCGGTAGTCGTCTAGTCCTTGAACAGTCTCTACCGGATGGCCGTCCAAACTGATGACAAACTGCAACACGTGAGCTAACATTTGTTGTCCGGCAGGAATGTGCCTGTCCGGTATAAGTGTTCATGCGCCACCTGGCGAACGAACGTTCGATCATCACGCCCTACCGTCGGCATGAAGAGGGCTGCCAGCCGCCTGCCCCCTACCAGGCCTACGAATCTACGATCAAGCGCTCGCCTTCTAAGCCGCTCACTTTTCTTCCTCATACGCTTTCGGAGATCACTGGGCCTATCTACGGACACGGCCAGATTGCTGAGACGGATAACGACTTGACCCGCCAGCATGCCGGCGAGCCAAATGGTGAACGCATCATTGTTATTGGGCGGGTGCTGGACTGCAATGGCCGTCCTGTCCCTGAAGCCCTGGTGGAGATTTGGCAGGCGAATGCGGCCGGCCGATACAGACATCAGGACGATCAGCACCCGGCGCCGCTCGACCCGAACTTCACCGGAGCCGGTCGCATGCGGACGGACGAAAACGGCGCTTACCGCTTTGTAACCATAAAGCCGGGCGCTTATCCCTGGTTCAATCATTACAACGCGTGGCGTCCGGCGCACATCCACTTCTCGATTTTCGGCAGAGCATTCATCTCGCGATTAGTTACACAAATGTATTTCCCCGGTGATCTGCTTTTTGCCTATGATCCCGTCTACCAGTCCATTCCCGACGAGAAGGCCCGACAACGCATGGTCTGCAAGTTCGATCTGGAAACCACGCAGCCGCAATGGGCGCTCGGCTACAGGTTCGACATCGTGCTACGCGGGCCGGAAGCAACGCCGTTCGAGACACCATGAGCCTGGGACTGACTCCATCGCAAACTGTCGGTCCTTTCTTTTCCTTCGGACTGACAACGGAGAAATGTTCGGTGCGCTGCATCGCAGGTCCCGAGGCAAAGGGCGAGCGTGTACTGCTCACCTGCCGCGTCTTAGATGGAGATGGAGTAGGAATTCCCGATGCGATGCTTGAGATCTGGCAGGCTGATGCCGAAGGCAAGTACAACCATCCCGATGATCCGCAGGAGAAAACATGCGACCCAGAGTGGCGTGGCTTTGGACGCATGGGGACGCGTGAAGACGGAAGCTGCGAGTTCGAAACTATCAGGCCGGGACGCGTGCCCGGTCCGGGCAGTGTCTTGCAGGCTCCTCATCTGAATATGGCGGTGTTCGCGCGCGGAATGCTGAAGCAGTTTTACACGCGGATTTATTTTTCCGGCGATCCGGCAAACCAGGAGGACCCAGTTTTGGCGCTGGTTCCCGATGAGCGCCGTGAGACGCTGATGGCCCACCCCGATCCCGCAAAGCCCGGCCATTGGCACTTCGAAGTGCGCATGCAGGGAGAACACGAGACCGTGTTCTTCGATGTGTAGCGACTGCTTTGTACTTGGCCAAGATTCCGCAGCGGCTGAGAATGTAATTACGATTCGCGCCTTCGGTAAGCACCGGATGGAGCGCTCCCCACTGTGCCCCTGCGTTGTTGTCTCGTCCACTTCTAAGTACAAACGCCTGATTTAGACAGTTAGGCGGCACAAGAAAGGAGCTATTGCAGCTTCGCGTACTCCGCCCTTGCCTCCTTCAAGATAGGAATATCGGCATCGGCACTTTTCTGGTAGCCGAATCGGAGTAAGGGCCAGATTACAATATTTTGGTTTTGCTCGCTTGGCCGTTTTAGCATGGACCAATGAACAGGTGCATTCTGCTGCTGGCCGTAGTGGGTATATTGGTTTCGCCGCTTCTCGATGCCTCCGATGCCTCCAAGCAAGAAGAAGCAATCAAGAGACTGGAACAGGCAGTCTCGAAGACTAATATTTTTGATCTGCCATCCTTTCAGATTACGGCCACTGCACAAATCGACAACCGAGGCAAGCCGTTGGATGGAAGCTATCGACTGCTGTGGAACGGGCCCGAGCAGTGGAGAGAAGAAATCAGTTTCCCCGGCTACACGGAAGTTCAGGTTGGAGGTAAGGAAAAAGTCTGGATCCAGCGTAGCACTGATTTCATTCCGTTCCGCATCTTCCAATTGCATGCGGCGCTCGGTTTTGGCTCCTCACTGGGGACAGATGCGGGACGCTCCGGTTCCTTTGTTCACACAGGTCTCAGCCCGAAGGACAAAGTCAAGAAATTACGCTCCCGAAAGCAGCACGGTGACAAGTTGACTTGTGTGGAGACCGAAAACGAGGTGAAATCCACATTAGAGATCTGCGTGAATGACAGCACGGGCAACCTTTTCCGCGGTGCATCTTATGAAGACAGTGATTATCAACCTGTTAGTGGAAAGATTTTTCCCCGATTTCTTAGCTTTGTGGAAGACGGCAAGACGGTGGCCAAAGTTAACGTCAGTGATTTGAGTGCTTCTGGTCAATTTCCTCCTGACTCGTTTACTCCGCTGGCGGGCGTTTCACCGGAAGCTGGCTGCATGAACCCGATGCCTTATCGTCGCATCAAAAGTGTGGCCCCTGAATATCCCCAAGACGCTCGACAACAGCACCTTGAGGGAATGGCTGTCGTGGACGTATGGATTGGTATCGATGGTGTTCCGAGGGTCCGCAAGGTGGTCGCTAGCCCGAGTGCATCCCTTGGAACGTCTAGTGTGAATGCGATTACTGCGTGGCGCTACGAACCTGCCGCATGCAATGGCAAGCCTGTTCAAGTCGAGACTGTCCTGAGAATCAACTACACACTGTCACCCTAGGAGCGGCGCGATGATGGTTGTCGTGCCATCGCTACTGCACTCATTGACCCAGTGAGGGCGTTCGCCTGCCAGATCAGCAACCGGAAGCGGTAAGAAATCAAGGGAGATAAACAGCCTGTGGGAGTTTTGATGACACTTCTCAGCGGGTAAGGCCTGGCTCATTCCAGGGAGCTTATATCGCAGCGCTGGAAGTGTGTGCGCCAACCAAAATCACCGTTTGTCCCTAGCTTCTGAACCCTTTCCCGGGTTTCGGTGATAAATAATGCAGCTATAATGCCGGGCTGAGGAATTGTGCTGGATGCCGGCGCGAGTGATCGAGAGTCTCGCAACTACTGATTCACTCTCCGATTTGTTTTCCGATCAATCTGTCCTGCAAGCGATGCTCGATTTCGAGTCGGCGCTGGCACGAGCCGAGGCGCGTTTAGGGGTCATCCCGAAGTCCGCAGCCGATGTCATTACAGGCGCAGCAAAGGCCGAGGCTTTCGACACTGCGAGCTTAGCGCGGGATACGCTGCGTGCCGGCACGTTTGGGACTCCGCTTGCCAAAGCGTTAACTGACCGCGTCCGGGCAATCAACCCAGAGGCTGCAGGTTTCGTTCACTGGGGTGCAACCAGCCAGGACGTTTCTGACACTGCACTCGTTCTACTCCTTAAGCGCACACAGCCGATTTTGGCGAATGACCTGTCACGTCTGGAACGCGCCCTTGAGAAATTATCGGAGGTTCACCGAAACACGGTGATGCTGGGACGAACGCTCATGCAGCCCGCTCCTCCGGTTACGTTTGGATTGAAGGCAGCCGGCTGGCTGGGCGCGATTCGTCGCAGTCGAAAGCGGCTGGACGATGCGTTTTCTGAAGCCCTGATCGTTCAATTTGGCGGAGCGAGCGGCACGTTGGCGTCGTTAGGAGACAAGGCTATTGCTGTTGCGCGCGAGCTAGCCTCTGAACTCGGACTTGGATTCCCTGAGGCGCCCTGGCATACCCACCGCGACCGGCTGGCGGCTTTGATGTGTGATTGTGGCGTCCTGACTGGCTCTCTCGGCAAAATGGCGCGGGACGTCAGTCTGCTCATGCAATATGAAATTTCCGAAGCTGCTGAACCGGGTGGACAAGGTCGTGGCGGCTCTTCAACAATGCCGCACAAACGCAATCCGATTGCGTGTGCCGTAACTCTCGCCGCAGCGCATCGTGTACCGGGCGAAGTGGCGAGCTTTCTTTCGGCAATGGTGCAAGAGCACGAGCGCGCGGTGGGCGGCTGGCAGGCGGAGTGGCCGATCGTTACTACGGTTATCCAGTCCACGGGATTGGCAGCGGCTTCGATGGCGGAGGTTGCGGAAGGACTCTTTGTAGATGCTGATCGCATGCGGCGGAACATCGATGCCACTCGCGGCGTCATTTTTGCTGAGCGCGTCATGATGTTGCTTGGAGCCAAACTCGGGCTCGACGCGGCTCATAGGGTCCTCGAAGAAGCTACGCGAAAAAGCGCCTCTGGTAGTCGCCATCTTGCCGAAGTACTTTCGGAAATGCCGGAGGTCAACCGTCATATCGACGCGGCCACCCTCCGCCAACTGGAGTTGCCGGACCAGTATCTCGGCTCCGCCGAACAGTTTCGAAAAAGCCTTCTGTCGTTCTCTCAGAAGCCCGTCAACAAAAAGGAGCAATAAGCTTGCCTTTTGTAAGTGTGGACAACACGCGCCTGTTTTATCGCCTGGAGGGGAAATCTGATAGGCCAGTGCTCGTCCTTTCGCATTCCATCGGTTGCGACCATGGCATGTGGGCTCCTCAGGTTGCCGATCTGTTGCCGCACTTCCAGATTCTTCGCTATGACACGCGCGGGCATGGTGCGTCGGATGCGCCTAAAGGCGAATATTCAATTGAACTCCTGGGGCGGGATGTACTCGCGCTCGTCGACTCGCTTGGCATCGGCAAGTTCGCATTCTGCGGTTTATCGATGGGCGGCGCGATCGGCCAGTGGCTCGCGATCAATGCTCAGCAGCACATCACGCATCTCGTCCTCGCCAACACTTCTCCTTATTTTCACCCCCGCAGCAACTGGGAAAACCGTATTCGCCTGGTGAGAGAAGGCGGCCTGGCGGCAATCGCGGACATGGCCATGCAGCGTTTCTTTTCTCCCGAGGCGCTGGCGCGAGGAGATGAATATGCGAGCTCCATACGTTCCGTGATTCTCGGGACAAATCCGGTCGGCTACCTGGGTTGCTGCGCCGCGCTGCGCGACGTGGACCATCGCGAATTGTTAGCGCGCATTAAAGCTCCAACCCTAGTGATTGCAGGAGACCGCGACGTCTCCACGCCTTGGGAGGGGCATGGTGAACTTTTGGCGCAGAAGATACCTGGCACGCGGGCCGTGCGCTTGCCTGCGGCGCACCTGTCGAATTTGGCGCGCCCGCGCTCTTTTACAACGGCTTTACTAGAGTTTTTGCAGCCTCCGGAAGACTCCAGCAATGCTTTTGAAGCCGGCATGGCCGTTCGACGCGCAATGCTTGGCGATGCGCATGTGGACCGTGCGATTGAAACAACCACAGACTTCAATCGCGATTTTCAGGATCTGATCACGCACTACGCCTGGGGAAGCATTTGGACGCGCCCTGGCCTGGATCGCCGCTCGCGCCGCCTTCTGGTCCTCGCAACGATGGCCGTTCTCGGACGCTGGGAAGAATTCCGCATGCACCTGCGCGCCGGGCTGGCCCACGAACTTGAGCCCTGTGATCTAAAAGAAGTCCTTCTGCAGGCGGCGATTTATGCCGGCGTACCGGTCGCCAACACCGGGTTTCACATCGCCAGCGAGGAGATTGAAAACCACCAAAGCGGTTGAAGTCCACCACTCGATGCGAACACGGCGCTTTGTCCTTCCAACTCTGTTCATCGTCGCGCTTAGTGCCACTGGCTGTAAGTCAACCTCTCAGTCACCCACATCCGCCAAGCCCGCGGACATCGACTCCGCCCGACTCATCAATGCTGATCGCGAACCCGCGAATTGGATGACTCACGGCCGCAGCTATGACGAGCAGCGCTTCAGCCCTCTGACGCAGATCACCTACAAGAACGTCAGCCAACTCGGGCTCGCCTGGTTTTACGACCTGGATACTCACCGCGGGCAGGAGTCGACGCCTCTGGTGATAGACGGCGTCATGTACTTCACCACTGCATGGAGCAAGGTTTTCGCTCTCAATGCCGCGACTGGCGCCCTGCTCTGGTCTTACGATCCGAAAGTTTCCCCGGAGTGGGCTGTGAATGCCTGTTGTGACGTAGTGAACCGCGGAGTTGCAGCCTGGAATGGCAAGCTCTTTCTAGGCACACTCGATGGTCGACTGGTCGCGCTGGAAGCTGTGACAGGTAAGCCCGCCTGGGAGACGCTCACCATTGACCGCAATTCCCGTTACACCATCACCGGCGCTCCACGGGTCGTCAAGGGCAAAGTCATCATCGGTAATGGCGGCGCGGAAATGGGCGTGCGCGGTTACGTTTCGGCTTACGACGCCGAAACCAGCAAGATGGTGTGGCGCTTCTACACGGTACCGGGCGATCCTTCGAAGCCCTTCGAGAGTCCGATCCTGGAAAAAGCCGCCAAGACGTGGACTGGAGAATGGTGGAAATACGGTGGCGGTGGCACCGTCTGGGACTCCATTGTTTACGATCCCGAACTTGATCTGCTTTACATCGGCGTCGGAAACGGTGGACCGTGGAATCAGCGCTTCCGCAGCCCGCAGGGAGGCGACAATTTATTTGTTTCGTCGATCGTTGCGCTGAAGCCGGATACAGGTGAGTACGTCTGGCACTATCAGGAAACGCCGGGAGAGATGTGGGATTTCACCGCCACCCAAACCATCATCATTGCCAATCTGAACATTGATGGCCGGGCACGAAAGGTTCTATTGCATGCACCGAAGAACGGATTCTTCTACGTCATCGATCGCGCCACCGGAGCCCTGATCTCGGCAAAGCCCTACACCTATATCAACTGGGCGAGCGGAGTGGATATGAAGACCGGCCGTCCGATCGAGACCCCTATCGCCCGCTATCCCGACGCCGATCCCGCGCCTGTCGTGCCAGGACCTCTGGGTGCGCACAGCTGGCAGCCGATGTCTTACAGTCCGCTTACCGGGTTGGTGTACATCCCGGTAAACGATGTCGGCTTCAAGTACAAGTCTCCGGAACATTTTGCTGAGAAACATCTGGCGCCGAATTATGGTATCGACCTGGTTGCCGCCGGAATGCCGCAGGATCCAAAAATCAAGCAGGCGATTTTGAACACCGTAAAGGGCAAGCTTGTCGCGTGGGATCCCGTTCAGCAGAAGCAAGCCTGGGCTGTGGAACGGCTTGGGCCGTGGAATGGAGGCACGTTGCCCACTGGCGGCGGCCTGGTCTTCGAAGGTACCGCTGGCGGAAACTTTGAAGCGTACCGCGACGATAACGGCGAAAAGCTCTGGTCATTCGCCGCCCAAACCGGAGTCATGGCAGGGCCGGTCACTTACACAGCAAATGGAGAGCAATACGTCGCGGTAGTTGTGGGCTGGGGTGGCGTGTTTCCGCTGGTCGCCGGCGAAGTCTCCTTCAAGTCAGGACGAGTACGCAATGTCAGCCGAGTGCTGGCCTTCAAGATTGCAGGCAAAGCAACCCTGCCTGCGCTGCCTGAAGTTGAGGAGCCCAGGTTGAATCCTCCGCCCTCTACTGCGAGTACGGCCACCATCCGGCAGGGAGAGCAGTTGTTCCAGCGCTACTGCAGTACTTGTCATGGGGACGTGGCGGTGAGCGGCGGCATCACCCCTGATCTGCGCTATTCGAGCACTCTGAACAACGATCAGTGGTTTTACATCGTGTTGGGCAGAATGCTGAAGTCCAACGGCATGGTCTCTTTCGCCAAAGAACTCTCACGGCCCGATGCCGCGGCGATTCGCGAATACGTCATCTTCCGCGCGAATCAAACGTTCGAACAACAACGGGCTACGAACAAATGATCGGACCATCAGCTGCGCGCTGTCCCTAATACAAAACCGTTCTCCATCGATGATCGCTCCTCGATGACGAATATAATTTTCACTAATGCCCGCAACTACGGCCAAAGACACCGAGAAGAACGTCGAAACTCTCCGCGAGAAGATCCGACATCATGAATATCGGTACTACGTTCTCGACCAGCCCGAAATCAGCGACGCCGAATTCGACCGGCTAATGACTGAGCTGAAAACTCTGGAAGCGGCTCATCCCGGCCTGATCACGCCCGACTCCCCCACGCAGCGTGTAGGAGGCAAGCCCCGCGCGGGTTTCGTCAAAGTGCCACACTCCTCGCCGATGCTCTCGCTCGACAACGCCTACACCGAAGAAGAGCTGCGTAACTGGGAGCGCCGGGTCCACGAACTGAGCGGCCGCAAAGATGTGGAATACGTTTGCGAGTTGAAGCTCGATGGCATGTCGCTGGCTCTGCGCTATGAAAACGGCCAATTGGCCCGCGGGATCACTCGGGGCGACGGCATGACAGGCGAGGATGTCACTGCTAACGTGCGCACAGTACGTTCGATCCCGCTCTCGATTTCCAAGGAGAAGCTCAGAAAATCCGGCATGCCGGCAGATTTCGAAGTGCGCGGCGAAATGCTCATGCCCATCGCAGCGTTTAAACGAATGAATGAAGAGAGGGAGCAAAACGGACTTTCCCTCTTCGCCAACCCACGGAACGCCACTGCCGGCACCGTGCGCCAGCTGGAGCCGAGCATCACCGCCCAGAGACGCCTCGATTACTTTTGCTATTCGCTGCTCCAGAATGGCCGCTCGCTATTCCAGCATCATTCGGAAACGCTGAATGCCCTCGAAACAGCCGGCTTCAAAGTAAACGTCCGCCGTACATTGGCGAAGAATTATGACGAGGTCTGGGCTTTCATTCAGCAATGGGAAGACAAGCGCGAAAGCCTTCCTTACGAGATCGACGGTATCGTGATCAAGGTTGACAGCACGGCCCTCTGGCGCGAGCTGGGGTACACGGGCAAAGCGCCGCGCTGGGCAATCGCCTACAAGTACGCCGCGCGTTCAGGCATCACAAAGATCGAAGACATCATCGTGCAGGTTGGCCGCACCGGCAAGCTTACGCCC
>QIAA01000172.1 GCA_003224905.1 Acidobacteriota bacterium
CCGCTTCCTTAATCAACCGACGAGACCCATACTGGCAACGACTTAGCTGAACAGAGAAAGCTCTAGCGGTTGTGGTCACTCGCAGCCAAGAAAAGATCTTCCTCTGGCACCGTTTTTCAACAACCACAGGACATTACACTCAGAATTGGTCAATAGAACTTGAGGCGAATGTGCGCGTACTCAGAAAGTGAAGTGGGCTGTTTCCGGTCGAGCAAAGGATTCTCGCAGGTCACTCCGACTTGCGGAGCTTCTCCCCGCCTGATTTTGCTCCCATTCGGCGGCATCCCCAACAGCCCAGGGGTTCGAAGAGAATGCTAGCGGTGTGCCGCGCGGGTTCGAAAGTGACCGAGGTACTAGCACAGTATGCGGGTCTGAGCCATCGGCCTTCTCATGGAAGGCGATTTCACGACTTATCTCTCAATACGGCAATCTGATTCTAGTTACCCGGCAGCATTCTTAATTCGTGTGCCCGCGACCGTTCAATGGCTTCCCTGGAGAAAGCTAGATTGAACGTTGATCCCTCATACCAGGCTTTCCACTGATCCATGTAATAGGGACTGAGAAAATTTCCTGCTTCTCCCGTCACCAAGTTGAAAGTGCATTGATCGAGGTCTGCAAGATCCACGGTCATCCGCTCGGATGGCCCATGACTCCGGCTCACGGCCTTTACTGTGTAGCCGCTTCCGGATTGCGGTTGCACTCCGGGTCCAGTCCAGCGCCGCAACAGCGGAATTTCACCGAGGATCGGGTGCTGGATGGCGACGGCATTGTAGTCTCCCCAGTTCCAGCGGCTGAGCTCCGCAGGCAAATCTCTTGACCCTAAAGCGCTATCAACCGCGGCGGCCAGCAAGTCGTCATAATTTGAATAGCCCTCCGGCAGCCAACGCTTAGGCTGATGCAGCAGTATGTTCTCCAGCCAGACTGACTGCAATCCCCAACTGTAGCTCCTCCAACTGAAAGATGTCTCCTCGGCTGAGTCTTCGTGGGCGGAGCCGAGCCTCGGCTGCAATAGCAAGCGCACCAACTCCCGGCGAGAGCGCACAGTAATGAGAGGCGCGGCCGAGCCTGCGTTCATCCGCCCATCCCACGCGCGCAAGACGTCCGCGGCGTGCTTCGCGCGCGCTGAGGCATGCGAGGCATGATCCACGGAATAGACGAACCGCTCGGCTGCGTAGCGGTCGAATTCGGAAACAATGTCAGTCTGCAGTGCCAGCATGTCGCCGGCGGAAAATTTCTTGCCTGATCCGAGCACGCGATAAATGCGTGCCGTGCGCCATGGCGCTTCCCAGTCATTGGTGACGAAGTAGGAAAAGTTGTCCGAGGTCACACGTGCATTCGCAGTTGCGATGATCCCCGATGGCGGATTGTAGATGCTGGGCAGTTTTTCGTACGGAATGTAGCTGACCCACTCATGCGCGTCATCACTGCCATTGGCCGGAAGGCTGCCATCTCCGGAAGCGCGTATGGGAATTTTGCCTGTGGCTTGATAACCGATGTTGCCATCCACATCGGCGTAGACGACGTTCTGCCCTGGCGCGTCGAACTTGGAGAACGCGCTGCGGAACTCGGTCCAGTTTTGAGCCGTGTTTACGTCGGCAAACGAAATTCGCAGCCCGTCATAGAGCGTCCAGCGCAGCGCCAGCTTGCGTGATTCTCCTGGAACCAGCTCGGTGATGATGGGCCCGTGCCGAGTCACCACGACGTCCAGATTGACATCTGCCGCGCCCTTCACGTGAATTGTTTCGCGGCGATGTTCGGGATCTTTCCAGCCTTGCGGAGTGAGGTATTGTCCACTGGCATTGAAGGTCTCGATATAAACATCCTCTACCTGCGGCCCAAGATTCGTGAATCCCCAGGCGATTCTCTGATTGTGTCCGACGATCACGTAAGGCATGCCTGGCAGCGTGAAGCCGACGACGTCTAAAGTTCCGCTGCGCAGGTGGGCCTCGTACCAAAGGTTCGGCATCTGGTGTCCGAGATGCATATCGTTCGAAAGCAGCGGCTTTCCTGACTCGGTGTGCGCGCCGGAGATAACCCAGTTGTTCGAGCCTAGGACAGGGACATCTACGGGGAATTGTTCTTCTACCGGGAGATGATGAAACTGGCTGGCGAGGGAGCTGCCCGTTCCTTCGTCGATCTCTTTGTCGTCATCGGCGCCTTTTTCTCTTTTGTTCTGATCCAAGCTGGGGCGATCTTCGGTCGGCGGATGGTCGTGCCAGGACGAGTTCACATATAAGTCGGCGGTAAGTTCCGGCCCCAGTTTGGCGAAGAGTTTTTCTCGCACCAGTGCATTCTTGTATGGATAGTGGTTCAGGTCCTTCACCATTTGTGCGGCGATCAGAACGGAATCCTCCAGCGTCCAGGGGCGCGGGGAATAGCGCAGAATGCGAAGCTCGATGGGAAGGCGGCCGCGCCGCGACTCGATGTAGGCATTTACGCCGCGAGCGTATGCGTCGAAATAGGCGCGGTCTTGCTGGGAAGCAATCTCTACACCCTTCCTCGCCGCCGCTCTCAAACTCAGGATCCTCTGTTCACGATCACTGGCTAACAGTTCTTTGCCCAGAATTTCAGATAACTCCCCACTGGCGTAGCGGCGCAGCAGGTCCATTTGCCACAGGCGATCCTGAGCAGTGACGTATCCTTGCGCGAAAAAGAGATCTGGCAGATTGTCGGCCTCAATCGTAGGAACGCCATGTCCGTCGCGGATCACGCGCACCTGAGAGGAGAGCCCGGGCACCGTTATTTTTCCGGCCAGCTGCGGCAAAGCGGAACGCGCTACGGAGTAGAGCCATGACAGCGCGGCGAAGAGTGCCAGCAGGGCTAAAACCAGCAGCAGAGAAACTACGCGCCCGAATGTGAAACGCCGCCGTGAAACGGAGATGGAAGTAGTAACCGTCGCCATAGGAAAAATCTGATTCTAGGGGGCTGGTCCGGCAAACACAATGCGGATTCCCCGCGAGAATTGCATTTGATAATGTGGGTGAAATTAGTAAGATGCGCCGTGTAATCCGAATCTGATTCGGCAGAATTGGTTGTCATCCTGGCGGCGCGTCAGTTTTAGTAGTAGATTCTTCTCCTAATGCGAAACCAGCACGCTTGCCGACCAGCCAACAGATCGCGTACCAGGCTCAACGAACCTGTTCACAATCTCACCTCAACTGTGGCCTGAACAATGCCTATCCCATGTCCGTTTTGCACTGCGCAAATGCCCGATGATTCTGTGTTCTGTCCTGAGTGCGGCAATCGCGTTGACAGTGCTTCGCCAATGGCGGTTACTGGAGCAGAAAAGATAATCGCGGCGCTGGCGTATATGTTCCTGCCTGCGATCATCTTTCTCTTCCTTGAGCCTTATAAGAGAAACCGCTTTGTCCGGTTCCACTGTTTTCAAGCGATATTCCTGGCAGTGGCGGGGATCGTCATGGGCACGATATTGAAAATTGCTGCCGCAATTCTTTTTCTTGTCCCGCTGCTCGGGCCGCTTATAGTCGTCTTGGCATGGATCGTTCTCGGCCTCGCCTGGTTCATCCTGTGGATTGTTCTCGTCCTTAAGGCGCTCCAAGGCGAGATCTTCAGGCTCCCTTATATTGGCGACATGGCCGAAAAACAAGCAAATGCGATATAGCGTCTCTTGACAGAATCCGGCCACAATGTCATTCCTATTCTCTTTTACTTTATAGACTCAGGGGCGGACCTCCGCCCCAAAAGGGCGGCTGGACCTTGAAGGTCAGGATCTTCTATCACGATCGTTGTTTCGATGGCGCTTCTTCAGCGGCAGTATTCTCGCGCTTCTATCGCGAGCGCATCCGGAGCGATGTCGAGTTTGTTTTCTCCGGCCTATTGCACCGCGCCGGTTCTCTGTTCGATGAAACACAATTTGACGGCGATGAGAATGCAATCGTCGATTTCAAATATTCCAGCTCCCGGAAGATCACCTGGTGGTTTGATCATCACCAGAGTGCGTTTCTGACGCCGGAGGATGCCGCCCATTTCGAGCAGGACCAGAGCAATCGCAAGTTTTATGATCCGGATTTCAAATCCTGTACCAGTTTCATTTCCATGATCGCGGAGCAGCGTTTCGGCTTCAATCCCAGCGCCGTAGCGGATCTGGTGCATTGGACTGACATCATCGATGGCGCCCTTTATCCGGATGCCAGCACGGCAGTCGAGATGAAGGCGCCGGCCATGAAGTTGACCATGATCATCGAATCGGCGCAGGAGTTCGGCTTCATTCCGCGGCTCATTCCTCTGCTTGCCACAATGCCATTGGAACAGATTTTGGAGCAGCCTTTCATTGCCGCAGCCCTCCCCCGTTTGCTCGAACGTCACCAGGGCTCCATCAAGGTTCTACAGGAACGCATGGAATGTAAAGACGGCACGCTGTTCTTCGATATCACTGATCATGAACTCGAGGGCTACAACAAGTTCATCCCCTATTACCTGCACCCCGAATGCACCTACAGCGTGGGATTGAGCAAGAGCAGCTTTCGGGTGAAAGTGTCAGTGGGATCGAATCCTTGGGCGGCGATACCTCCGGCAGTGAACCTGGCCAAGATCTGCGAGCGCTATGGTGGCGGCGGACATGCACGCGTCGGCGCAATTTCTTTCGACGTCACGCAAGGCGAGAAAGCTCGCACGGTGGCGGCGGAAATCGTGAAGGAATTGCGCAGTAGTGCTAGCTAAGAGGGGGTTCCGCCCGTGCTTTGCCAGCTACTGTAGCGGCATACCGCTGCCGAGGCAGCTTGCTGCTTTGCCGTCACTCGAATAGCGGATTACGGCAGATTCATCGCTGCAATAAGCCCGCAGACCAGCACTCGGATCAACCGGCACGGCGCTGATTCTGTATTGCTTAGCCGGTGCACCCGCGCAGCCGGTCAGGGAAAAAACGTAACCTGCTTTCTTGCCGCTGGCGAGACCGCTGTCGATTAGCATCGCCTGCTGCTCGTTGGCACCGCCTGCACCGAAGCCGTCCAGATCGGAAAGTGAACAGGTATAACCGCGAGCGGGATATGTCGCAGCATAGGTCACTTCTGCGGTGTTGATGTTTCTGATAGCCGCCACTGCCGGTGGCTGGTTGGCTGCCTGACCCTGCCTCATGCTCTTGGCGATTTCGTCGAGGAACTTCGGGTCAGCCAGCGATATGCGCATAGTTAGCAGGAGTTCGTTTAACTTCCAGACCTCTGCCTCCTGCTTCATCACAAAAGTCAGTTTGGGTGTGAGAAATGAATTTTGTTTCTGGCCGTCTTTGTAAAGATGGAAAGAAACCTCGATTTCATCTTCATCGCTTTGAAGGTCGTCCCGCTCGACCGTGATCTCCAGTTTGCTGTGTGTACGCGCATCTTCGGCGGTCATCAGGGTTGGGCCGACGTCAAAGGTTTGCAGCTGTTGTCCGCTGGCCGTAAGCTGCCCACTCAGCGCCGAAAATCCCTGGAGCATGGTGAACGAGTCCCCGCCGCCCGCCTTGCGTAACGCCGCCCGCATCGCATCTGGCAGATGCTTCTCGAGGGTTCCAGGAGTTTTGCTGAAGAACATCTCGATCAGCGCCTGGCGAGCATTCTGTGGCCGACGCCGTTCCTGCCCGTGCAGCGCAAGTATGCAGGCGAACACGAGCGCCCACACCGTTCCCATCCGCTTCATTGGACCTCCAGATTTGGCCGAATGATGGCAGGACCGCCGCAAATCCCGCCAGTTACGAAGGTAAGACAGAAATGGCCTGATTGCGGATCGGCGCAGGAAAAAGAGAAAAGCCCCAGCGAGACAGTGCCCACCGGAGGTTTTTATTTGCCTTCCGTCGTGCTATTTGCCGCTCGTGCCTAAATCGCTTCCTACGCCGGTAACAAAGTCATATCCAGTACCGGCGCTGAAGCTTCCGGCGGAGCCGGAAGTAATATCGCGAAAATCAGCGGTATTGGCGCGATTGCTGTAGATCGTGCCCAGCTCGGAAACGGTGTTGGTGGAAGTGGTGACGTGTCCAGCCAGATTTACGATTCCAGCCAGCGACGGCGAGGAGACGCTGGTGCCGCCGAAGACCAGCCATCCGCTGGACCCCTGGCAGCGGGTGCTGTCGTACACCGAAACGCCGGAGTTGGGGTTGGCGTCGAAGGAGAAATCGGGAGCCGAACGCTTCGTAGGATCGGTGTTCGCTACATTGTTCTGATAGGACAGCTTGTTCTCGTATCTGCTTGGACCACCACCGCTGCCGCTCCACGCTGTTTCACTGGTGAATTGTCCGGAGCCGTTACGGTTGATGGTGGTTCCGCCCGCAGAAATGACATAGGGCGATACTGACGGATATCCGTTCACACCGCCGGTGTCGCCGCTGGCCGCGAAGTACACGACGCCGTTGTTCTGGAAATGGCCGTCGTTGCTTGCCTCCGTGGAGAATTCGCCTCCGCTCCAGCTCATTGAGACTTCGCCGACCCCTCCGGTTGTGACTTGCGCAGTTGCGACGTCAACCGCATTGAAAAGATCGACGAAGCTGTTCGAGGCTGCTTCGACCAGCACGATCTTGGCATTCGGAGCCATCGCATGCGCCCACTCGATATCAAGTGCCGCCTCCTGTCCCCAGCCGCAATTGGCCTGGGGCTTGGTGCCGGTGGCAAAGACCTTTTTGAAACAGCCATTCGCGGTGGTGCAGGCGGGAAGCCCGAATTGCTGCGAGAAGACGCTAAGATCGTTTTCCGCGGTCGCATAGTCGAACGCGTCAACAATCGCAATGGTTCCCGATCCGCCGGTTGAGGGCAGATTGTAAACGCCACGGATCGATGCTGGGCTTTCACCTGAAGGCCCGCGCGGCCCGGGCTTGTTGGGCTTGGCGTCCATTCGGATCAAGTGGTTGGTATGGGCACGAAAGCCTTTATCCTGAAGCCGTTCCACTGTACTCTCAGGAACCATCACAGAGGCATGCTTCGGTGACTGGCCTTGGGCGAACCCCCAGCCGGATGTGAACAGCACGAGAGCGACACTGAGCCACATGAGCTTGAAACGCTGCATTTTCCTTAGTCTCCTTCCAGAGCAGAATCCAGAGAAGCGGCACTTGAGCGGCAACAACAAACCAGTACTTAACTCTGCAAGGAAGACAAGGCTCTGTCAAGATGAAAGCTTTTGCAGCCAGGCACGGACGTCCGCCGACTCCCGCTACTAGCCTGAGAGTACAAGCATTACCTCGCCTGTCATTCTGGAAGCGCGACATTGTTTTCTGCCTCGCGATAGAATCTGCGGGTGCCCAGGCTGAACAGTTTTTCGCACGAGGTACCACGAGTAACCACCAGTCGCGAGGATTCAACCCATGGCAGATAAGGCCGTTGTAGAAACACCAGCGAACATCGATTCCATTCTTCAGGAGCAGCGCAAGTTCGAATGTCCCGAGCAGTTTCGCCAGCAGGCGCACATCAAGAGCCTGGACGACTACGAACGCATCTACCGCGAATCGGTGGAGCAGCCAGAGAAATTTTGGGGACAGGTTGCGGAGGAACTGCACTGGTTCAAACAATGGGAGAAGGTGCTGGAATGGAAGAATCCTTGGGCCAAGTGGTTCCTCGGGGGCCAACTCAACCTCTCTTACAACTGCCTTGACCGCCATGTGCAAACGTTCCGCAAGAATAAAGCTGCTCTGATCTGGGAGAGCGAGCCGGGCGAGGTCCGCACGCTCACTTACCAACAGCTTCATCGTGAGGTGCAGAAGTTCGCCAATGTCTTGAAGTCGCTTGGCGTGAGGAAGGGCGACCGGATCGCCATCTACATGGGCATGACGCCGGAGCTACCGGTCGCCATGCTCGCCTGCGCGCGCATTGGAGCGCCACACACAGTGGTATTCGGTGGGTTTTCCTCCAACGCGCTCATCGATCGCATTCATGATTCCCAGGCTGTCGCGGTAATCACGCAGGATGGCGCATACCGGCGGGGATCCGAGGTGAAGTTGTTTCCTGCCGTCGAAGAGGCGCTGAAGTCGTGCCCTTCGGTAAAGCACGTCATCGTGTACAAGCGAACCGGATCTTCCATCAACCTTCAGCCTGGCCGCGATCACTGGTGGCATGAGCTGATGACCAAAGCTTTAGACGAATGTCCCGCAGAACCGCTCGACGCCGAGCATCCGCTATACATCCTTTACACCTCCGGAACCACCGGTAAGCCGAAGGGAGTAGTGCACACAACCGGCGGATATTCGGTCGGGGTTTATCTCACGGCGAAGTGGGTGTTCGACCTGAAAGAGGAAGACACATACTGGTGCAGCGCTGACATCGGCTGGGTGACCGGGCACAGCTACATCGTCTATGGTCCGTTACAAAACGGCGCGACTACTCTGATGTACGAAGGCGCTCCCAATTTTCCCGAGCCGGACCGCTTCTGGAGCATCATCGACCGCCATAAAGTGAACGTGTTCTACACCGCGCCCACGGCGATCCGAACTTTTATCAAATGGGGCGACAGCTGGCCCAAGAAGCACAAGCTCGACAGCCTGCGCTTGCTGGGGACGGTCGGTGAGCCGATCAATCCTGAGGCCTGGATGTGGTATCGCGAGGTGATCGGCGGCAATTGTTGTCCCATCGTAGATACCTGGTGGCAAACTGAAACCGGCCACATCATGATCAGCCCGATTCCCGGCGCCATTGCCACCAAGCCCGGCTCAGCCACGCGGCCAATGCCGGGAGTTGTACCAGAAGTGGTCAGCATGGATGGCAAGCCAGTGCCGGACGGTTCAGGAGGATTTCTGGTGCTCAAGCAACCGTGGCCGGGGATGCTGCGCACGATCTACGGCGATCCTGACCGCTATGTGAAGCAGTACTGGTCGCAGATTCCCGGCGTGTATTTCACCGGCGACGGAGCGCGCAAAGATAAAGACGGCTATTTCTGGATCATGGGCCGGGTGGATGACGTGATCAACGTCAGCGGACATCGCCTGAGCACCATGGAGGTCGAGTCCGCTCTCGTGGCTCACGACGCAGTGGCTGAAGCTGCCGTGGTCGCGCGTCCCGATGAAATCAAAGGGCAGGGCATTGCCGCATTCGTGACGCTGGAGCACGGAAGGAAGCCCTCTCCCGAACTGAAAGAAGAATTGAAGAAGTGGGTTACAAAGGAAATCGGTGCGCTGGCGCGTCCCGATGACATCCGTTTCACTGAAATGCTCCCCAAAACCCGCAGTGGAAAAATCATGCGGCGCCTGTTGCGTGAGCTGGCGACTAGCGGCGACGTTAAGGGTGATACGACCACACTGGATGACTTCAGCGTGATCTCCAGGTTGAAAGAAAGCGAAGAAGTGTGAATGCTGCTCTTGCGTGCAGGTGGTTCGCTGCCCTTTTCAACGCCTGTGCGTTCAGGACGGCTTGCCTTCTAGCAATTTGCATATTCTTAAACAGATCTCTCGCAGCAAATCCTCCCGCCGATGTAGTAATCGTGGGCGCGGGCGTTGCCGGCCTCAGCGCCGCGCTTGAAGCCGCACGCGCGGGGTTCCAAGTGACCGTGATCGATATGTCCTCCGTCGGCGGAGGGCATGCCATTGTGTCGAACGGTGCCATCTGCATCGTGAAAACACCATTGCAGCAGCGGAGAGGCGTTTCTGATTCCTTTGCGCTGGCAAAGAAAGATTTCTTGCAACGTGGAGAGGATGCTAATCCGCAATGGGTGGATCTCTATGTGCGGCAGTCAAAAACGTGGATATACGACTGGCTGAGCAACCTGGGTGTGACGTTCTACGATCTCGGACAGCCACCTGGTAACTCTGTGCCACGACTGCATTTCGCACGCGACAAGGGGTGGGGGCTGGTGGGTCCGCTTTTGCGGGAGTGCTTGCGATATCCAAATATCCACTTTCTTTGGTCAACAAAAGTGGAAGGACTGCTGACCTCTGGGGGGAAGATCGTAGGAGTCGCGGCG
This sequence comes from Acidobacteriota bacterium, assembly GCA_003224905.1. Classification (GTDB taxonomy): domain Bacteria; phylum Acidobacteriota; class Terriglobia; order Terriglobales; family Acidobacteriaceae; genus QIAA01. Next base: position 9,871 of record QIAA01000172.1, read on the forward strand.
GTCAACCTCCGAACCAATGAGCACAACACCTTCAGAGGAAATAATGTCATCCTGGCGACCGGCGGCTTTGGAAGCAATCTGGAACTCATTCGTAAATACTGGCCGGCGGATCTGCCCACACCGGAGCGTCTTCTTGCCGGTGCATCTCCTTCGGCTCTGGGCTCCGGTATGGAAATGGCCCGCGATGCTGGAGGGGTTCTATCCCGGCTTGATCATCAGTGGAATTACGTGCTGGGATTTCCTGACCCTGAGGATCGGCAAGGCACTCGCGGGCTGGCTTCATTTGATGCCCGATCAATCTGGGTGAACCGCGAAGGAAAGAGGTTTACCCACGAATTTGGTGACCCCAAAAACAACCTGGCAGCTCTGCTGCACCAAACCGATAAAACTTATTGGTCTGTTTTTGACGCGGACGGCGTGAATAGCTTTTCAATTACGCTCGCCGGCTGGGAGGACCAAGCTGAAGTGAATAAACTGGTTTTTCAAGCATCTGGGACCGTACTTGCAACGAACCTAAAAGAACTGGGAGCGAAGGCGCGGATCTCCGCCGAGGGTTTGGCGGAAACAGTTGATCGGTACAACCGTTTCGTGTTGCAGGGCGACGATGAAGATCTCCATGTTTTCGGCCCCAACACCACGCCGCGACCCCATAGCATTGAGAAACCGCCGTTCTATGCAGTTCAATTTTTTCCAATCACAAGGAAGACGATGGGCGGAGTGAGCGTCGACCTGCAATGTCGCGTATTGAATCAGGCGGGAACGCCGGTTCCCGGTCTTCTTGCCGCAGGGGAGGTAACAGGCTTTGGAGGGATAAACGGGAAGGCCGCACTGGAAGGGACTTTTCTTGGCCCAGGTATATTCATGGGGCGGGCGGCTGCGCGGGCCGCCACGAGCAATGCCCACAAAACCAGGAATGCAAAATTACGTTCGCTTCCTTCGCGCATTCCTCCAGCGGCATTCTCCAATAGCGCGTGTACCGATTGCCACTCCCTCTCAAAAGCAGTGGAAGAAAACCGCCCTGGCTTCTGGCACTTTAAGCAGTCACATAAGAAGGTGCTCGATCGCCAATATCGGTGTGCGCAGTGTCACCAGATCTTTTATCCTTTTAAGCGGGATGAGCACCGATTAGATCCTTTGGCTATCACAGATTCTTGCGTCACATGCCATGGTGTTCAGTCGTCTCGAGCAAATTGAGCAAGGCAAAATCATGCGTCGGCTGCTGCGTGAGCTGGCGACCAGCGGTGACGTCAAGGGCGACACTACTACGCCGGAGGACTCCAGCATAATCGCCAGGTTGAAAGAGCAAGAAGAAGCTAGGCATTAGTTCTCACTATTGCTCTCAGTTTCGCGTTGATAGCCGGCGCACTTGATTACCGGAAGGCGCGGATACTTCGGAAAGCTGGGATCAGTCCTCGACCGCGCACAAAGATAAAAAGTTGATCCACGTTCGGATTTGATCAGGCGCACATAAAAGCAATTGGCGCACAGGCCGACGTGAGCCGATGCAATTTTTCTGTTTTCGCTTTCCATCAGCGACCCCACTTGGCTTGGGAAGAACGTAAATCTTGTGCAGCATCTGCGATCCACACCTCTCCCTTGTCAGGCATTTTGTCCACCCGGGTTCTATCTGATCGGGCTTGGACCGTTGCGCCTCCTCCGTGTGTTATAACTCTGGCAAATGCCAAGCACTCGCCAGGGATCGGTTCGCCTGTTCCAGTTCGCGGGAATTAATGTGTTTCTGCATTGGTCCTGGTTTCTGGTGGCGGTGTTTGAGATCAACGGCTCGACAAGACGTTATTCCTCTCTCACCTGGAACGTGATCGAGTACCTGTCTTTGTTTCTAATCGTGATGCTGCATGAGTTCGGCCACGCGCTGGCCTGCCGCCAGGTAGGAGGCCGGGCTGACACAATCGTGCTATGGCCGTTAGGGGGCGTGGCATACGTTGATCCACCGCCACGGCCCGGAGCGACGCTCTGGAGCATCGCCGCTGGACCGCTAGTCAACGTGGCGCTCCTGCCGGTGTTGATAGTACTCGTTAGGTTGAGCCGGTCGTCCGGATGGGCGCTCGCCGCGCCCGATGCTTACGGGTTGCTTCGGGCCCTCCTGTTCATTGATGTAGGCCTGCTCATTTTCAACATGCTGCCTGTCTATCCTTTGGATGGCGGGCAGATCCTTCGTTCCCTACTCTGGTTCGTCCTGGGACGCGCCCGTAGTCTGATGGTGGCCACAATTATCGGCTTCGTCGGCGCTGCGGGGTTCATCGCCTTCGCGGTGTGGACCCATTCCGCCTGGTTCGGAGTTATGGCTGTCTTCATGATCATGAATTGCTGGGGCGGGCTGAGACATGCGCTGGCATTGTCTCGCTTCGCAAAATTGCCGCGGCGCGGGGGGTTTGCGTGCCCGAGCTGCAAGACCTCTCCTCCTATTGGAAAGTACTGGAAGTGCGGACGGTGTGGTCAGCCATTCGACACTTTTCAAAGCCACGCCGTCTGTCCGAATTGTGCCGCGCAGTTTTCGGTTACGAAGTGCCTGGATTGCGGCAGCGCATCTCCGATCGGCGAATGGGCGGCATTCGTGGGATCTCCCGTCTAACTTTCAGCCAGTGACGATGCCCGGCTTCAAGATCATGCCCTGGCTGGTCTTGCCGCTCATCATTACCAGTAATGGAGAATCGAAGCGCAGATGACGAACACAGCCCTCTTCTTCGATTGCGGGTTGTGAGCACAGCCACTCCCAATCGACAAATCCTTCCCCTGCATCCGGGTTCACGGTGAAGTAGCCGATCTGAAACGCTGTCAAGTTCTGAAAAAAATGGCTGCCTTGCGAAGGCGTAACCCTCAGGTCGCGAAAACCAGCCTCAATAATCACCCGCGCGCCTGAGATCTGGTCCCACACCACCGGAATTCCGAGCCATGGATCGTTCGAGCCCCAGCGCCCCACACCAATAAGTAAATACGGCCTGCCTTCTTCAACCAGCTTCGTGTTCAGCCGCGTTATGGTCTGCGCGACTTCCCGGCTTCGCGCTCGTTCAAAACTGTGAGGATTCACCATCAACACATCACAACAATCGGCGATTCGGCCATTGCCTAACACTTTCGCACTCTGGCACATCAGGCGAGAGCGGTCCACCTCCTCCATGCGAAGCTCTTCGCCTTCGCGGGAAACCACCAGAGGGCGCAACTGGAGGAATCCAAAGCTGGCGCGTGTGTCGGCGTTTCGCGGCAGTTGCGCGGCAAACTCAATTTCGACCGGACGACTAAGCGCCGTTTCGCCGATACTCATGAGCTGTTCGAGAATCGGGGACAACGGAAAGATCCCGTGCTTAAGAACCGGGGCAAAGCTCACGATGCGCACGCCGGCCCGACTGAGTCCGTCGTAGACAGCGTGATTGTCCGCCGAATACGTTGAGCCGAGCAGGTGCAAAGTTCCGTCAGCTTCGGCGGCGCTCAGTCCGAACCGCGCCTCGCGGAAACTCGGATGGGGGTCCTGGTTCGCAGCATGATTCAGGTTGATAGCCCAGAACTCTGATTGCGAGTTCGCCAGCATGTCATCAACAGAAGAGAACTGTACTAAATGGTGTGGGTAGCGAGGACAGAATCGCAGGCATTTGCCGCCATCCACGACCTCCCGGCCCATGCCCAGGGCGATCGCAGCGATTCCGTCTTCGAAGACAGCGGGTGCAACCGGGTAAAAATTCCGCGATCGCGCCACCCCAGAGATGTCGGGATAAAACCGCGAACCGTGCTCCGCTCCGACGACCTGCTGCAGAATGACAGCCATCTTCTCTTCTTCCAGCCGGTACGGAGTGGCACGTACATAGGCTTTCGCATGCTGACCAAACGTGGAGGCGTATACGCGTTTGATGGCCTCCATCAGTTGCTCCAGGCGGACCAGAAGATCCGGATGATGATTGGTCAGCATGAAGGTTTCATACACGCCAGTGAACGGCAGGTACTGCGAATCCTCGAGCAAGCTGGACGAACGCACGGCCAGCGGGTAATGAACCTCCGCCAGAAAAGCCAGCAAACTGTCGCGGAGCGAACTCGAGAACTGAGCTTCCACGAAACGCTGTTGGATCTCAGCGTCGTTGTTGCTGTGAATAGCGAAATCGAGCAGATCGTTTTCGGTGACGAACTGATCAAACAAATCAGTTGCTAGCACAAGAGTTGGCGGGACTCCAATTCGCACCCCGCCGAAAGCGCGGCTCAGCCGATTGCGGTGCAGCAGGTGCCGCATGAACGCCAGCCCACGAGCCTTTCCGCCCAGCGAACCGCCCCCGATGCGCAGAAAGAAATCGTCGCTGGATTTGAAAGTCTCCGGCCTGAAGTCCCCGATCAGAACTTCACTCTGCTCGTGTCGATACTCAGCAATGGAGTTGATCACGTCGAGGCGCAGGCCGTCGTATGTGGGGAAATCGCTCACCTTGCGCGGCCGCAGCTTCTGTGCAAGAGCGAATTCAGCCCTCGCGATCAACCAGTGCGAGAAGTGATTGCGCTGGCCGTGGTAGGCGATGCTCTCGGCGGGCACTTCGTGCAACATCGCCTCGAACGAATTGAGGTCGCTGGCGCGCCCTACTTCACTGAGGTCGGGCAGACGAAAGACGAAATCGCCGAAGGCGAATTGCTCGACTAAGACCTCTCGCAGGTCGGCCAGAAACGTTGGCGAGCGTTTGCGCAGGAAAGCGGAACCCTCAGCCAACGCGCGTGGCAGAAATTCGGTGCGGCCGGACTGAAACACGATCGGAATGTCTGGTACGGTCTCCCGCACCAGGCGAGCCAACTCGAATCCGGCTTCAGGGCTGAGTCTGCCGTTGCGAGGAAACTCGACATCCGAAACCACCCCGAACAGATAGTCCTTATATTGCGTCACTACCTGCTCGGCTTCTTCGTAGCTTGAACAGAGCAGGATCTTGGGCCGTGCCCGCATGCGCACCAGCTTGTGCGCCACGTTCATGCCTTCGCTCATCACGCGCCGGGCCTGCGTGATCAGTTCGGTGTAGATCATCGGCAGAAACGACGAGTAATACCGGATGTTGTCTTCCACCACCAGCACGACGGGCACGCCCATATCGCGCGTGTCATGCGATACGTTGCGCTTGTCTTCGATGTACTTGACGATCGCAATCAGAATCCTGACGTTGCCCTGCCACAGAAAGATTCGATCGATGTCGCTGACCGGATTGCGCGCGATGAAGTCTTTGATCTTGCGGTAGTCATATGCGAGAACCACCACTGGAATGTCGAGCCCCGATTCCTTTACCTCGTGGGCCAACTGGGCGGCATCCATGTCGCCAACTTCCAGATTCGTGACGATCAGGTTGAAGCGTGGTTGGTAGCGGGCCAAAGCTTCTTTCCCCGTCGAAACCTGAGTGATGGCCGGAATACGCTGCAGGTTAAGTTCAAGTGACTCGCCGATCAGAAGCTCATTCAGGCGGCCGTCTTCGCGCAGAATGAAAGAATCGTAGAGGCTCGACACCAGCAGAATATCCTGCACCCGGAAGGGCATCAGGTTGTCGAAGGCCTCGAAGCGCATTCCGGCGTCGAGCGGAGAATCCATCGTGGATGGAAGCCTGACGTACCTCATCAGATCAACTTCTGTCTACCGGTCGGACTTCTTCCGTCTTGCCGGTTTGCATACTTCGATACGCGGCATCCAGAATTTCCTGATTCTGCCATCCTTCTTCCCCGGGCACAGGAAACTCGGTCTTCCTTTCAAGTGCAGCCGCAAAAGCATCCACCTGACGGGCGTAAGCTTGCTTATTTACTACGATCTCAGTATCTGCTATCGATGCATCGCGGCGTAGTTGGATTTCTATTGGTCGTTCCACGTTCAGACCATCATCAGCCCGCAAGACGGCCATCTCGCCGACAATTTCAAGCGGACTGCGATATTCAGCACGAAACGAAACCAGAACACAGCCTAGAGTCCCGCGCGAAAACTCCAGCGTTAGTACGGCCGCTGCTTCCATCCCACCTGATTGATCGTCTGAAACTCCGCGCGCGCTTACCCGCAGCACTTCTTCCTGAAGAATGTAGCGAAGCGCGTCGATGCAGTGAACTCCGACATCGGAGATCGGCCCTCCGCCGGCGACTGCACGATCAGCAATCCACGTACGCGCATGGCCGCCTTTGGCCTGGAACGAGAATTCCGAACGCGCAAACATAGGCCGTCCGATTTGGCCTGCGGCTACCCGCTCGCGCAGACGTGCTGTGCTGTCGAGAAATCGAAATACTTGTGCTACACCCAGCAGCAGGTTGGCTTTCCGCGCGGCCAGCACCATCTGTCGGCTCTCATCCGCGCTGATGGCCATAGGCTTTTCGCAAAGCACCGGCTTGCCACATTCAAGGGCCAGCAACACATCTCTTAGATGGCAGGCATTTGGCGTGGTCACAAAGACGGCATCTACTTCCGGCGAGCGGCACAATTGTTCAGCCGAATCAAAGGCCTGCGGAATGTTGAATTGGCGAGCCGACTCCTGCGCTTTGGTGATGTCGCGCCGAGAAAGGGCAGTGACACAGCAGTTTTTCGCCAGCGCAAAGCCGGGCATCAGCCGTTTCACCCCGTGCAGCCCGAAGCCGAGTATGCCGAAGCGGACCATAGTTAACAGTCAAGCATTCTAATCTGTGCGGTGTCTTCACCGAATTCTTAGCGTTCTTTGCGTCTTCTTTGCGACCTTTGCGGTGTAAGGTTTCTACAATTCCTGAGTAATAAGTGGTGAACCACGGGGTACGCCGAGCCCCCGCAAGGAAGAAGCGCTTACAACACCACCAAGTGGAAGCCTATACTGTCCTAGCCTGTGCCCTAAGGAGGACAGCATGTCCCGTACCTCCGTCCTGCTTCCGTTCGCTGTTCTGCTGACCACTTTCGCCATCGCCAAAGACAAAAATAAAGCCGTGCTTCCCGCTTACGTTCTGAACGCGCAAACCGTCCTGGTCGTCATCAACCCGGAAGCGGGTGAGCCGTTGACCGATCCCACTGCGAACCGCAGAGCGCGGGAAGACGTTGAAAGAGCACTGATGAAGTGGGGACGCTTCCACCTCGTGATGGAATCCCAAACCGCGGACCTTGTGCTTGCAGTCCGCAAAGGCACCGGCCGCGCTGTGACTCCAACCATCAGCGGCGGCCCGCTTGATGACCGTCCTGTGATTTTCCAACCCAGCCCCGGCGACATTCGCATTGGCGGACAACAAGGTCGCCCACCCGACCTGAGTCAGCCAGGAATAGGACCTCCCCCGGGACCACACGTCGGCACCGAGATTGGTCCATCCGTAGATAGCTTGGAAGTGTATCGCGGTGGGGTGGAGTATCCCCTGGACAGCTCTCCGCTCTGGCGCTACATCGCTAAGGACGGGCTCCGCCCGCCTCAGGTGCCTGCCATCGACCAGTTTCGAAAAGCAATTGACGAGACAGAAAAAACGGTAGCCCAGAAACAGGGAAAGAAAAAGCCTTGATTCTGTGAACTTGCGCGTGCGATCAGTTTCTACTCACTCTAATTTTCCCTTGCTCCTTTCGGGCGTGTGAGGGCAACGTAAGTAACCGTGTCCCAGGCGTTGTGGATTCCGATGAACAGTAGCAAGAGCGCCGTCGCAGCAATCACGAACAGAGCCGACGTGGGATGGTTAATGAGCATGACGGCCCCGCCAAACAGGACCGTGTATGCGACGGGCGGAAGAGCAGCATACCAGGTCCAGTCCTCGCGATCAGGCGCATAGCCGGTTTGCCGCACTGCATGCCTGATCACAAGAACCGAATATGCAACACCTGCTGCCCCGCAGCCGCCTAAAGCGAGCGCCACACTCAAGAGCGCATGCCACGGAGCGCTCAGAATCGCCGAAACCAGCAAGGCGGCGCAGAAGTGGACCACCGTTGGCGTGCCGAAAGCGCGAATTTCCAGCATACTGCGCGCAGCCTGAGCCTCTGCTATCAGCGCGATCACCACGAACTGAAGTCCTGTCAAGGCTCCCGCCGACGAGCCGACGATCACATAAAAACTCTCCCACTCCGTGAGAGATGGGAGTGAACCTTCGCCCATCATCAACATATCCTTTCCAAAGCGGAAAACAATACCATGCTCGCGAGAACATCGTAGCTTACGCGATTAAACTGCTCAGGTGCAGATGCGGCTCACGTTTCGTCATCACCTCCGCAGTAGCCGGCGCTTCGTATTCGAAAACATCATGGACCTGGAGCACGTGTGTGTGGTGCACCGGCGGTGGTTCCAAAATCTGCGGGTACGCGTGCGGCGACCTGATTACGTTGAGTACAGGCTCACCGGATTGTTCTATGGATTAAAGCAAGAGGTGCTGGCTCGTGGCGGCCCGCTCGGCCCGGACCATTATTGGTACGAATTCAATACAGTCATCGTGCGGATGCGGGTTGACGGCACACTGAAAGGTGAAGATGGAAATCTGACACAGACCGAGGTTATTACCTTCCATTTCTCGCCCCTGATCGGCCCTATTATGTGGCTGCTGAAGCCGCTGTTCATAAATCAAAAGCGGGACATTCTTTCTGCGGATACAGCATTGCTCGAACGAGAGTACATACTTGATGAGGCGGGATTTCAGAGACACGAATCGGGAGCGGCGCGCGTACTTGTGTATGGCGGCAATGGATTCTTCGGTCGGATTCTTGTTGACGAGTTGCTGCGACGTACCACGGCACAGATTGAAATTGCCTCGCGACACGCCCGTAAGCCGAAGCACCCTGGTTTCGAAAGCCGCTTACGCTGCTTCGAATCTGATCTGCGCGACCAGGAATCAGTCCAGCGGGCTGTTTCCGGAACTGACCTGGTGATAGTCGCAGCGGGACCATTCCAAGGTATGCCATTGACGGTGCTGAACGCATGTATCGATGAGGGCATATCCTATATAGACGTAGCCGATGATCGCGACTTTGTGTGCCGCGCGTACGCGCTAGCCGAGTCAAAACCTCTGCCCAAGAGCATGGTTGTACTGATCGGATGCTCAGTGGTCCCAGGCCTTAGTTCGTTGCTGACGCGGTTCGCGCAAGCTTCAGTGCCCCGAATCGTTCAAACGAAAATATCTATTTCCCCCGGAACGAAACATCCCAGAGGGCCAGGATCATTCGCCTGCTTGCTTTCCACCGTCGGAAAAGAGTTCACGGCGCCAACCAATGGTGCGGAGGCAGCTATCGTTGGGTGGACCAGGCCGGAGCGGGTCTCTTTTCCAGCACCGATGAAAGAGCGAATCTGCTACCGGGTCGTAGATGTCGCGGACCACTTCATTCAAGCGCGTTATTTCGGAACGAAGACCGTGGAGTTCAGGATCGGGTCGGAACTGCGAGTCTTAAACTTTTTGTTGTCTGGAGTGCGAGATTTGAGACGGGCTCTGAAGGTTCCGGTGAGCTGGTTGATCGCTATGGGTCGCTCGTTGATCCACGTTGCCGCGCTGTTCGGCTCGAGCGCCGGGGGCGTAATCGTGGAAATTACCGGATACGCAGGCGAGGAACTGCGAAGCCAAACATGGTGCGTGTCTTCGCATGACCGTGGCGAACGGATTCCCTCCATTCCGGCAGCAGTTGCAGCGAAAATGATCCTGCAAGGGACAATGAGAGGAACTGGGATCGTGCCTTTGCCGGACTGGATTGCGCAGGATCAGCTAATTGCTGAACTGGCCATCACGGGTATTCGGGTCGCCGTTCGTTCTGGATCGGGAGAATGGCGCGTTGCAGGCGATTCGAACAGCTGTTAAAGATTGCTCTGTTCCGCTAGCTTCATTTCGCAATTGCCATTGAAGTCGGCGCCGAACCCACTCCGCCTATCGCCGCGCTGTTGGAAAGAGCGCCCGTATCTGCGTCGATCGTGAACCGTGTGATGTTCTTCGATCCCTGGTTGCACACGAACAGGAATTTCCCCGTGGGATCAAGAAGGCTGAAGGCGGGGTGCGTTCCCGCCGAGAAAGGCGAGTTCTCGATTGCAGTCAGGGCGCCGGTGTTGGCATCAAGCGAGTACGCCGACACGTTATTGGAGTCCAGGTTCGCCACGTATACGAACTTGCCGGAAGAATCCAGAGTCACTGCGATAGGCGTCGTAGCTGTGGCGAAAGACGATCCCGGAGTGGTCAACGTACCCGTTGTCGAATTCATTGCCAGCACCGAGACCGTATTTGCCAGTGAGTTGGCTACAAACACGAAGTGTTCGTTTGTATCGACGGTCAACGCGAGCGGTCCGCTGCCGGCCGCAAATGGAGAATTCGCCACGGGCGAAAGCGCTCCTCCCGATGCCACCGAATAGCCGAAAACCTGGGCCAAATTAGAGCTCGTTACATACAAGAATTTCCCTGAAGGAGAAAGGGCTAGCGCCGTGGGGCTTGCGCCCGTAGGAAAAGGTGAGCCTGTGACCTCAGTCAAAGTGCCATCGCTCGCGTTGATGGAATAAACCGAAATATCGTTGGTTGTTCGATTGATTGTGAAGAGCAGGTCGCCCGCAGTGTCCATTGCCAGTGAGGCGGGCGTGACTCCTGTGGCCGTTCGCGGCATGACTTCCGTCAGTTCCCCGGTTTCGGAGTCTATGTTGAAGAGAGAAATATCATTGCCCGTTTGGTTCGCCACGTAGGCAAATTTGTTCGATGGATGAATGAGTATTGATGCCGGCGAAGTGCCCGCAGTGAATGGCGAGCCAATCACCGGAGTCAGATTGCCGGAGTTCTTTTCTAAACGAAACGCCGCAACACTGTTTCCTTGCGGCAGCGTGACATAAGCCAGCTGTTTGGAAGAACTGCTGCACCCTGCCAGGAATAGGATGGAGCAGGTTAGTACTAGTATGAGAAGTTTAATTCGCATCCAGAGGCACCAGTGTCGGTGAATTTAGTGTCATGCCGGCATGTGAAACGTAGCAGTTGTTTTACGTCACATGCCATTTTTCCGCGCCTTTGCCCCTTGCTCTCCGCCTGGGAGACTACGTAAACCATCAGAATGCCTAATTCTGGCTCAATCGGATGACGATAGCGCGCGTGCGGGAAAACAACGTAATACACCGCTGGGTATAACAGAATCAGCCACAAAAAGAGCCGGATTCCAGGCACATGCTTGCGCATGGCACGCGCCAAGCCCCAAACAGCAAGCACGGAAGACGCAAGGAACAGAGAATTGTTAAAGGGCGCCAGGGCAGGGATTTCGGACAATTGTGGCCTTCCAGCCCAATAATAAATGAACCGCTTCAAGCATAGCAGCGCAAAGCGGGGACAGTCGGCGCGAATAAATGCCAACGCTTCTCGTTTTCTGGCGTTCACGTACTCCATCTCGCCCATTTCACGATGGCGCCGCATCTCATACACGTTCTGCGTTGGATGAAGATACTGTTGCCAGGTCCCATCCGCAAACGGTCCATTGCCAATGCGTAGTTCAGCGCCGACATTCCATCGCAGAATTATGAATTTTCCGAACGTGCGGTAATTCCGAACTACCCACGGCGTGAGGCAAAGCACAAACAGCACTGAAGCCAACCGAATGCACGCCAAGTGAGCGCAACGTGGTTGGCGCAGTTTCCGACTTCGTTATCGCAGTATCAGGACCCAAGGCAGATTCCGGCTACACAAGGGCTCTTCAAACCATGTTCATTTGTAGCTGATGCTGAATGCTATCAGCAAGGCAGGGCGGGCGTGAGAACAGTCGAGGCTGCGGAATCAGCCTCGGCTTCTGGCAGCAAGGCCTTCAGGCTTGCCTGCTTGTCCGCGCGTACTCGGCGCGTACATGCAAGAGCGAACATCAAAATGTTCCCTCATGCAATCGGTGCACATGTGCACCTGATGAACCTTGCAATGAATGATGGGAAAATCACCGCGACATATATCGCAGCCGCCGCGCACGCGCTTGGGTTGTGCTTTGGCCTCAGCACTTACCCTTCCTTCGGGCTTCACAGTACGCGCCTTTACATATATCCCTGACGCGACTGCCAGCGATCCGAGAGACAGCGCGCAAGCACCCATAGGTAGCAGACTGCTGTCGCCATGATCACCCATGGCGACCGGAAAGAGGCACAGGCCCACGAGAATTCCAAATGCCCCCAGTCCAATCAGCAAATTGGCAAGCCGTGTCGACATTATGTTTCTTCCTTCAGGCCGGAAACAGGGTTTTCGGGATCGGGGTAGACGACATCTGAAAAGTATCGCGTCTTCTCCTTGTAACTCCAGATGACGAAAGTCATCTCCGAAACTGATGGCTTGTTTATTTCCCGTAGTGACCGCAGTAACTTGTGCCGCTTACTTCGGCAACCCTAACATTCAGACGATATGGCGCTTGCATCCCTCGTCGTGTGCGCAGAGGCTAAAGCTGTCCAGGTGCTGAGTCAGATTTTGCGCGATCTGGAAATTGAGGTTGAGCATTGCTCCGAGCCGGCTATGGCTGAAAAGCGCTTGTATGAGCGGCGTTTTGATGCCATCGTGCTCGACTGCAAGGATGAAGAAGCGATTCAGCTCATCACTGCCATTCGTAAGGTACCCCTCAATAAAAGCACTCTGATAGTCGGTCTGGTTGAAGGCCGCGAACAAGTGCGCGACGTCTTTGCCAGTAACGCGAACTTCGTCGTATACAAACCGGTGACTGTGGATCGCGCGCTCAGCAGCCTGCGGGCCGCACGTGGCCTGATGCAAAGGGAAAAACGGGCAAGCCTGCGCGTCGCTTTACACGCGCCGGCGGCCATTTCATACGCGAATAACGAAGATGTGCCCGCTACGGTACTCGACCTGAGCGAAAGCGGCCTCTCGATGCAATCGCAGCGCCGATTGCCGCAACGCTGCAAGGTATATTTCCAGTTCAACCTGCCGGCAAACCGGTCTCCGATCCGGCTTTCTGGTGAGGTGGTTTGGCAGGACGCTTCGGGCCGAGTCGGCATCCGCTTTGCGGACGTTCCACAAGCCTCAAGACGCGCGCTCACCGAATGGATCAGGATTGCGCTCGTGCAACAGAAACAAGCCGAGCAGCCCGTCCCGCAGGAGCACGTAGAAAATGCAGCTGAACCACGAAAACAGACCGTAACCGGGCAAGGTCTCTCTCTTCCCGCATCCAACCGCCGCGGCAACTCACGCCTTGCTTGCCGTTTGAGCGCAGATGTTTTCCAGTGGGGAGAAAACGTCCCCAACCGTTGCACGCTGACCGACATTGGCCCGGGTGGCTGTTACGTGGAAACGACCGAACCATTCGATTCCGGCACTACAGTGGAAATCGTGGTGCGAACCGAGAAGATGAAAGTCCGAGTGCGGGGAACTGTGCAGGCAGTGCATCCCGGATTTGGCATGGGAGTACGGTTCAGCATTGGCACTATGGCAGAGCGGGAGCAGGTACAGCAACTGATTGCCTGCCAAAGCTCAGAGCCGGGCATTCATGTCTAAGGAAAGCAAGCCTACGCTCGCGACTGCAGCTCTTCCTGAGTCATTTTTCGGAAATATTCCAGTGACAACTTCAGTCCGGTTTCCAGGTTTATTCGTGGCTCCCAACTGAACAGTGCTTTGGCCTTGGAGATATCAGGGCAGCGCTGCTTGGGATCGTCTTGGGGCAAGGCTTCGTGACGGATCTTGCTTTTGGAACCTGTAACCGCCAGCACCAGCTTTGCGCAGTCGAGAATGGTGAACTCAGTAGGGTTCCCTATGTTCACCGGCAGATGCTCGGACGATTTTGCCAGCCGTAGAAAGCCGTCAATCTCATCGCTCACATAGCAGAAGCTGCGGGTTTGGCCCCCGTCGCCATAGATAGTAAGGTTTTCACCCCGCAGAGCTTGCTTCATAAAATTTGGGATCACACGTCCATCATTGATCTGCATGCGCGGTCCGTAAGTATTGAAGATGCGCGCAATCCGCGTATCGACGTTGTAGTAGCGGTGGTAAGCCATAGTGACGGCTTCGGTGAATCGTTTTGCCTCGTCATACACCGAGCGCGGACCAATGCTATTGACGTGCCCCCAATACGTTTCTTTTTGCGGATGCTCCAAAGGATCGCCGTAGCACTCAGAAGTGGAAGATACCAGGTACTTGGCTCCGTACTTCCTGGCTAAGTCCAGCGCGTTAAATGTGCCGAAGGAGCCGACCTTCAAGGTCTCGACTCCGTGAATCGAATAATCCACAGGGCTTGCCGGACTCGCAAAATGAAATACGTACTCGACACGCCCACAATCAAACGGCTCATTGATATCAATCTGCTGAAACTTGAACCGCCCGTCATTACGTAGATGTTCGAGGTTGGAAATGCGACCTGTAAGAAGATTGTCAACGGCAATGACTGAATAACCTTCTCCCAACAGAGCGTCGCAAAGATGCGAGCCCAAAAAGCCCGCTCCCCCTGTTACCAGAACGCTCGGGCTGTTGCTCATGATTTAGTGTTTTTCTTTAGGGGACTCGTGTTGTCAGGAATGTTTTCCTGCATTGCAGTAGGGCGGCCGACACTGTAGTAAGTGAAACCGCGGGCCGCCATAAGCTCGGGATCGTAGAGATTGCGGCCGTCAATCACGATGGGGTACTTTAATTGCTTGTGGAGACGATCGAGATCGAGGGTCGCAAACTCTTCCCACTCGGTCAGGATCAGCAGGGCATCCGCATCCGCAGCTGCTTCGTAGGCGCTGTTCACGAATTCCACATTTGAGTTCAGCTGAGCGCGCGCCCGTTCTGCAGCCGCAGGATCGTAGGCGGCGACCGTGCACCCCTCCTGCAGCAACGACCGAATCAACAAAATTGCCGGGGATTCACGGATATCATCCGTACCTCCCTTGAATGCCAGGCCGAGGACACCCACTCGCTTGTTGCGCAGAGTCCAGAGAGCGCTTCGCACCTTGCGCAAAAAGCGCAGGCGCTGCTCTTCGTTGATGCGCATGACTTCGTCAAGCAAGCGGAAGTCGTATCCGCACTCACGCGCCACGGCACGAAACGCCATCAAGTCTTTTGGGAAACAAGACCCACCATACCCGATTCCGGGATTCAGAAAGCGGTTTCCGATCCGGCTATCGGTACCGATCCCCTGACAGACCTGCTGAATATTGGCGCCCACGGATTCACATACCGAGGCCACCGCATTGATGAAAGAAATCTTCATCGCCAAAAATGCATTTGAGGCGTGTTTGATCAATTCGGCGCTTTTTGCGCTGGTCACGATCAGGGGAGGGGGTATCTTTGCGCGGTCTGGCCGTGGTACAGCAGTAGGGCGCTCATAATAAGACCCGTCGGTCAGCGGCGCATAGATCTCGCGCAACACCGATGCACACGGCTCCGTATCTGCGCCGATCACGATCCGATCGGGATATAGAAAGTCAGTCACGCCGGTTCCTTCGCGCAGAAACTCCGGATTCGAAGCTACGTCGAAACAATCCGGCGGCGCGGCATTACGCAACATGATCTTGCGAACCCAGTCACTCGTGTACACAGGAACCGTGCTCTTCTCGACGACGATTTTGTAATCTTCGATCGCTCCGGAAATGCTTCTTGCTACCGACTCCACATATGACAAATCAGCTTCGCCTTGCTCGGTAGGAGGTGTGCCCACCGCAATAAAGATCGCCTTACTTGCGCGCACCGCTTCCTGAAGATCATCGGAATACTTCAAACGGCTGCCGCGATGCCGTTGTACCAATTCCGGCAGGAATTTCTCGTGAATAGGCACCTGCCCGGCCTTCAGAGCCGCCAGTTTCTGCTCATCGTTGTCTACCAGGATGACAGTATGTCCGAGGTCGGCAAAGCATGCGCCAGCCACCAGCCCGACGTATCCTGATCCAACTACTGCTATATGCATCTCGTGCTCCTGGCGACAATCATGCTTGCCGTAGAAGGATTAATGTACCAGCAGGTTTGCCCAGCAACAATGTTCAGGCTCAAGAGCGTCACCGTGCACGTATCACGAGTCGCAGTGACGATGGTCACAGACTTCGTAGCAGGCACTACGTCCCAGCCGCCTGCACTGCATTTCGCATGAAACTTTTTCCTTTCTTCTCCGGGCCGAGCGCCACAACCACGATCAGTATTGCGATGGTTACCGTCTCGAAGATACCCAACGCCCACGCGTATCCCAGTCGATGGCTTAATGCATACTCGATCGAGTTCGTGCGCGCGGCGAACAATATCCCAAGCTGATACGCGAGCCCCGGCACCAGCCCTCGCACTGCATCCGGTGAGAGTTCATTGAGGTGTGCAGGAATGATTCCCCATGCCCCCTGCACTCCAGCCTGCAGCAGAAATGCGCCTGCGGCAAGTAAAGCCAGAGAATTACTGAATGCCCAGGGGGGGATCATCACCAGCGCAAGCACGAGCGCGGCAATAAAGGCCCGACGCCGCCCGATGTGTTCGGAGAGATGGCCGAAGACGATTGCGCCAAGCACAGCGCCGATGTTGTACAGAATGGCGATGTATGAAACCCACGAAAGGCTGACTCCGTGAGATGTCTTCAGAAAATCGGGATAGAGATCCTGTGTGCCGTGCGACAAAAACATCATTAGCGTCATGAGCACGATCAGATATGAGAAGGTCTTCCAGTGCCCGGTAGCAGTCCTCACGATCGCACCAAATCCAGGCATGCGGTGTTGTTTCCACGCCTCGGATTCGCGCACCCGCAGACGGATATAAAACGCCAGCAGGGCGGGCACGCCGCCGATCCAGAACATGGCGCGCCATCCCCAGTACGGCAAGATGAACCTTGCTGCCACGGCGGCCAGAAGATAGCCAATCGAGTACCCGCACTGCACGATTCCGGAAAAGACGCCTCGCCATTTCGCCGGAGCACTCTCCATAGCCAGTGAGGCTCCGATCCCCCACTCGCCGCCCATGCCAATTCCGTAGATTGTCCGCAGAATCAGAAAGACCTGATAGTTCCAGGCGAAGCCGCAGAGCAATTCGATCACTGAAAAGAAAACGACGTTCAACATGAGCGGCTTCCGCCGGCCGTAGCGGTCGGCCAGCAGACCGAACAAGAGCGCTCCAACCGGGCGCATCACGAGCGTATAGAAGAAGGTCTCAACAATTGCGCTTTTTGCCACATGGAACTGCACTGCTAGTGTGTCAATCAGAAATACCAGAACAAAGAAGTCAAAAGCATCAAGCGTCCAGCCGAGAAAGCTGGCCATGATGGCGTGCCACTGGTCACTGCGCGAAAGCAGCGCGGTAGTCGGGTTCGCAGGGGAGCTCAGATGGGCCTCATTTTCCCGCTACAGCTGTTCTCCAGAGTGTATAACGCGATTTCCCATATCATGCCTAACACAAGCGCGTCAGTGACTTAGAGACATTAGAAGCGTTGAGAATAGATAATTCCGCAGCTCTTAATCATTGTTCCCCAACCAGTTAAGTGGATGCATTTCTATTGACAAGTTGATCATTTCGCGGGAAACTCCGCTAAACTCCCCTTAGGCGACAATGTAGTCGTTTGCCTTGTTTTTCCAGGCGTCCTTATACCAGGTTCATATAATGGCTCATCAGCCAATGTATATTCCCGATCCGAATGGCGATTCTCCGCCGGAGGAACATTCCCCTTCGGCTCGACAAACGGAACCGGAATGGACCGAAGATGATCGCGGTGGCTATCTCGCTGAGCTGGCGGCGACTTTGGCGTCCCATGGCGGAGGAGATGCTTCAGCAGACCTGGCCCTGGATCTCCTGCTCAATGACATCGTTGAGCAAGCCCGGTTAGCAACCCTGTCCACCGGTGCGGCCGTCGCTTTGCAGCGCGGAGATGAAATGATTTGCCGCGCCACTGTGGGCGACAACGCTCCGGATCTTGGCGTGCGTTTAAACATGCGCTCGGGTCTATGCGGCGCTTGTGTTCAGAGCAAGCAAGTGCAGCGCTGCGATGACACCGAAACCGATTCCCGTGTGGACGCCACCAGTTGCAGGCTTCTGGATATCCGCTCCATGCTGGTGCTCCCCATCCTGGATGGCGCGGAACTGCTAGGTGTTTTCGAGGTTTTCTCGCCGCGCCCCCATGCCTTTGGTGACATGGAGGTCCAAACTCTACAGGCTCTTTGCCGCAAGATCGTGCAGAATATTCACCAGGCTTCCGAAGCGTCAGATTATCGAATCGACTCGGAAACAGATTCGTCTCCGGTGTTGCACTTTGTGAATAACATAAAACACGATAGCGGACCGGAATTGCGGATCAGCCTCGATCCAGAGCCATCAAAGCCCAAGAAGACCGGGTTTCGTGGGCGTGATTATTGGACGGCAATGCTCACAGTCGTGGTCATCGGATTGGCCCTGTTGCTGGGCTGGATGGTAGGACGGGCCGGCTGGGAAATGGCGCTGAGCACCGCGAAAACTAAAGCTGAACCGGCGCAGGGCCAGGAAAGCGCCTCTCAGGAGACGCTGCCCAATGAGACGGCTCCCGCTTCGGCCGCCGCCAAGCCAGAGAAAAAGGAAGTCAGCTCATCTCAACCCAAAGCGGCCAAACCAACCAGCTCCAAATCATCCGAAGCGGCTTCGAAGAAGGCCGACGAAACGGGCGTGGTACCGCCCGGTGGGCTAGTCGTTTCCCAGAACGGCAAAGTGATTTTCCAGATGCTTCCGGGAAAATCCAAAGGGACGAAAACTGATTCGGCAAACGCCACAGTTCCCGACACCGCCGCAGTCGGCAGCGAAAGCAATGGCAAGCCGGTGTCGCTCTCGTCGGATACTGCAAACACGTATTTGCTTCAGCGTGTCGAGCCGCAATACCCGGACGAAGCGAAGCAACAGGGCATCCAGGGTTCTGTTGTACTGGATGCTGTGGTTGGTGCTGACGGAACAGTTCGTGGTTTGAACCCAGTCAGCGGAGACCGGCGCCTGAGGGGCGCTGCAATCGAAGCTGTCCAGCAATGGCATTACAAGCCATATCTTGTGAATGGCACGCCGGTTGACTTCGAGACGACGGTCACGATCAATTTCACGCTTCCACAAAGCAATCAATAATTCTTTCCCTAGCTGTACGCCAATTCCTTCGCCCGCTGCGCCGCTTTCACCACGGCCTTTATGAGCGTGACACGCAGCTTTCCTTCCTCAAGTTCCAAAATCCCGTCGATGGTGCACCCCGCAGGAGTTGTTACCGCATCTTTCAGCAGCGCAGGATGGTCGCCGGTTTCCAGCACCACGCTAGCCGCTCCCAGCGTGGTCTGGGCCGCAAGGAGTGTCGCTATATCGCGTGGCAGCCCAACCTTTACGCCGGCTTCGGCCAGCGACTCGAGAATGATGTAGATATAAGCGGGACCGCTCGCTGAAAGCCCGGTTACGGCGTCCATGTGTTTCTCGTCAACGACGACAGTTTTTCCTACAGTATTGAACAGCGCGCACGCGGTTTCTACGTGCGCTGCGTTCGCGTGCTTGCCTTTGCACAGTGCCGTCATGCCGCGACCAAGTGCGCACGGCGTATTCGGCATGGCGCGGATCACCGGTACTTCACGCCCAAGCGCCTTCTCAATGTGATCAGTGGGAACGGATGCGGCAACCGAGATGATCAGTTGATCTTGGGACACAACGGAACGAATCTGTCCCATTACCTCCTGCACCACCTGCGGCTTCACACAGACAAGAACGATGCTGGCGTTCTTGACCGCGGCAGCATTGTCTGTGCTCACATTGATCCCGAGTTTTTCCTGCAGAGCCGCGGCGCGCTCCGCGTGCTGCACTGTCGCAACCGTCAGTGCCGGCGAGAGCAGCTTTTTCTCAAGTAATGATTTGAGCAGGATTCCACCCATCTTGCCCGCTCCCAAGACCGCAACCCGCTTGCCCGAAAAATCCATGTCCGTGCTCTCCTGCAGAGTAAGCCCTGTCTAGACCACGTATAATGTTTCTTCAGTCATCGCTGTTCAGCAAGTTCCTGAAGACCGATGACTACTTCAACGCACGCGCGGCCATTTGCGCGATCATTTCCCCGATCGGCAGCGACGCTGTCGCCGCCGGCGACGGCACATTCCACACATGCAACATACGCTCCGTCTGCACGATTTCGAAATCATCCACCAACGATCCGTCTGGCCGAAGGGCCTGCGCGCGCACTCCAGAGCCGTCCGGTACTAAATCATCGGCTTGAACTTCGGGCACCAGTCGCTGCAATGCCGCAACGAATTGCTGTTTGCTAAAAGATCGATGAAACTCGCCTGCCCCATACCGCCAACTTTTCTTAGCCATACGCCAAAAGCCAGGATAAGCAAAGGTCTCGGCCAGATCCCGTGCGCTGAAGTCGTTGCGCCGATACCCCTCCCGCTTTAGCGCCAGCACGGCATTCGGGCCGGCATCCACCCCGCCGTGAACCCGTCGCGTGAAATGCACTCCCAGGAAAGGGAACTGCGGATCCGGCACGGGATAAATCAGGGCCCGAACAAGATGCTGCCTTTCAGCGATCAGATCGTAATATTCGCCGCGAAAAGGAATTATCATTATTGCAGGTTCCTGGTTGCTAAGTCGGCTCACGCGGTCACTGTGCAATCCAGCACAATTGATCACGTAACGGCATTTGAAAACTTCTTTGGACGTTTCAACTGCCGTCTCCGTCGCTCTCAACTGAACGCTTGTAACTTCGCTGCCGGTGCCGATCATTCCCCCGTGAGAAGTGATTATCTCCGCATATTTTCGGCACACCATTTTGTAGTCCGTGATAGCCGTCCCGGGAACGTGCACTGCCTCTATCCCTCTACAACGCGGCTCAATCTCGCGCAGCTGATCTTGATTCAAGAGCTGCAGCCCAGAAACGCCGTTTGTTTGTCCGCGCTCGAATAATTTCCGTACCCGTGAAACCTCATCTTCAGTAGTCGCCAGGATTACTTTTCCGCAAACCTGCAGCGGCAAATTGTGTTCCCGGCAGAACTCCACCATTGCAGCCGCGCCTCGAACACACAGCTTGGCCTTCAATGACCCAGGCTTGTAATAAACGCCAGAATGAATCACTCCGCTGTTGTGACCGCTCTGGTGCTGAGCAATGTCGTTTTCTTTCTCCAGGACCACAAGTCTTACGTGTGACCAATCGCGCGTGAGGTGCATGGCGGTCGAGAGCCCGACAATGCCGGCACCAATGATTACAATGTCGAGTTTCGCCTCTGGCATGGGTAGTGTCAGCGGTTCTCCTTATACAGCTAAGCAGGATAACGGGGCTCCCGCCCCACGGTCCCAACACGGGGCGCTTTACTGCAATTCGACGTTGAACCAAAAGTTCACAGCTGAGAACTGGTGGAGTAATGCACAACCGGGGAAATCACCCGCTTCGGCCAGCAACTGATGCACGCATGTTTGCTGTCACAGCGGTTGCATATAACAACTCTCTCGTGATTCCGTATGCAAAAAAGAGAAGTGCCAGCGCCATCATTGCGTAATTTCTGTAGCGAAATGACAGCAATAGATGGAGCGGGGAAAAGAAGAGGATTCCAATCGCCAAGATAGTCATTCGCGCAGGTGCGCGATGTAATCCATGCTCCGCCATGAAATAGTTCACAACCAGTACGATCGGCACGACCAGCATGGTGAGGTCATAACTCGCCGCGTGGTAGCTAACCAGCGCAGTTACAGCAAGGGCGAGAGAAAATCTCAAGTCGAACATCTTGTCCTCGGCTGCGTTGCGAATCACCCATGCCGCGACTGCAAGTAGCGCAAAAGATGCCACTAACGTTGCTGCGTTGCTGATGTTCCGGGGCAAAAACAGGTATGCCAGGCCGCGCAGGTTCGGCATGCCGGTGGGTATTTCTCTTGTGACCAGAACGTCTTCCCAGTGGAGCACATAATTTGGATACGCCCAGATAGCTCGTGTGCCTGCGATCGCGAGGGACACCAAGGCCAGAACCAAACAGCCTGGAAGGAAGCCATACAAGAGCTTTCGTTTTGATTCCTGCGGGTGCTTCTGAGCAAGCAGCAGAAGCAAAAAGGGCAAGGTCATATGAAACTTGAAAAGGCCCAGAGCCAGCCACAGCCCCGCAGCCGTCTGGTGATTGGTTTTTAGGGATATAAATACGAAGGTGTAAATGACCAGGAGGAAAATCGCGTCCTGCGCATTCAGCAGGCAATAAAACACTGGGAAAAAAGCCAGCGTAGCAAGAAAACAGAACAAGAAAGGATATTCTCGAAGGCGAGCAATGTGAGCGCGGAGCAGTAGCAGGACTGCACCAAGCAGGACCACGTTCAGCAAGTCCCATGCGAGATAGGCCCAAAGCCAGGGCAAATAGCTAAAAGGAAGAAAGAACAAAGCTTCGAAGGGAGGGTGATAGTAGGGCAGCGGCCCTCGAAACTGCGGCACATCCGAAGCGAATTGCTTTGCCACCAAAAACCGCGAACTGGCGTCGTATAGCTGGTGCCCGAGGCCTTGCCGTACCACGCTCCCCGCGCAATAGTAAACGGCAAAGTCGGGAAACCCTCGCAGGATTAAGTTCTGTGATTTCCAGAAAACGAATCCATGTAATAGGACTGCCGCGGCCAAGTAAAGAGTGACAAAGGCTGCAGTGCCGCGAAATTTCATCTGGAGATCAAGCCTTTATCATTCGACGATCGAGCTTGCTTCCCGCTCCTGTGACGACATTTCATTTCCTATCGCAACCGACCAGAGCAACAGAACCGGCGCGAGCAGGTACAGTCGCTGGTAGTGAAACAACAAAAGTATCTCAACAGGACTCAGGAAGAGCAGGAGCATTGGGCCAAGCAAAGCGACGCGTCTCCAAGCTCTGGTTTCGCCCGCACGAAGACAATTTATTATCAACAGCCCGGGCAGGAACAGCACCGACAAGTCGTGCGCCAGGGAATGATAGCTGACTAGAATCGCCACTATGATGGCGAGAGAGAATCCGAGATTGACGTTCGCCGATAATTTCCACTTCGTGGCCGCTGCGAGAAGCGCGATGGATGAGATCGCAATCAGCGAGTTGAGGGTAGTATTTGAAACAGTTTGTCCTAACACCGTTTCAATAAAGCCACGGAGGTTCGGCATGTCAGAAACGATGCTGGCTCCATGCTGCATCTGCTTCTCCGCCAACCACAGGTAGGAAGGATAATTTGCCGCGCCTTTGGCGCCGATCAGCACAATCGAAATCACGGCTAAAACGAAACCTGCCGACAGAAA
>QIAA01000277.1 GCA_003224905.1 Acidobacteriota bacterium
GCCGGTGCCGCAACAGCTGCAGCCGGTCAATCCGCGTTTCATAATGAAAGTCCAGCCTGTGATCCAAGCGCCGACAGTGGCCAAATTGGTGGTTCCCTACGTTGAGCGCAAGCGACCGGAGCCCGAGATGCAGGCTCCTAGAGTGAAGCTCGAGAGCAAGCTTCCAGTCATTCCCACCGCGCCAGCGCCCAAGATAGTCGCTACGAATTCCTTTTCAACCGGTAGTTCGGTGATGCCGACGACCACTAAACCCGCTGCAGCAGTGCAAACAGGCGGTTTCGGTGACCCTAATGGGATTCCGGCGAGAGAGAACCGAGGGGCAGCAGTCAATATCGCTTCGTTAGGCTCATTCGATCTGCCAGGTGGCCCGGGGCGCGGCAACGGCCTCGGCGGAGTAACCCCGGGAGTGGTGGCCAGTGCAGGATTCGGAAATGGAGTTGCGGTCGGTACGCCCCGGGGTGGCGGTTCAGTGCAGCAGTCAGGTTTCGATACGCATCGCTCCACACCGGAATTGCGGAAGGTCTCGGTCTCAAGTGGTCCGCCCACCACTCCAGTGGAAATCCTTTCAAAACCAAGGCCGGATTACACCGAAGAGGGACGGAAGCTAAGGATTGATGGCGAAGTCCGGCTGGAGGTCGTTTTCACCACCGACGGTCAAGTACACGTGGTTCGGGTATTGCAAGGGTTGGGATATGGACTCGATGAACAGGCAATGAAAGCCGCCGCGAGAATCAAGTTCAAGCCGGCACTGCACGAAGGTCAGCCGGTCGATTCGACGGCCGTTGTACACATCATTTTTCAGCTCGCTTCTTAGAGGAGTCACTATGCGTGCTTTGAAAACAGTTGTTTTACCATTTCTTCTGGGGCTGGTACTCGCTGGCATCAGCACTGCCGAGAATCCCGCACTTTCTTCCGTCAGCCTGAATTCAGCAAATGTGGTGGGCGGCAACGCCGTGCTGGGAGCCGTGACGCTGAACACACCGGCTCTCTCCGACATTGAAGTATCTCTTGCAGTGGACCCATCGAGTGCAGCCAAGGTACCCGCCAGCGTGACAGTACCGGCAGGATCGACGACCGCGACCTTTCAGATCACTACGCTGCTGAACAAGATGGCAGTAGTCGGCAACGACACGACTGTGACCATCTATGGCAACTATGGCGTCACCAAGCACGCCTCGTTCACGGCACTAGCGCCGGTATCATTCGACCGCATGGTCGACAGAGTTGTGCAAAATGAGCGCACGTTTGTAGCGACAATGAAGTCCATGCATCCTCTGGCCGAGACCTACATTCAGAATCTCCACGAGGATAAAGATCACAAGGTCGAGCCCACCAGCGATCAGTACTTTTTGGGGCGGCTCGACTTGAGTACTGGCCCAGACGACGTGTTATTCGAGAAACAACGCTCCGGCTTCGGGGGCCACTTCATGAATCCGTTTTCGGGCCTCTTATCCCGCAAGTTCATGCCCCGGGGCTTCGCCCAAATGGTGATGCTCGACGCAGATTTTCAGAAGAACAATTACTACTTCAATTTCGTGCGCCAGGAATTCCTTGGTGACGTGCGCTGCGTCGTAGTGGATGTTCAACCCAAAGAGTCGTCACCCAAGGGGCTATTCACAGGAAGAATCTGGGTTGAGGACCGGGACTTCAACATCGTGCGCTTCAACGGCACTTACACGCCACATTCACGTTATTCATACTACCTGCACTTTGACAGCTGGCGCTTGAACCTGCAACCAGGTGTATGGCTGCCCACATACATTTATATCGAGGAGTCGGACAGCAAGCGCATCACTGCCCCATTTCACGGCTTGTACCTGAAAGCTCAAACAAGGCTGTGGGGTTACGATGTGGAACGATTGAAACACGATCAAGAATTGACTGAGATACAAGTGGAAACCGCCCAGGATCGAAGTGAATCCGCCAGCGACGCTGGCCCGGTGGAAGCGCAACGCATGTGGGAACGCTTGGCAGAGGATAATGCAGTCGACCATCTCCAAAAAGTCGGCCTACTTGCACCCCAAGGCGACGTGGACAAGATCTTAAAGACCGTGGTCAATAATCTGATCATCACCAACAATCTGGAGATCATTCCGGATGTACGTTGCCGTGTACTGCTGACGAGCCCGCTGGAATCCTTCACTATCGGACATACCATTGTTGTGAGCCGGGGCTTGCTGGATGTACTCCCCGATGAGGCTTCCCTGGCGATGGTGTTGGCACATGAGCTTGCT
>QIAA01000279.1 GCA_003224905.1 Acidobacteriota bacterium
CGGGAATAGTTTGATTGTTCGCGCGATAAAGTTTCGCGCGAATCCCCGGATAAAGCGTGTTGTCTTTATTTGTACTCCGCATCGTGGGAGCGATCTGGCCAGCAATGGAATCGGAAAAATTGGAATTAGCCTGATTACGCTTCCGACCAGGCTGGCCGCAGTCATGATGGACTCGCTCACCAGCGCGGACATCGCGCAAATCACGGGAAGTTCCAAGCGTCTGCCCAACAGTATCACGGGTCTGAAGCCTACAAGCCCGGCTTTGCCGGTAATTAATGAAGCGCGGATCAGCGTTCCCTATCACTCGATCATCGGCGACCGCGGGAAGGACCACTGCCCGAACTGCAGTGATGGCGTGGTAGCTTACTGGAGCTCCCATCTCGATGGTGCACAATCCGAGCTGATCGTTCCGGGCCCACACGGATCGTGCGCGCTCCCGCAAACAATTGCCGAGCTTGATCGGATTCTGCGTTTACATCTTAGAAGCAGCGGCAGCTCAAAACCGGCAACGACTATTGCTCAAGCTTCCCGGTGAGCGTGCGAATTGGCTGCCGCCATTGCCGCGAAGTTCTTCGATTCTGATACTTCCGATGCATCCGCTGCGTGGAGCCCTAAAATGATCTGGCGCGCGCTGCGTGCTTTCGCGTGGACGCTTGCCTGGGTGATTGCGCTTGGCTGCGCTGCGTGGGCATTCGGCGCGCTGCACTACGACTTTCCCGCGGGGAAACCAATTGTCGCGTGGGCGTTTGCTGCCGCAATCATCGCGGCGATCGTTTTTCTCCACGGCGCAGTAAGAAAGCTGGGTGCCGTCTTCCTGGCCTTCGCGCTGGTGCTGATCTGGTGGCTCACACTGAAACCGAGCAATAATGGCAACTGGCAACCTGACGTGGCGGAGTTGGCGTGGGCGGACATTAATGGCGATGAATTCACTTTTCACAATGTTCGCAACTGCGATTATCGCACCGATACCGATTACACGCCGCACTGGGAAACGCGCACCGTGCGGCTATCGCAGATCACCGGCATTGATCTCGCCATCGATTACTGGGGTTCGCCATGGATTGCGCATCCGATCGTCAGTTTCCAATTCGCAGACGCACCGCCGCTCTGCTTTTCCATCGAAACGCGAAAGACCGTCGGCCAGACTTATTCTACTATCGGCGGACTCTATCGCCAGTATGCACTCATCTACCTAATCTCTGACGAGCGCGATGTGATCCGTTTGCGCACCAACTACCGGCACGAGGACATCTACCTTTACCATCTGACCGCTCCGCCCAACCGGGCGCGCGAGCGGTTCCTCGAATATGTACACTCCCTCAATACACTGCGCACTCAGCCGCGCTGGTATAACGCCATCACGACCAACTGCACCACGACCATCCGTAGCCAGCATCCCAGCAAAGAAAGGATACCATGGGACTGGCGGATCCTGCTCAACGGCAAGGGCGACGAATTGTTGTATCGAGACGGAGGCTTGGTGACCGGCGGGCTTCCCTTTGCCGAGTTGAAGGCCAGAAGCCTAATCGACGCCCGCGCCCGTGCAGCCAACGACTCTCTTGATTTCTCAAAACTGATTCGTGTTGGGCTGCCTGAAGCGCTTCCGTCCGATGCGTCACGGAGGTAACTACTGCGGAAGAGCTTCCTGATTCTTTGATCTTGCGCTGGGGGCCATAACGAGACGAATAGGCATTCGTTATCCGAATCTCACGGCCGTGCTTGCGTCAGTTGGCTCAAGCCATTCACGTGGTTCGATGCTTAAGCCAGGCTCCGACAAATAGAATTGCCAGGACAGCGTGGACTGCAATGGCTGGCAGCAAAAGTACCCCGACTGATTCACTGCTAAGGCGCAGGTATCCAAGGCAAACAATCGTCAACACATTGTAAATGAGCATCGCTAGGAGGCGCGGCATGGTTGCTTCGACGCGGGGCCAGCAAGCAATCCCGAATAATAACAAGCCAAACCCAGCCACGCGAGTAATTGCGAGCGCCGGACCGGAAACATCCGTTCCTAAGAGTTTAATCGTGGTTGGAGCGATGAGCAACGCAAGTCCGGTGACCGCTTCTAGTGTTGAGGCTACCGCGAGTAACACCTTATCCATCGTGTGATAATCTGCCGCTGGGTCAGCCAATGACTTAAATGTTGCTAATCCGCCGCCCCGTTCTTAAGGATGTCGCGGCTTTCTAAGGCTGTCGACGTTGACAAACCTAACCAACCGGCTTGGACTGGAGTTGCCGGGATTCCTCGGGAGCCGGCACACCTCCCTCAAGAAAGCCGAGAGCATGTGGCACCTTGATCACCCTTACTCCGGCCGCCCGTTGCTGCTCGATAATCTGATCGCGAAGGGCCTCCATCCGTGTCCAGTGCACCTTCGGCCGGAAATGATGCTCCGCGTGGTAACCGTTGAAGAACCAAGTCCAGTTGTAGAGTTTTTCGTAGGTGCTCACTCCCCACGCAATCGCCTCGTCGGGATTGCCGCCGTAATGCCGATAGTAACCGTTCAAATAGGAGAGGCAGTGGCCAAAGTACCAAA
>QIAA01000280.1 GCA_003224905.1 Acidobacteriota bacterium
CGTAAGCACCACAATGCGTCTTCACGATGTCCATCACCGCATCGTATGTATCTTTCGCCGCCCAATCGCGCTGCCACTCGAGCATTACCATGAGCCACGTGACGGGCTTGGCACCGGCCTGGATCACGCGCTTCATGGCGTTCTCGTGCGACAGTTGGCTCACGTCGCCGCAGCAGTCTTCGACGACATAGATTTCATAACCGTCGTGAATCGCTTGTATCGCCGGCAACGTCACGCAGGTTTCAGTCCACAGCCCGGACAGAACAATTTTTTTCTTGCCGCTCTTTTCGATGGCGGCGACAAAGTTCTTGTCGTCCCAGGAATTCATCGACGACCGCTCGATGGGCGTCTGATCCGGATAGATCGCCTGGATCTGCGGCCACATGTTGCCGCTGAAGCTTTTGGTTTCCACCGTGCTGAGCACGACGGGCACGTCGAAGACCTTTGCGGCCTTTAAAAGCCCGACGTTATTGTTGATGATCGTCTGGCGGTCGAAATTGCCGACGCCAAACATCATCTGGGGTTGAAGATCGATAATCGCCACCACGCAGTTGTCTGGGGTCAACAGTCCTTTTTCGCTACGTTTCGTTGCCATGATTTTCTCCTTGTTTTTGGTTTTATTAGGTTCTGTTTTTCTGCATTGCCCCGATCAAAGGCAATTGTTATGCCGACCGATGAAATGTTCGGATTGCGCCGGAAACTGCTTGAGAACAGTTACATATCAGTTGCGAAATCAAAGACAGGTGACGATGGACAACTGCCAACGGGCTGGCAGTTGCTAACCTGCTGGCACTTCACTCCAGTAATTTTAACTGCCGAGTTCATTGCTCTTGCCGACCTATATACGTCAACTTACGGCCCGATCTTGACGATCCCAAAAGCGCTCACGCAAAATCCTTTTCAGTATCTTGCCGGAGCCGCTTTTCGGTAGCTCGGTTTCTGAAAACTCGACGCGGCGCGTGGGCCGGGGCCGATAGAGTCACAACATCGACATGCATCACGATGCCCTTCCCAGGATGCCGGAAATCCAGACGAGCAGATTTGTGAAAACTTCACGGCGATTTAGCTCGTGAAGCATTTCGTGCCGACCTCCGTAATAAAAATCGTGAGACATCGATGTAATACCCGCGGCGCGATAGCGGTCCATGAGCGCACGCACTCCCTCCAACTTCTGTCCGACCGGATCTTCGCTCCCGGAGAAAATGTAGATGGGGAGTTCCCCTCGCACCTTGCGGATCTGTTTAGGATCGGCAAGCCGCGGAAACGCGTAAAAGAAGGACTCCATTGATTCAGGTTTAAGCGACGGAAAGCAGAGCGGATCGGCGATGAAGGCATCCACTTCCGCGTTGTCCCTGCTAAGCCAATCGAAAGGCGTGCGCGCGGGTTCAAAAGAAGCATTGATCAACTTCATCGGATCCTCTCCTGCCGATGTCGACTGACTGAGGCGAGCCAAGCCGTCCAGAATGCTGGACCCGGAAAGCGCCAAGCCATCGATTGAATGACTATGGTCGAGGATAAATTGCTGCGCCGCGAAAGAACCCATGCTGTGCCCTAGCAGAATGTATGGCTTGCCCGGGTGCTCCTTTTTCGCGATGACTCTCAGAGAGACCATGTCCTCCACGAGTTGATCGAAGCCGCCGGGTCCAAAGTCACCAAAATTTCCTGAAGGTTTTGCTGTCAGGCCATGACCACGGTGATCGTTGCCGTAAACGACAAATTCTCCTTGCACCAACGTCTCAGCTAGTGCCGCATAGCGGCCCATGTGCTCGCCGAGTCCATGGGCAATTTGAACAACTCCCCGAACATGGTGACGACCAATCCATTTGACGCACGCAATGGAAAGGCTGTCAGCACTTGTAAACTGGAATCGCTCCGGTTCTAGCTGAGCCATACATTTCTCCGATCTAGATCTTTGCACGCCTCAGAATGAATTTTATTCCCATTCGATTGACTGGTGCGGCGGTCGGATATTTCGCTATTGAACCCTCAGTCTCGCTGTTTAATGCCCCGATCGGGCTATGAGGTGTGCTTCACCTCATCATCCTTACCCTCTATAATAATTCTAGCCGCTCGGTCGTGCGTTAAGGCGGACCAGCCCCAATTCCACAGCGTTTCGATCCTGTTCCGCATTCCACTCAGTAGCGCCAGGTGAACGCCCAGCCAGGCAAAGTAAGCTAATGGACCATCTAATGTTCG